>MIQB01000019.1 GCA_002890585.1 Tannerella sp. oral taxon 808
ATGGAAGTATCCTAATCAAAGTGGCAGACGACCGGGAGGATTTGCGCACTACAGAGGAGCAAGCTCAAGAGGAAGCCTATCAGTACGAACTCAAAAGTCGTAAGCCAGGAGTGGATACCGAGGCTCGTTGGGTTCGCAAAGGGCGTCGATATAGATACGGCTACAAAAAACATGTACTGACCGACAATCAAGGGTTGGTGGAAGCACTCATCACTACGCCCGCCAATTGCTCCGATACGGTTATGCTACCTGATCTGATCGAGAAGGCGGAACTGCCCGAAGGGATCAGCGTGCTCGCCGACAAGGGGTATTGTAGCAAGAAGAACTCGCACTGCTTGACAAGCCACGGGTTAATCGACGGGATTATGCACAAGGCAAGTAGAGGGAAGAAGCTGACTGATACGGAGCGATCACTGAACAAGATCATTAGCAAAACGCGCAGCTTGATCGAGCGAACCTTTGGAAGTATTCGCTTGTGGTTCTCAGGCGGGCGATGTCGCTACCGAGGTTTAGAACGAACGCACACCCAGAATATCCTTGAAGTTATGGCATACAATCTCAAGCGTATGCCAAGGCTTCTTATACTCCAAAGTGTCAAATAGCCCTCATGCCCCTCTTTAGAGGAGGTCTTCCTCCTCTAAAGAGGGAAAAAGGGAAGGTAGATCAAGCACTCAACTCGGCCTAAATGCTCTGAATATCGAGTGGGAAAGATGTGGGTGCTGACGCGGAGATGTTGTGCGATGGTCTTTTTTTGGGCTTTGCGGGATTCCCGCAACAAGGAAAAACTGCTTTTTGGCGCTTGCGGGATTCCCGCAACGAGGGAAAACTGCTTTTTGGTGCTTGCGGGAGTCCCGCAAGCATTTCCAAAAACGTTTTGACCATTGCGGACTTTCGTAGACATACCGCTGACTTTATTCTTACATCGAACTCACGTTTATAGGGGCGAATGATTATTCGCCCCTACGACCTCGGGTGGCGTGTATTCAATTTGCATAACCACCTTGTGCAGTAGCGCGCAAGCACCTTGTCAGCATGCGCGCAAGCGCCTTGTCAGCATGCGTACAAGCGCCTTGTCAGCATGCGCACAAGCACCTTGTCAGCATGCGTACACGCACCAAAGTATTTCCCGCAGGACTTGCTGTGCCCCGCAAGTCTCCAATCGATTTCCTGTAGGGGCATGGTTTGCAATCTATTTCTGTGTGGCGATAACTTCCAGAAAATCCGTCATTGAAATCGGTCTACTTTTGTGCCGCTTGCTCTGAAAAGAGGCAGTAAATCAGAGATTATACTACAATGAATACTATGCAATCAATGATCGTACGCGCCGCATTGGCAGGATGCTTCACCGTGGGCATGGCTATGAGCGCCAGGGCGCAAATGAGTGAGGGGGGAACGCCCCCGAGCTTCCGATACGAACAGACACTCCGCAGCCGCGCCGCCGCTGAGACGGTGGCCGTAAACTTTAATGTGGACGACGAAAAGCTGGTCGATGCTTGGCGTGAACGCGAAGGACTGGCACCACGCTGCGTCTCTAAGCTCATAGAGGTAAAGATGAACCCAAATAACGCAGGGTCGTGGAACATGCTCCCCGACGGGCAGACGATCTGGCAACTGGAGCTACAGGCTGCGGGAGCACAGGCACTGATGCTTTATTACGCCGACTTCTTCATCCCCGAGGGTGGGCGCCTATACCTATATAATAGTGATAAATCGGAGCTCTTAGGGGCTTACACACACGCCACGCACCCCAGCGGAGGGCGCTTCGCCACGGGCTTCGTGCAAGGCGACGCCGTGACATTGGAGTATGTACCGGGGCCGGATGGGCGCAGGCCGCGGTTGGAGATCGAGGCCGTGGGGTATGGCTACAACCTGCCGATGGGCGACCAGACATGGCGGCAGGGTGCGCAACTCAGGCGCTCATCGGGCAGCTGCGAGGTGAACATAAACTGCGAGGAGGGCGATGCGTGGCAGAACGAGAAACGAGGCGTCTGCCACATCATGCAGCGGATCAATGGCAAGGGATACATCTGTACGGGATCGCTCGTGAACAACACAGCGCAAGACCTGAAGCCCTACATCCTCACCGCCACGCACTGCATGCAAGACGCCAACGCAGCCATGGCCTCAGACGCCGACTTACTGCAGTGGCAATTCATCTTTCACAAGGAATACACGGGCTGCCGAGGCAGTCAGACAGCGCAGCCACGCAGCATGGTGGGCTGCACACGCGTCGTCTCCACGCCCACGCATGGCGGGTCAGATGGGCTCCTGCTGTTGCTCAAGCAAAGCATCCCGGAGAATTACAACGTCTATTACAACGGTTGGGATCGCAGCGACCAGGCCCCGACGTCGGGCGTGTCCATGCATTTCCCGCAGGGCGATTACATGAAGATCTCAACTTACACCGCACCGGCCTCCACAGCTACGTTTTACGGCGAGGGCACCTTGGAGGGCGCGCCACATGCACATTGGGACGCCATCTTCGCCCGCACCGCCAACGGTCATGGCGTGACGGAGGTGGGTTCGTCCGGAGCACCACTCTTCAACAGCAGCCGGCGCATCGTGGGTACACTGACGGGGGGCACCTCGTCGTGCACACGTACAGACGGCTCGAACCTCTATGGCAAACTCAGTTACCACTGGAATAAGCAGAAAGGCGATGCAGCGAAGGTGCATTTCGATCGTTACCTCGATCCGAAAAACTCCGGTGTGCAGACACTCGATGGGCGTTACCACCGGGCCGTCAGCGCACCGACGAACTTGCGCGCTACACGGCAAGACGGCAGCGTGAAGTTGACGTGGACAGCTCCCACCTCGGGCACACCTCGGGCGTATCGCGTGTTCCGTAACCAAACAAGCATCGGTGAAACGACTTCGCCCACATATACCGACGTCTCGCCGGGCCGCGGAACGATCGTTTACGGCGTCTCGGCTGTCTATGAGAGCGGCGGCGAGTCGAGTATAACCTCCGTCACGGTGGAGATGAACGAGCTCAAGGCGCCAACGGATGTGAAGGTGACACCCACGACAGACGGCCGCGCAGCAGTCTTGTGGAGCGCGCCCCAGTATGAGCAATCCATCTATTGGGGCGGCGCGCGCGCCAAGAATCAGGTGAACGCGAACGACTCGGGCGAATCGCGCCCCTTCTACTTCGGCCAACGCTGGGAACCGGCCGAGATAGCGCCACTGAACCGCCGCACGATCACCGCCGTGCGCTTCACCCCGACACGCGGCAATACGTATGAAGTCTACATCACGCAGGGCAACCGCACATACACGCAGAAGATCACGCAAACGTACGTCTACGGCCAAACGAACACCGTGAAGCTCACCACCCCCTTCACCATCGACGCTTCGCATACGCTCACGGTGGCCATCTACGTCTCCCACCTCTCGACCGGCACGGACAACTACCCCGCTGTCTGCGACGAGGGGCCGGCCATCGATGGCAAGGGCGACATCTACTCCTTCGATGCACGTACCTGGAAGCGCCTGCATGAGGGTCGCGACGCTGCCAATTTCAACTACAACTTCTTCATCTCTGCCGTGATCAGCTCGCAGACGGGCGCCTCCCTGCGCAGCATGGAGCCTTACGCCTTCCCCGAGATCACGGGCTACACCATCTATCGCGACCATGAGAAGGTGGGTAGCGTAGGCGCCACGTCGACACGCTACATCGACCCCACAAAGCCAACGCAGACGGTGAACTATCAAGTGGCCACCGTCTACGGCAACCGCGAGAGCGCACCGAGTGCAGCCATCTCGTTTACCCCAACGGCCAACGCCGAGGTGGAGTGCGCCAATCCAGCCATCTATCCCAACCCCTTCGGCACCGCGCTCCACCTGAACGGCAGCGAGCGCATCCGCCGCATCGAAGTCTTCAGCCCAGACGGGCGCCTGCTGCTGCGGCAGGACAACCCCGGTGCAGTGGTCGACACGCACACGCTCCCCGCGGGCGTCTGCCTGATCCGTCTCACTTTAGACGACAACACCGAACAGACCTTCCGTGGCATCAAGCATTAACGTGACCCTCGCCCCCGGCGCCGACGAGTCGCTGCGCCGATTCGTGCGGTCGCTGCCCGAGGCCTTCGAGCGGGGCGGCGAGGTGATCTATCGCCAGCGCAACGAGATCCGCGTCTTCGACCTGCCGGATGGGCGCCGCGTCAATGTGAAGCGCTACCGGGTGCCGCCCCTCCCCTTACGTATTGCATATACGCTCTTCCGCGCCCCCAAGGCCCGCCGAGCCTATGCGTACGCCCTGCGTTTGCGCGAGGCAGGCATCGAGACGCCGGCGCCGTTGGCTTGCCTCATCGAGCGGCAGGGCGGACTGCTCCGGCGTAGCTTCTTCGTCAGCGAACAAGCGGACTACGACCGCGACATGTACGAGTTCGGGCGCGGTGGCACGGAGGGGCGCGAAGACATCCTCCGCGCTTTTGCCCGCTTCACGGCGCGCATGCACGAAGGCGGCTTCCTGCACGCTGACTATTCGCCTGGCAACATCTTGTTTCGTAAAACTTCAAATGGGGTAGACTTCTGTTTAGTCGACCTCAACCGCATGCGCTTCGGCCG
Source organism: Tannerella sp. oral taxon 808 (assembly GCA_002890585.1). GTDB lineage: Bacteria > Bacteroidota > Bacteroidia > Bacteroidales > Tannerellaceae > Tannerella. The sequence goes on from MIQB01000019.1 coordinate 4,570, forward strand.
AGTGTCTGTGCGCCGCGGCTGCGAAAACTTTGCCCGGCTGTGGGGCGGGGAGCCGATGTTCCGGCTGCTGGCCAGAGCCTACGCCGAGGCGCGCGGGGCTGACGCTGCGCAGTGTGCCGCATGGATGCTGGCGGCGCGCCGTGCCTTCTGGCGACGTTATGCCCGCAAACGCCCGCTGCCCTTCGCCACGCATGAAGCCGCCCCGATCGTGTCCGTCATCCTTTCTACTTACGACCAACCTGCGTGGCTTGAGAAAGTGCTTTGGGGATACGAGGCGCAGACGGACAGGCGCTTCGAGGTGCTGATTGCTGACGACGGATCGGACGAGCGTACCCGCACACTCATCGAGCGCATGCAGCGTGAAGTGACCTACCCCCTGCGCCACGTGTGGCAACCGCACGACGGCTTCCGTAAGTGTGAGATATTGAACAAAGCCATCGTCGAGGCCGCCACGGACTACCTGCTCTTCAGCGACGGCGACTGCATCCCCCGCCGCGACTTTGTGGGCACGCACTTGGCCCATCGTCGCCCGGGGCGCTTCCTCTCCGGCGGTTACCACAAGCTGCCCCTGACGACCTCAGAGGCTATCACCCGCGACGACATCCGCACCGGCCGCTGCTTCCGGGTCGGGTGGCTCCGGGCGCGCGGCATGGGGCGTTCGTTTAAGAACAACAAGCTCTCTGCCTTCGGCCTGAAGGAGCGCCTGCTCAACAGCCTTACTCCAACACGCCCCACTTGGAACGGCCACAACGCCTCGGGGTGGCTCACGGACATCATGGCGGCTAATGGCTTCGACGAACGTATGCACTACGGCGGCCAAGACCGCGAGTTTGGCGAGCGCCTTGAGAACGCTGGCATCCGCGGCCGACAGATCCGTTACTCCGCCATCTGCCTCCACTTAGACCATCCGCGCGGCTACAAGACGCCTGAATCCATCCGCTTCAACCGTGCCCTGCGCCAGGAGACGCGCTCGAAACACGTAACCCGCACGCCGTATGGCATCACCCCTGAGCAGCCGCAATAGCATGGAAGTGAAAGCGCCGTATACGTTTCTCCGCGACAATTCGTCCAACCGGTGCCCGGTGAGGCCGTTGACGCCGAACAATTCGTCCAACCGGTGCCCGTTGGAGCCGTTGACGCTAAACAATTCGTCCAACCGGTGCCCGTTGGAGCCGTTGACGCCAAACAATTCGTTCAACCGGTGCCCGTTGGAGCCGTTGACGCCGAACAATTCGTCCAACCGGTGCCCGTTGGGGCTGTTGACGCCAAACAATTCGTTCAACCGGTGCCCGTTGGAGCCGTTGACGCCAAGCAATTCGTCGGCTCGACCGTCGGGTGGACGAATGGCCTCTTTGGAAAGACTTCAGGCCCCCACAGCTACCCCTTTTTAGCCGATAACCCTCAACAGAATGAGTAAACCGCGAACCCTCATCACCCGCGCGATCGATGCGATCAATGGCGTGGACACGCGCCTCTTCATCTTCCTGTTGCTCTGCCTCAACCTGCTCTCCTTCGTGCCGGGCGACAACGAGGAGACCTACTTCGCCCTGGCCAAACAATACATGGATCCGGACTGGATCCCCGGCTCGTTCACCTTCACCGAGTGGGTCGGCACACGCTTCCTTTTCCAGCACATCGCCGGCTGGGCCCTGCGCTACCTCACCTTCGAGCAGCTCGCGTTCTGGGGGCGCATGGTCAACTTCCTGCTCTACGCCTTCCCGCTGGCTCGCATCTTCCGCCTGCTCCGGATCCGCAACACGGGCATCCTGCTCATCCTCCAGCTCTACATCGCGAACGTCAACACGCAGAGCTTCTTCGGTATGGAGTGGATCTTTGGCGGCTTCGAGGGCAAGACGCTGGCTTACGTCTTCGTTCTCTGGGGCTTCTACTTCATGCTGCGCGGCGACGAGCCATCGATCCCGGGCATGTGTCAGGGACCAGATGAAGGGCAAGGCGTCCGAGGCCGAGCGGGAGGGAGCGTACAGAAGTACGTGACCGAACCGCGAGTGCCGAAGGCAACGCCGCAATTCGCCGGTTATGACACATGGGCGGCTATGATGGCGGCCGCAGCCTCCTACTTCCACATCCTCGTCGGCGGTTGGTTCTTCGTCTTGGTGTGGATTTACGGCCTTGTGCGCGAGCGGAGCCTCAAGCGCGCCATCGTGACGGGGCTCGTTTACGTGGCGCTCGTGGCGCCGTTTGTGATCTACCTCGCCACCTACCTGACCGACAGCCGCACGGTGATCCACGGCGTGGATGTGGATTGGGTCTACTCCTTCTTCCGCAACACGCACCACACCGCGCCCATGCACCGCGAGGGCGCCATGCAGAAAGTCCTGCCGCGCGTCGTGGCCTCGTTCCTCCTCCTGCTCTGGTGCCTCTTCGGTCTGCGCCGATCGAAGGATGAAGATGTGCGGCGGCTGAACACGATCGTTCGGATCACGCTCCTTATGGTCTTCGTCGGGCTGGCGATTACTTATATCGATGTGCACGGCCGGCTGCTCAAGTATTACCTCTTCCGCATCGCCGCCCTCGGCACCTTCGCTGCTTATCTGCTGGTTTACGTCGTCGCCCGTGAGTGGCTCGTCCGCCGCCATGTAGACACCGCGCGCCTCCTGCCGCCCGTCGTGGCCATGGTGGCCATCATGGCTTTGATTCATATCGAAAAGAACTTCGCCCGTAACATCTTCCCCCGTGAAGACCGTGCGCTGATGGAGCTGACGGATTACGTCAAGGCACACACCCGCCCGGACGACGTCTTCCTCTTCCGCGATCGCGACGAGCTCTCCTTCCCCCGACGCACCCGCCGCGAGGCCCTCGTCATCTTCAAGTTCGACCCCGGCGGCGGCGAGAAGATCTACGAGTGGTACACCCGCGAGTGCCTCCGCCGTCGCCTCCGCACCGACCCGGCCGTGCTCGACACCATCGCCGACCGCTACCGGTTGGATTACCTCATCACCACCTCCCCCATGACGCACCCGCGCCTGAAGGAGGTTTACCGTAACCCGAAATTTTACCTCTATGGAGTCTCTACAAGTAAGTAACTGCGCCTATATCGACCTCGGCCGCATCAAAGACGGCGTCGACGGCGTGCTGTCCGTGGCCGAATGCGGCCGCCAAATCCCCTTCGACGTGAAGCGCGTCTATTACATCTACGGCCTCAGCGCGCCCCAAGCCATCCGCGGGCGCCACGCCCACAAGCACAACCGGCAGGTGCTCTTCTGCATCAATGGCTCATTCAACCTGCTGCTCGACGACGGTACCCACCGCCAAGAAGTCACCCTCGACCGCCCCGACCTCGGCGTCTACATGGACGTCATGCTTTGGCACGAGATGAGCGCCTTTTCCCCCAACTGCATCCTGCTCGTCCTCGCCTCCGACCACTACGACGAGGCCGATTACATCCGGGATTATGAGGCGTTTATTGATTGTGTAAAACGAAATAAGTAATGGGGACGAAGCGAATAAGAATCATATTAAGTCAAGAGGCTAAGAATTTCATCAAGCTTCAACCTTTGAAAGCGCAGCAAAAGATCTCCTATAATATCCTCAAAGTTGAGACTGGGATCGTAGATAAAGATCTCTTCAAGAAGTTGGATGATTCCGAGATATGGGAGTTGCGCACACTGTTTAATGGAATGCATTATAGGCTGTTTGCCTTTTGGGATAATGAAATTGGCGCGTTTGTTTTGGTAACACATGGCATAGTGAAGAAAACACAGAAGACGCCGAAGAAGGAAATAGAAAAAGCCGAAAGCATAATGAGAGCATACTTCAACGATAAAAGCACAACAAGATGACAAAGATGATTTTTACCCCCGCAGATGATCTGACAGATGAGATCTGGGGGGAGATTGGCACGCCAGAGCGCGACGCAATGGAAGCTCGGCTCAAAGAAGATTTGCACGCTTACCTCCTGGGAGAGGCAATCAAGAAGGCCAGGATACATCAGAACCTTACACAGGAGGAACTCGGAGAAAGAGTCGGTGTGAAGAAGTCTCAGATCTCGAAATTGGAGAGCGGAAAGAGTTCGATCACACTTCCGACGATGGGCCGAATATTTAAAGCGTTGGGTATTCCCACAGCAACGCTTGATTTGGGAATAGGCGGCAAAGTGGATTTGTGGTAAAAAGCAGATCATATCCTATTCACACAGGAATGAATTGCAATCCATTCCTCTACCTCTAACTACCCCCTAACTACCCTCTAACTACCCTCTAACTACCGTGGCCTTCAGGCCACATAACTACTTGAACCCTATGATCCCATTCAACGAATTCAAGCGTGAATACGAAGCCATCCGCTCCGAGATCGATGCGGCCCTGCGCCGTGTGCTCGACTCGGGATGGTACATCCTCGGAAAAGAAGGCGAAGCCTTTGAACGTGAATTTGCCGACTACCTCGGCGCCCGACACTGCGTGGGCGTGGCCAACGGCACCGAAGCCATCGCACTGGCTCTGCGGGCGATGGGCATCGGCCGCGGCGACGAGGTGATCACCACCGACATGACGGCCTTTGCCACCGTTACCGGCATCGTGCAGGCGGGCGCCACACCGGTCGTCGTTAACGTGAGACCGGAGGACGGCCTCATGGACGAACGCCTCATCGAGGGGCATATCACCCCACGCACCAAGGCCATCGTCCCCGTGCACCTCTATGGCCAGAGCTGCGATATGGACGCCATCATGCGCACGGCCGAGGCGCATGGCTTGCAGGTGATGGAAGATTGTGCGCAAGCGGCCGGCACTACCTACTGCGGATTGAAGGCGGGGCGCCGCGGACGCTGTGCAGCTTTCTCCTTCTATCCCACCAAGAACCTCGGCGCCTACGGCGACGGCGGTGCCATCACGACTGACGACGACGCCACGGCCGAACGCCTCCGCTCGCTGCGCAACTACGGCCAGACGGTGCGCTACCACCATGACTACGAGGGCATCAACAGCCGGTTAGACGAGATGCAAGCAGCCATCCTGCGCGTTAAACTGCACCACTTAGATGCTTGGAACACCCGCCGCCGCGCCATCGCTGCACGCTACCAAGCCGGACTGACGGCCGTGGAGTGCCTCACGGAGTACGCGTATGGCGAGCCGAACTATCACCTCTTCGTTGTCCGTGCCACCGACCGCGACGCGCTCTCCGAGCGACTGGCCAAGGAGGGCATCGGCACATTGATCCACTATCCCGTGCCCATCCGCCGCCAACGCGCCTACGACGGCCCAGGCCGCGACGCCGCTCGCACCCCAACGGACGACTTCGCCGCCGCCATCCTCAGCCTTCCGATGTATCCCACCCTCACCGACGAAGAGGTGGATACCGTGATCCGCGCCGTCAACCGGGTATGAAAATCTCCATAGTAATCCCCGTCTACAACAGCGCACACACCATCGGGCGCGTCGTGGGCGAGCTGGTCGAGGCGCTCAAGCCCCCGCGCTACGAGCCAGAGATCATCCTCGTCAACGACGATTCGCCTGACGACTCCGAGGCTGCCTGCATCGACCTCCACCGGCGCTATCCCGGCATCGTCCGCTTCTATTCGTTGGCCAAGAACGTGGGCGAGCACAACGCCGTCATGGCCGGCCTCAACCAAGTGACGGGCGCCTATACGGTCATCATGGACGACGACTTCCAGAACCCTACCGCCGAGGTGGTTCGCCTCTTCGACTACATCGCCACGCACGACGTCGACGTGGTCTACACCTACTACGCCCACAAGCGCCACTCAGCGCTGCGCAACCTCGGCAGCCGCTTCAACGACCGCGTGGCCAACATCATGCTCCGTAAGCCTCACGACCTCTACCTCTCCAGCTTCAAGGCGCTCAACCTCTTCATCGTGCGCCAGATCATCCGTTACGACCTCCCCTTCCCCTACATCGACGGCCTGATCCTGCGCACCACATCGAAGATCGGCCGGCTACAGGTGGAGCATTGCCCCCGCCGCGAGGGCAAGTCGGGCTACACGCTCCGCAAGCTGGTCACGTTGTGGATGAACATGTTCATCAACTTCTCCATCCTCCCCCTGCGCGCCGTGGTGGTGCTCGGTTTCGTGTTCGCCCTCTTCGGCTTCGGCTTAGGCATTTACGCCGTCGTTGACAAGCTGATGAACCCCGGTCTGCCGATGGGTTACACCACGATGGCCGTCATGATCGCCCTCTTCGCCGGCATCCAACTCATCGCCATCGGCATGGTCGGCGAATACCTCGGGCGCGTCTTCCTCTCGCAAAACAAACGCCCCCAGTACTGCATCCGTAAACGGTTTGAGTAGTGGAGGCCCGTAATCATCAACCCATAAAAAAGAACAGAAATGAAAAAAGTAATCGCAACCAATCAAGCGCCCGCGGCCATCGGGCCGTACAGCCAGGCCGTAGAGGCGGGCAACCTGTTGTTCGTTTCCGGGCAGTTAGGTCTCGACCCTGCCACGGGCGACTTTGCCCCGGGCGGTGTCCAGGCGCAGGCCGAGCAGTCGTTTCGCAACCTCCACGCCATCCTCGGCGAGGCCGGCTACAAGCTGTCGGACGTGGTGAAGGCCACCGTCTTCTTAACCGACATGAACGACTTCGCCGTTGTGAATGAAGTCTACGCTGCGCAGTTTGCCGGCATGGACTGCCCCGCGCGCTCGGCCTTTGCCGTGTGCAAGCTGCCGAAGGGTGGCCTCGTGGAGATCGAGGTCATTGCCGCCCGATAGCGGGGGCGCGTTGCCCATCCCTCAGATCTCAGAAGGGAGGTATGCCACACACGTGTGCATGCCTCCCTTTGATGTATCTGTAGGAGGCGAAAGGGTCTCGTCCTACGACAAGTCGCATGAGCTTTTCTTGGGAGGGGGGTGGGTTGGGGGTACAAGGATTAGGGCAGCCCCCCCCTTCATGGCCTTGGGCAGGAAGGGGGGGCAATTCATTCCCGGTTGACTATATGTCGACATCTACCGGGATAAACCTTTTGCGTAAGTCGGATATTCTTGTCTTGCAAGTACTGCCTATTCTATATTCAAGCCTTTATTTGCAAAAATGAAGCCTTGATTTTTATAAATCAAGCCTTCATCTGTAGAAATGAAGCCTTGAATATGGGTTATATGGTAATGCCAGACACATTTATCCCGGGTGGGCGATAGGTTTTCTCTATAGAGCACAGAAAGAATGTATGGTGTGGCTTCTAAGAAGCTGTTTGGAATTTATTTCGGAGGATATACAGAGGATATTTCCGGGGATCTTGTCTCCTCTTTTCCTCTTTTAAGGAGCATAGCGAGCTATGTGACAAAAAGATGGGGAGACGAGAAAGACACATGCAATTCGTCACAGGGCCAATTCTTTAAGCCCTACTTTTGTGTACACGTTTAATCAACAGCCCACATAATGAAGATCATCACAGCAAAAGAATTTAGGAATGAGGCGAAATCATGTTTCGAGCTTGCAGAGAAAGAGCGCGTCGCTGTCAAACGAGGTGAGAAATACATCCACCTCATTGTGTCTAACAATCCCTTGAAAAGATATGTAGACGAAGATTGGGTTGCTGCTTTCCTTTCTATCCCAGTCGAATATCGGGTAAACCCGTTTGAGATCAGCCCATCGGGCGATCTGTTTTTTGCAGACAGGCGGAATCTGGAACACATAGACAAAGCATCGAATAGCGAGGATGTGTCATTATCCAAAGAGGAAGAAGAGGAACTTTTTAATCTATGATCGAAGAGAAAGCCTACCGAATCATCTATAAAAAACAGTTTATAGAGGATGTTCAAGCACACAAAAAGGCCGGACGGAAATCCATCTTGATCAAGATAAAAGCCCTGATTGAAGAACTGAGAATACACCCTACCACAGGAACTGGCAAACCGGAACCATTAATCAAAGATTGGAAAGGGCGATGGTCAAGACGAATAACCGCTAAGCATCGCCTGATCTATGAAATTCGCGAAGAGGTCGTGACCGTCTATTTGGTCAGCGCTATAGGACATTATGGCGATAAATAATCCGCCATTCGTTTCTGGCCGGGTACATCGAGGGGGAGAACTTCGCTTGTACCCGGCCATTTTCCCCTTTCATCCCCCTCTACGGCCGCTTGATCGGGCGGATGATGAGGCGCACGGGGCCGAGCAGGCCGGAGATGGTGGAAGGCGACTCGCCGGTGTAACGGCCGAGCAGGTTGGTGCGCGTGAGGCGATCGGAGGGCTGCTCGCGCAGATCGGCGATCAGGCGGTTGGGCCAAAGGTTGGTCACGCGCACCTCGAGCGTGTTCTCGCCCGCCTGTAACAGCGACGTCACGTCGCGCTCGTAAGGCGGACACCACCACACACCGGCCGGCCGACCGTTGACCTCGACTTCAGCCATGTGAATCACCTGCCCTAAGGAGAGGACGACGCTCGTGTGGCTCAGCTGCGCAGCTGAGAGGCGGAAGGTGTTGCGATAGATGGCCGTACCTGAATAGTTGCGCACGCCGCGATCGGGATGCGTGGGCCATGAGTAGAGGCGATCGAAGCGCACCTCGCCAGGGCCGCCCCAACGCGGATCGAACCAGACGCTCCAGGCCGTGGCCACGGGCACCGTCTCCGTGTGGTAGCCCCGCAAAGCCAGCCGCCGACCGCCGGGCTTCTGCAACCCGTATTTCCAACCTGTAACAAAACAGAATGCCTCGCCGCCCTGCACAGTCGCCACTGGCGCCTGGCCGAAGGGATAGGGCGGGAGCTTGGGGAAGAGGTCGTCGCCATTGCGGGTGAGGCCGTTGAAGTAAAGACCTTCGATCGGCCGGCGGAAGACGACGAAGAGCGAGCCGTGGGGTGGGAGGAAGGCGGGCAGGCTGATGCGGCCGTAGCGGTCGCTGCGGAAGATGAGTTGGGGCATGATCGTGCCCGTCATCGGATCCCAGATCTCGGGTCGGCGCCCGCGGCCGTCGCGCAGGGTGAGGCTGACCCACTCGGGGCGGTTGCCCTGGTTGACCACCAGGTAGATGTCGGCCGTGGGGGCGACGCGGTGGATGTAGCTGAGGCGAGGGGTGATGGGCGGCGTGCCGGCGTAGGCGAAGTCGGGCAAGACACCGAAGGAGGTCAGCACCTCGCCAAGTGGTTTGCCCCAGATGACACGCCCGCGCCCGAAGAGGGCTTCGCCCGTGAATGTGTGCCCCCAGACTGAATCAGCGTCGGCGCGGAGCTGCACCTCGGCGTCCGGATAGTTGCGTAGCCCGACGGTGGTCACAGGCTTGGGCGCTACGACGATGGCGCCAGCTCGCACTAACTCTTTGATCTTAGCCATCACCTCGGGACGCATCGAGCGACGGTCAGGCATGACGAGCAGGCGATAACGCACGCCGTCGGGCAGGGTGATTGCGCCGTTGCTCACGCTCATACGCTTCAGCAAGGCGTCGATGCCCGCCACATCGTAGTCATACGCTCCGCCCAAGGCTTCTTCCACCTGCTTCAACTGCGCCTCACGCTGTAGCGCCTCATCGTCGCAAATGACACAGACATCGCACACCGATTTGCCCTGCGTCAGCATGACTGCGTTGCGCGCCGTCCACGACAGGAAAGCCCGCGACTGGCGCCACCACGTAGCGTTTGCATTGAAGCAGACGCCGTCTGGGCACTCGATGCCGGGCATGCCTGCCGAGGCGGGCGAGTGGGTGAAGGCGTAGATGAAGAGGCGGTTCGCACCCTGGCAGTAGGCGCGATCGATGAGGGGCTTCAGGGTGCGCAGGTCGACCTCCCAGCCGCCTGTGCCAGCGACCAGCGGCCCCCGGGCGGCGATGAAGCGTCGGTTGTAGAGGTGGCCTGCGGAGGCGGCGATCTTGAGTGACGCGTCGGGGGTGCTGCGCAGGTGGAAGTCGGCCGTGGGCACATCGCTGAAGGCAGGGATGCGCGTCACGTCGACCGGATTGTACGTCTCTGGCCGGTTCACGGGGTGGACGCTCAGGTTACGCTGGTGGGCCAGCTCGCGGAGGCGTTCGTAGCGGTTGTGAAACAACAGGTCGGCCACGGTGTGGCGATAGTCGGTGCGGAAGCGTTCGGAGGCGTCGTGGCTCTCGATCGTCAGGCCGGTGAAGACGGGCAAGTAGCGCACCAAGTCGTAGCCGTTGAGGCGCTTAAACTCGGTGGCCAACGCCGGCGTCCAGTTGGCACCTGCGGGCAATCGGCCATCATCAGTGATGTATGTCCAGCTCGTTGGGCGGTTGTCGCGCATCTCGCCAAGCAGCACCGTCACGGTGTGGTCGAAATGCACATCTGTGGCCTCCACACTTAGGAAGTCGGGCGTCAGTCCGCTTGCGCCTGGTGTAGCATTCGCGGTGCGTGCTCCCGTACCTGAGCAGACGAAGCGGAAGAGGCGGAAGGTGCCTGCTGGCGCTTCCCACGAGAGGTTGCCATCGGCGTCCACCCGTTCGCTGAGGTCATAGACGTCGCTGAGGCGGATGGGCAGCACGGGCGCCGGCACCGCAGGTTGCGCTGCCGCAGAATCCGTCGGCTCAGCAGCCTCATCACCCCCCACCGTCGCTGCCGGTTCGTTGACATACGCATCATCCATGCGCACGGCCAACACGGCCACGGGGATGTAAAAAGGCACATTCAGCCCCGGGCGCATCATCACGCCCTCGGGCAGCGCCAACCGAATGCGTATGCGTCGGCCCCCCTCTACGTCCGTCCGGCTCCAGAGCAGCCGTTTGCTCGACAGCTCAGGCGTGATCCACGGCCCACCGCTCTCCGTGCCGCTGCCAAGATTCAGCCCCAGCTCCATCCCGAGGCTGTCGGCCACGGTGCAGGCGTAGCGGAAAAGTTCACGCCAACGCGGCGTCATAAATCCAGCTCCAGTAGCCTCCGCGGTGTGGTCGGGCAGGGCGCGCCCCGTCTCATAGATCACAGCGCCGCGTATGCCCACGCGCCACATCTCCGTCAGGTCGTGCTGGATGCCCGCTTTCGTGATGCGCCCGCCGGGCCATTGCCAGACGATGCGCGCCCGGGCGTAAGCCGGAGGATTGATGAAGTCGCGCGCCAGATCCTTGCTGTTTTGAAAGCGGGTGACGTCGTTGCTTCGTCCGCCCGAATCGCGCGCCATGTAGGGGTCGATGAAATCACCTTCGTCCGCATCCGCTCCGCCGCCGCTGCAAGCCGCAAGCCACAGCGCGCCCGAGACTAAGATGCAGCCCGCTCGCAGCCATTGCCGAAAGCGCCTGCCGAAGCTGTTGCTATGTGTGATATACTTCATCGGAAACGTCCTACAATCAACGGAAACAAAAGTAGATCGAATCAAAAAACACGGGGGGGCCATCGAGGCCGGACGCTCCCTTTTGTGCAGGCGGGGAGGGGGTGGCGGGGACGTTTTGGTGGATTATGAGGCTCAAAATCGACCGCGAAAGCATTTTTGATCGATTATGAGGCTCAAAATCGGCCGCGAAAGCATTTTTGATCGATTATGAGGCTCAAAATCGACCGCGAAAGCATTTTTGGTGGATTATGAGGCCCAAAATCGATCGGAAAGCATTTTTGATCATTATGAGGCTCAAAAAGCGAAGGGCCGCAACACGAAAGTGCTACGACCCTTCTTCCCCAAACCCACCCTCGTTCGTCAGCGTCGGTCGATACGTGGTGATGCGCGATGCACCGAACGCTTGGTTTCGGATTGTGCCACTTGCGCCTGTGCGCTGTGCTGCTTGCACAATGCGGTGGCTCGTTTATGATTCGATGGCTCTTTCGCCCCGTCTCCCGAAGGTTTCGGGGCATTTTGTACCGCCCCCGCGCGCCTTATTGACGAACGTCGCCTTGTTATTTCTCTCTTATTCGATCAGATCCACGGCCCAGTTCAGCTCCTGGATCTTCATGTCTAATTCGCGCAGCTCGCGTGCCGCAGCGTCCGTCTTCCGTCGCAGCTCAGGCACGTCGACCACGCGCACCGTCTTGATCTCGTTTCGCCCGTAGCGCGCGTCGCCCTCCACCACGTGGCGGAGCACCTCCTGCATCAGCTGCACGCGCATGGCAAGCACATCCTTGCGCGCCATCATCCGCGTCACCGTCTCGCCCTCGTGCATCGTTTGCATGTTCGTCGCATTGATGCGGTAGATCAAATCCTCCAGCTCGGCCAAGGCCGTATTCAGCTCCACTTCCAGCGCCGCGAGATCCTCCGCCGGCGTGTCGCCCTCCTGCACCTTGGCGCTGTCCTTAAACCGCACCTTCAACTCGTTCACTCGTTTCTGTAAGTCAGCCCTCAGGCTGAGCGCTTCTGCCAATTTCATCTTCTGATTGCTATATATATAATGTATAGGGGTAACGTCCTCCGTTTGTCATTAGAAGGCGGGCAAAAGTAAACCGTGGATGATTTCCTCCAAGGCCGGGAGGGCATGAGGATGCACGGGGGGAGGGGCGAGGAAGGATTGCACACCCCACGTCGTATTCACGTTACATCAGCGCCCCCCCCAAGAAGAAGCGCCCATATGCCGCATCGAAATGTTTTTACTTTTGCGGCCTGATTTACACAAGGAAAAGAAAGACAATTAGATAATGGATAAGATAAGCTATGCCCTCGGGCTGAGCATCGGAAATAACTTCCGGGCATCGGGCATCAAGGGGCTGGAGATCGACGATTTTATCAAGGGAATAAACGATGTATTTAATGAGGCCCAACCGGCCATCCCCTTCACCGAGGCGCAGCAGCTGCTTCAGGAGTATTTCAAAAACCTACAAGCCGAGAAGTTCGAGATGAATAAGCAAGTCGGCGAAGAATTCTTACGCATACACAAAGAAAAGCGCGGCGTCGTGACGCTCCCCAGCGGCCTTCAGTACGAAGTGCTAAAGACGGGCAACGGCCCGAAGCCCAAACTGACGGACAAGGTGCGCTGCCATTATCACGGCACATTCATCGATGGACGCGTCTTCGACAGCTCCGTGCAGCGCGGCGAGCCGGCCGTGTTTGGCGTCTCGCAAGTGATCGCCGGATGGACAGAGGCCTTGCAGCTGATGAATGTCGGATCGAAATGGCGCCTTGTGATCCCCGCAGAGCTGGCTTATGGCGAGCGCGGCGCCGGCGAGGCGATTGAACCAAACATGACACTCATCTTCGATGTGGAATTGCTCGGCATCGAATGAATAGAGAGAACGAATAATCGAATTTGTATTTATAAACAATCAAACAGGAGATGAAAAAGATTAATGTATGGATGATGGCGGCCGCAGCGGCTGCCTGTGTGACGATGAACTCGTGTAAGCAGGGCGAAACGACGGACGTAACCCTGAGCAACTCCGTCGATAGCATCAGCTATGCTGTCGGTGTGAATGTGGGGCATAACCTCAAGGCCAGCGTTGGCAGCTTCCCCGGCAACGACTCGCTGAAGGTCGATATTCTGGTAAAGGGCCTCTTGGCAGCGCTGAAAGACACCGCCGCCCTGAAGATGGCTCCCGCTGACGCTGACGCATACCTCAACGCATACCTGTCGAACATACAGCAGGCCGCAGCCGAGGCTGAGCTGAAGGCCGGACAAGACTTCCTCGCAGCCAACCGCACGAAGGAAGGCGTCATAACGACTGCCAGCGGATTGCAGTACAAGGTCATCAACGAAGGCTCGGGCCCCAAGCCGACGATTAAGGACAAGGTGAAATGCCACTATACAGGTCGCCTGCTCGACGGCACCGTGTTCGACAGCTCTACGCAACGCGGCGAGCCAGTCGTGTTTGAGGTCGGACAAGTGATCCCGGGCTGGCAGGAACTGCTGCAACTGATGCCCGTAGGATCGAAGTATCAAGTGTGGATCCCCGCGAATTTGGCTTACGGCGCACAGAGCGCAGGGCCGATCAAGCCCAACTCGACACTCGAATTTGAAGTCGAACTGCTGGAGATCGTGAAGTGATGAAGCAGATCCACAAGTTGGCAGCCCTCGCAGCCGTCTGCTTGGCCATGCTGCTGGGTGGCACGATGGCCGAGGCAGCTGTAAAGCCAACAAAGAAGGGCGGCCCGGCGCTAAAGTCGTCGCTCGATACGGTGAGCTACGCCCTTGGCGTGAACATCGGTAGCAGCCTGCGCGAGAACCTCAAAACCTTCCCCAACGGGCCGGCCAACATCAACATCTTGGCAGAGATCTTCGTCCGTGCACTGAAGGGCGACACCGCCGGATTGATCATGGACAACGCCGCCGCAGAGGCGTGCATTCAGACCTACGTGATGGCCGCCCAACAGAAAGAAAACGAAGCCCGCAAAGCCGTAGGCGAGAAGTTCCTCGCTGCCAACAAGTCGAAGGCCGGTGTGAAGACGACCGAGAGCGGCTTGCAATACAAGATCATCAAGGAGGGCGATGGCGGCGAGAAGCCGACCGACGCCGACCGCGTGAAGGTGCATTACACGGGCAAGTTGCTCGACGGGAAAGTCTTTGACAGCTCCGTAGAGCGCGGCGAACCAGCCGAGTTCGGTGTGACGCAAGTGATCCGCGGATGGCAGGAAGCGCTTAAGCTGATGACGAAGGGCGAGAAGCTGCAAGTGTGGATCCCCTCGGACTTGGCCTACGGCACAGGGGGCGCCGGCGAGATGATCCGCCCGAACTCTACGCTGGAGTTCGAGATCGAACTGCTTGACATCATCAAGCCTGAATCCAAAGTGGAGAAGGCCGCTGAGGAAGCTGTCAATGCAGCAGAAGGGGCCGTGAATAAAGTAGATAAAGCAGTAGAGAAGGTGGAGAAAGCAGCCGCAAAGGCTGAGAAGGAAGCCAAGAAGGCTGCTAAGAAGGCAGAGAAAGCCGCTAAGAAGTCTGAGAAGAAATAGAACCAGCACGCCCACACGCGGTGTGTGTGCGAGACAGGGAAAACGATAGCGGTGCGTCGGTGGGTAACGTCAAATGGACGGACGCCCCCGATGCACCGCTTGTTTTATACCATATAATATCCGCCCCCATCCTGCCGTTTAATCCCCGTTTAATTCCCCCCTATAAACCCTACCCCACCCCTATGAAAAGAAACAAGATCCTCTGGGCTGACGACGAGATCGACCTCCTCAAGCCCCACATCCTTTTCCTCGAAGAGAAAGGATACGATGTAATGCCTGTCATCAGTGGACAGGACGCCGTAGACAGCTGCCGCGAGCAGGCCTTCGACCTCATCTTCTTAGATGAGAACATGCCTGGACTGACCGGCCTCGAAACCCTCGCCGCCATCAAGGAGGTGGACCCCGCTGTGCCCGTCGTGATGGTGACTAAGAGCGAGGAGGAGAGCATCATGAACCAAGCCATCGGTAACAAGATCGCCGACTACCTCATCAAGCCCGTCAACCCGAACCAGCTGCTCCTCTCCATCAAAAAGAACCTCCACAAGAACGACATCATCACCACCGCCACCACCGAGAGCTACCAGCAGGAGTTCGGACGCATCGGCATGCAGATCAACGACTCCCTCACGGCCGACGACTGGACGGAGGTCTACAAAAAGCTCGTCTACTGGGAGATCGAGCTGGAGCAGAACCAGACACAGATGCAGGAGATGCTCATCATGCAGAAGCGCGAGGCCGACAGCGCCTTCGGTAAGTTCATCCGTAAGAATTACATGGACTGGATGCGCTCGCCCGACCGCCGCCCACTCATGAGCCCAGACCTCTTCAAGACGAAGATCTTCCCCCTCTTAGACGCCGGTGAGAAGGTCTTCTTCATCCTCATCGACAACTTCCGCTTCGACCAATGGCGCATGGTGCGCTCCCTCTTGACGGATCGCTTCACGGTGGACGAATCGTTGTATTACAGCATCCTCCCCACCGCTACACAGTATGCCCGCAACGCCATCTTCTCCGGACTCATGCCCGCGCAGATCGAGAAGATGTTTCCCGACCTCTGGGTCGACGAGGAGAGCGAGGAGGGGAAGAACATCAACGAGGAGCCACTGATCAAAACACAGATCGAACGCTTCCGCAAGAAGTACACCTTCTCGTATCACAAAATCTACGAGTCGCAATTCGGAGAGCGCATGCTCGCAGGCCTCAACGAACTCCTGCGCAATCAGCTCAACGTCATCGTCATCAACTTCGTCGACATGCTCTCGCACGCCCGCACCGAAAGCAAGATGATCCGCGAGCTGGCACAGAGCGAAGCCGCCTACCGCAGCCTCACCCGATCTTGGTTTCAGCACTCCATCATGCTCGAGCTCTTCAACCGCCTCGCCGCCGAGGGCTGCCGCGTGATCCTTACCACCGACCACGGCACCATCCAGGTGAACGACCCCATCAAAATCACGGGTGACCGCAACACGAACACCAACCTGCGCTACAAGACCGGCCGCCACATGACCTGCGACTCCAAGTACATCTTCGAGATCAACGAGCCCGCACGCGCTGGCCTCCCCTCGCCGCACGTCAGCACCCGCTACGTCTTCGCCACCAACGAGTGCTTCTTCGCCTATCCGAACAACTACAACTACTACGTCCCCTACTATCGCGGCACCTTCCAGCACGGCGGCATCTCGATGGAGGAGATGCTCGTGCCCTTCATCACCCTGCAACCCAAATGACCCCGATCCACGTCCCCACCCCGGCCCATCTGCCCGCCGCCGCCCAGGAGTTCCTGAGCCAAGTGGGGAGCCGCCCGCGCGTCGTAGCCTTCTACGGCGCGATGGGCGCCGGCAAGACCACCTTCATCCGCGCCCTCTGCGAAGCCCTCGGCACGCACGACGCCATCAACAGCCCCACCTTCGCATTAGTCAACGAGTACGCCACCGACGCCACCACCAGCGGCCTCATCTATCACTTCGATTTCTACCGCATCCGCACCCTCGACGAGGCCCTCGCCATCGGCACCGAAGACTATTTCGAGAGCCCTACGTGGTGCTTCATCGAGTGGCCCGAGCGCATCGAATCGCTCCTTCCGCCGGACGCTATCCGTGTCCGCATCGCCGAGCAGCCCGACGGCAGCCGCACGATTGCCATCGAGGGGCCAGTTGGCAATGATTGATGATTAAGGGGGGGGGGCTTGCGGGCTACTGCACAAGGCGCTTGCGAGCATGCTGACAAGGTGCTTGCGCGCATGCTGACAAGGTGCTTGTGCGCATGCTGACAAGGCGCTTGTGCGCATGCTGACAAGGCGCTTGTCCAAATTGAATACACGTACCCAAGGTCGTAGGGGCGAATGATTATTCGCCCCTACAAATACCCACCATGTCTCGCGGGGAATGCTTGCAGGGTGGCTGCAAGCTGCCTTGCACGGGGTCTGCAAGCCTGCTTGCACGATGACTGCAAGCCACCTTGCACGATGGCTGCAAGCTCCCTTGCACGATGGCTGCAAGCTACCTTGCACGATGGCTGCAAGCCTGCTTGCACGATGACTGCAAGCATTCCCCGCAAACCTGTTTAGCGCACCACGGCGATCTTCGTCACCACCCCTTCGCTGCCGTCGGAGGTGGAGGCGAGGACGAGGTAGATGCCCGAGGCGACAGGCCGACCGTCAGCCGTGCGGCAGTCCCACGTGAACTGCCCCCCGGCCGAGCGCCCTTGCCGGATCAGGTTGCCATTGAGGTCGGTGATCTTCACGTTCGAGTCGGCGATGAGGCCGGTGATGGTCACGTTGCCCTCGTAGTCCGGGTGCACGGGGTTGGGGTAGGCGTAGACGTCGGAGTAGGTCTTGGGCGCCTCGGTGGCGTCGCCGCGGTAGGAGACGAGCCCCTTCTCGGTGCCGATGAAGACCTCGCCCGTGGTGTTGTCTATGGCCAAGCTGCGGATGTTGTCCGAGAGCAGGGGCGAGTTTGCCGTCGTGAAGTGCTCGATCGTCTGCGTGCCATCGGCGTTGACGAGGTAGACGCCCGAGCTGCCTGTGCCGAGCCACTTGCGGTTGCCGCCGTCCACGGCGATGGCGGTGATCTGCTCACTGTCTAAGAAGTAGCGTGGCTTGCCGTCCTCATCGTTGCGGACGATGCCGTTCCAGTAGCAGTGGGCCGGGTCGCGCAGGGCTTTGTCGGTGGTGGTGCTGACCATCGGGCCGTGGTCGGTGCCCACCCAGAGGTCGCCCTTGCGATCTTCCGCCATGCAGTAATACTCGCTCACGCCGAGCGCTGTGCCACCGGCGTTGGTGAAGGTGGAGTAGAAGTGCGACTTGTCGTCGGCGTTGTTTGTCGGTGTGCCATTGTCGTCGAAGACGAGCAGGCCACCGCCGCGGGGCACGTTCACCCACTTCTGCCCGCGCGAGGTGAAGAGGATGCGCCCCACGAAGGTCTTGTCTGACACGCCCGGGTAGTAGAGCGACTTCCATGTGCCATCCGCTGTGCGCACCACGATGCCATTTTCCGCATTGCAGTTCGTCATCCACAGGTTCTTGTTTTTATCGAACCCAATGCCGATGACGCGCACGTAGCGGTGTTCATTCTTATTGCCGGGCAGAGCCGATTTGAGGGGCGTGTTCTTATGGTCGTAGTGGCGGACGAAGGTGTTGTCCTTGATCTCGATCACGCCCTCGCCGAAGGTGCCTACGAAGCAATGCGTCGGGTCGTCCGGGTCGACGGCCACGCCCACATAGTCCTGCACATCGTGCCCCGATCCGCGCGTAGCCGTGGTCTCGTCGAAGTTCGTCCACTTCTTATCCGCATAACTCATCAGTGTGCCCACGCGGTTGCCGCGCGCCGTGTTCGTGTAGCTCCCCCCGACCACCCACAGGCGGCCACGGTCTACGATCATGTAGTCGTCGTAATTGCGTTTTGGCCCTTCAATCTTCAGCCCCGAGATCGCCTTTTCGTACTGCCCATCGGTGCGCCGGCGCAGCCCCACGAGGCCGTTGCGCCCTGAGGCGATCCAGTAGCGCCCATCCTCCTTGAGCGCCGTCACGGCATTGACGGTGCCTGTGCCAACGGCCTCGCCCGTGCCATCGAGTGAGGCGAAGACGTAGAGCGCTTCCTGGGCGTAGGCCAACAAGCGGTTACCGGCCACGGCGAGGCCGCGCAGGTTCGTTTGTTTACGCATCAAGCGCACTGTGCTGTCGGCGTTGAGGCAGAAGAGCCCCGTGCCCGTGGCGCAGAGGCAGACCCGCCCGCGGAAGGTGCCCAGGCCGACGATCTTTTGGTCGTCAAAGGCAGCATCTTTCAGCACTACGCGTTTCCAATTAGCCGCGTCCATCAAGTTGTCCGTCGTGCGAGCCGCCAGCAGTCCGCTGTCCGTAGCCGCATAGATCGATTTGCCCAACAGGCAAGTCGCCACCGTCCGTTGGTCTAAGCGGTAAGTCTCAGCCACCTCGCGCTTCTTCAGGTCGATCACCATCACGCCGAAGTTGGCCGCGAGGTAAGCGAGGTCGCCATTCAGGTCGATCGCATTGAGCGTCTTATCCTGAATGTTCGTCGAGTTCTTTAGGAAGGGCAAGTTGTATACGCCATCGGCCGTCATCAGGTCGATGTTACCGTTAGCGTATGCAATGAGCAGTGTGCGTGTGCTGGCGCTGTAGCGTATCAGGCGCACATCCGAATCGCTCAGCCCCGTCTGTCGGGAATAGATGCGGATGCGGTCATCCGTCTTGCCATAGCTGTAGAGTGTGCCATCGGCCACGGCATAGACATTATTCTCCGCCTCCGCCACAGCCGTTGTGTTATACATCGCCAGATACGTATGCCAGCGAGTCGTCGAGTTGTCGGCCGCGTGCGCCGCCAAGAGCGACAGCAGCAAGCCATAAATCAGCAATTGAATCTTCATTTTATAAGGGATTAATGTGTGTGCATATATAGCCAAACGAAAATGAGTTAGAAAAATTTGAGTGTACCAAGCATACGCCCCGAAGGGGCAGGTCAACCCAGCCCAGGGCAACGCCCCGGGTTGGACGGCACCAAAAGAAATCCCCGCTCCTCTGAAATCAGCTTCCGCCCTGCCACAGCAGGGCGGAAGCTGATTTCAGAGGAGCGGGGAGATCGGGCGGGCATTGCATTTCCCAGGGTGCCGCGCCGCCCGGGGGCGTCGCTCTACCCTGGGCTGGGTTCCGAGTTGTCTCTATGAGCCAACTCGGTTGCCCTTTCAGGGCGCACCGGATACACCTCTTTTTTATTTGTGGAGCCATTTCTGATTGACTCTAACTACCCCCCTAACTACCCGGGCGAAGCCCGCCCAGGGCTTTGCCCTGGGCTATCATCCTGCGGCCCTTCAGGCCGCCTAACTACCCCCTACGATAGGAACTCCACCAATCGCCTCACCGCCCGCCCCCGGTGACTGATGGCATTCTTCTCGTCGGCAGATAGCTCCGCGAAGGAGCGGTCGTAGCCATCGGGCACAAAGACGGGATCGTAGCCAAAGCCCCCTGCGCCGTGCCCCTCCGTCGCGATTCGCCCCGTGACCACCCCCTCGAAGAGGTGCTCCCGCCCATCCATGACTAAGGCAATGACCGTGCGGAAGCGAGCCCGACGGTTCGGCGCATCGGCGAGCGCCGCCAGCAGCTTGCGGACGTTTGCTGCGCTGTCGCAGTCCTCGCCCGCATAACGAGCCGAGTAGACGCCAGGCGCCCCACCGAGCGCCTCGACCTCAAGGCCCGTATCGTCAGCAAAACAGTCGTAACCATAATGTGCCTTCACGAAGCGCGCCTTTTGCAGCGCATTGCCCTGGAGCGTGTCTGCCGTCTCTGGCAGCGGCGCAGTCTGCCCCAGATCCGTTAGCCCCACTAACTCCATCTCGCCAGTGGGCAACATATCGCGCACCTCGCGCAGCTTGTGCAGGTTGTGTGTAGCAAAAACAAGGGTTCGCATAGAGTATATATATAAATGTATAGGCGGGCAAAGGTCTCATTTCCGCGAAATCGAATTCTTGTAGGGGGCACCCCTTGTGGCCGTCCGTACCCCTCCGGTGATCTCCCGGACGCGTGTTTTTGATCACCGTCGGTCGACGGTAAGCCCAAGTACTGGTGTTTTTGATCACCGTCGGTCGACGGTAAGCCCAAGTACTGGTGTTTTTGATCACCGTCGGTCGACGGTAAGCCCAAGTACTGGTGTTTTTGATCACCGTCGGTCGACGGTAAGCCCAAGTACTGGTGTTTTTGATCACCGTCGGTCGACGGTAAGCCCAAGTACTGGTGTTTTTGATCACCGTCGGTCGACGGTAAGCCCAAGTACTGGTGTTTTTGATCACCGTCGGTCGACGGTAAGCTCCCGGACGAGTGTTTTTGATCTCCGCCACTTGGCGGTAAGCCCAAGTACTGGTGTTTTTGATCACCGTCGGTTGGCGGTAAGCCCAAGTACTGGTGTTTTTGATCACCGTACGCCCCGAAGGGGCAGATCAACCCAGCCCAGGGTAACACCCTGGGTTACGATATCCTCCAAGAATTCCCCGCCCCCCGCAAACCAGCCCCAGCCCTGCCGCGCAGGGCTGGGGCTGGTTTGCGGGGGGCGGGGGAGGGGAGAGGATGGTGCCTTCCCCGGGGTGCCACTCCGCTTCGCTCCGTTTTACCCCGGGCTGGTGATGAATTACCCCTTCGGGGCGTCTTCTCCCCCCCTCCCTCCAATAAATTTTTGTTTTTGTTCTTTAGACCCATCATATATTTGCCGGCGTAATTATTCACAGATGCGATGAGAGCGATAGCCCACAAGCTGCTGCAGGCGGTATTGTACACATCCCCATATACCTATCTACGAAGCCCCCACACGGAGCCGGCCTTGACTGCCAACCCCGTGTGCAGGGCGGTTTTGCCCGTGGGCTATCCGCTCCTATCCCACATTTAAACACTCTTTACACAGCAATTTATTCACTTTTAAAACAGATGCGATATGAAAAAGAAAAGACTTCATTTAATAACAACCATCGCCCTTCTGGCAGCCCTCTTCGGCTCCGGAGGAGGTGTGGCGTGGGGGCAAGTGGGGGTGCTCTTAAGCCCTGATGGCCTACCCAGCGGAAAGACAGAGAAGATAAACAATGAATTCGGTGCTGGAGAATCAGTCTTAATAAATACGGGAGTTAATGTAAACCCTGGTCGTAATATCGTAGGTCCGGCTCTTCTTACCTCATCTCTCAGTCCGGACTTTGTATATACATGGGCTACGACTTATTCCATCCCATTTTCCCATCAGCTGATCAAGAACCCGCCCACCTTGCAGGATATTCAGTTGGGGAATAATGGCGCTGATGGTAATGGGAACCCTTATGGGAACTTAGTTATCAGAGCCTATACAGGAAGGGGATATGCCTTGGGATGGATCTCCGTCATAAATAAAATACCCAATGTAGGAGCTCATACTGCAAGCAGTTATGTCACAACATATCCCGCCTTAAATTCGAATCAGACAAATACAAAACCTAAACGTTTCCAGAAAACGAATGGAGAACCTCTTATCGAATTCTCATTCAATAAGACTAATTACTCAGGATACACCCAAAGTAGCTGGTATGGGGGTACAGAAGGGACTACTCCTCACCCGGATTTGAGCCCTGCTGATAATGCTTGGTGTCTGGCTAATCGTGGAGGATACCCATTGGCTCCTTGCGGAGAACCGGTTTTCACAACGCTAAGTTGTACGGATGATCCTGATCAGATCAATAACCCCGGAGGATATATTATAAGAATACGGCAGCACACTATGCCTACAGGTACTTATGCGGAGACGTCGTCCGCACCGGCTCCTATTCCGGAAGCTGTCTATACATCTACGATTAATGGATTTTACGGTGAGACATGGCCTGCTGGATACTTTAATAGAATAAGTAGCGCTATAGGTACAACATGCAATTACCCGACGGATGATGGCGTTCAATTGGTTCAGCTTACCGGGACATATATGGCCGATGCTGCAGCAATGGCCAATCAGGTGTCTCTAACTTCAACGGCCGATAACACAGGATCACTCAAGAACTATAAACGTCCCACGACAATCGTTCTCCCATCAGGCCGTCATATCTTCAACAGCTTTAAGTTTAACAACATCCGTTGGTATTTCGAGAAAAACGAAGCGAGCATTGACGATGATGGCTCACACCCTAACGCAAAACAACATATCAAGAATCTTGGAAATTGCAACTCAGGAGCGTCATCGGCGTTTTCCATCAATCCGTATTGGAAAAAGGCTTTGGCGATCGGCCAGACTTTCGTAGATGGCGCGATCTCTTTGCAGCCGAATGCTCGGGTTTGTGTGGAAAATGACATTACCGATAAAACAGCAGAACCCGGATCAAAACATGATGGGCAGGCACTCCCGAACGCTAAGACGGATGCTGTCTTGGTATTCCCGGACGCATCAACTAATGCACGTTTCACTTTGCGGGTAATAGGCAGTGTGGACAAAATCAACATGGATCAAAAGCCTACAAATACACTTCTCTATTTTACGCAGCAGGATTTTCCGCAGTCGAATAAGAACATCTATCTCTATAAGGATGCCAATGCGTCAAACGCTCATGTATTTGCTTCTCCCTATTTGGGTACGTTCACGAATAATCATCCGTCGTTCATCACCAATCACCCGATTACTGTAGCTCCCCCTGACAAAGCCGAGGCATCTATCTTCGGGTTATTCAGAAATTATATTCATGACGGAGCCAATAACGCCGAGATACACACAGATGCGACGCCCACAACATTTAACGGGAACAATCCGGGCGTGATAGAGCTTGGTCCTTCTGGTGCAGGTCGCAAGCATTTGCATGTGTATTCGGGTGGTATTCTGAAGAACTTCGAGAGTTGTAGGTCGCTTGACAATTTCACCATGCACTTTGGTGGTGAGTTCGGTACACCAGATCTGAAGCTCACCTCGGATTCTACGCTCTACATTCTGAACTATGGCAATAATGATGACAAGAAGATCTGTTCTGCGAACATCATCTTCCATCACGATGCTACTGATACAGTGGCTAATGCAATCAATGGAGAATCGGGCCATTACACAGGCTTAACCCAAGGCAAGGGCGCATTGCGCATTCAGGCTTTGGGCAATGTCGAATTCCAAAGAGATGAAGACTGGAAACCCGGTAAGCAAAACAATGTGTTTGTCCTTTCGGAAGGGAGGAATGTGATCACCCAAAAGATCAAATATGAAGGCGGCCATCAAGACGACATAGCCCAAGGTGTACTGACCTTCTGGGCGGAGGATAACATCCCGTCGGGCGCAACTGCTGACTGCACAAACGGATTATCAAACCGCAACAGCGTGCGCGGCAATGTGTATATGAACGACGATGCTGACATCAAGCGCAAAGCCGTCAGCGGCCCCACGGAAACGAACGTGATCGCTGCTAATAATATACGTACGTCGGCCTTCAAGTTTGTGAGTGAAAACACGGATAAGGACACGACGAATATATTCTCTCGTAAGGGCGATATCTATTTGGGTTATGGCGAGAATGCACCGATATACCCTGGTCCGAACAATGGACATAATACTGATCACAACCTCTTCGATTATGCGATTCAGAGTGATCAGAATAAAGGCATCTTAAACATCAAAGCCGGCTACGATGATACAAAGCCGGAGATGACGAAGAAGCAAGGCATGGAGGGCGGAAATGTCTACTTCACGGGGATTAAAACCGATATGAAAGTCGGTGGTGAATACCCGACATTCATTACGATTCCTTACTCGAGCGAGTATATCTGCGAGGATCAACAATCTCATAAGGGAGAACTGCTGCATAACCGCAAGACATCTGCTTATCAGGCTTACGAGCATTCGGGAATTATCGGCGGCGTAGGCGCTTGTGGTATAGAAGGCGATTGGGCGAACTATGGCGGAAAGTTGCTTGGCCATGCAACTAATCTGACACAATTCACCAAAAAGTCTTTGGTGTACACAGGCAACAAGGGCGATTTGACGGTAGATGCTGGCAAGCGCGGTAACATCATTATGAACACGGGCACCGAGCTGGACTATCAAGACGACAAGGGCAACGCCATCTTCCGCACCCGCGAAGGCGATATCGATATGCGCGATCCGACGAATGCGAGGCAGATGAAGGGTAGCTTGCTCTTCCTTGCGCAGTTGGAGAACCTCAGCGACCTGGAGAAGATCGGTGTCTGCGGATGCGACGAGGAGCGTAACAACGTCTACTTGCAAGATTTCCAATACACAGCCACAGGCAATAGTGGTAGTGTATTCGTGGGCGCCGATAACAACATCAAGCTGAACTATGGTGGCCTGACGAACATCGGTACGCGTCAGGATCCTTTCCTGAGCCAAGCCTACAAGACGGATGCCGCAGGCAATCCGCTGAAGGTGGGTCGCGGCTATAAGAAAAATGGTGGTTGCGATACGTACTACCACTGCGATTTGGATGGCGAAGAGAACCAAGCGCGCAAGCTGGAGCTGAACTTCGGCGGCACAGTCACCTCTGGCGGTTTCGCTGCGGTGGCTTCGGATATGATCGATGTGTATAAGGATCTGAAGTACTACGGTGGTAAAGGCTCGGGTATGAGCGCAGTGCCGGGTACGGGCACGCTGCACGGTGAGAACGTGGCTGGCTACGGCCTCTTTATGAAGACGCAAGGCAATAAAGCCAACTGGACAGACAACATCCTGCTGCAAGCGCCCAAGTGCCCCACCACCTGCCAGCCCTCCGGTTGCGACAATCCCAAACGGAAACCCACGGGCTTCCTGCACAACACGGTGCGCATGACCTTCCACGGCGATGCCCGCTTCTATGCAGAGAATCAACGCGTGCACTTAGAATCGCCCGTCATCGAGACCTTTGGTGTACTTGAACTGAATGCCAAAGACAACGCCGGCTCCAACGCCATGATCACGATCAAGACGGACTCGCTGATCTGCCACGATAGCTTGATCCGCAAGGGCACCGGCAAGGTGCAATTCTCCACTTGGAGCGGTCTGCCGAAGGATCTGCCAATTATCAAACTCGGCTACAGCCGCAAGTCCGCCCCGTTTGCTGAGTATTCTTACGACGATGGCAACACGCGGAAGCTCTGCCGCGAGTGCGTAGACCATTACAAAGGCAAAGTGTACGGTCCGGGTGAGACACCACTCGACACCATATTCGTGAAGTTCGGCCCCGACACCGAGTGGGAGCGCCAAAACGTGATGGTGATCGACCACACCGTGATCACCTTCCTCACCGACTCGTTCGACCATGTGAAGGGTGCCCCCGTGCTCAACGCGCGCTACTTCGTCGACACGACCAAGATCCGCAACCAGGTAGAGTTCTGGACAGACAAGAATCATGAACGTGATGGCCATTTAGAACTCATCTCCGAACGTCAGATGGGCTCGAAGGATTACGCGGGTCTCTACACGAAGCACCTGCACCTTGAGCCGATCGGTGCTTGCGGTCACCCCACGAGTGAGATGTGGCTTCCCGGCCTCGCACTTGATGTAATCACCACTTCGACCTTCGGTGGATTCGGTATCCAATACACCGATGTGCATGTGGAGAACGGTGCAAACCTGAATCCGGGCTTCACCTCGCTGCGCCTCCGTGGCCAGTGCTACGAGCAAGCCTGCGGTACATTGACGATGAAGGATCTCCGCTTAGATGGTGGTGCTGAACTCCATTTCTCCGTCGGCACAACCCGCGGCCTGAATGGCGAATTCAGTGATGCTATTGACGTGGACAAGCTGACGACCTACGGCCCCGTGAACGTGAACATTGAGATCCGCCCGTGCGAGGAGATCGAGAAGCGTTGCTACCCGCTGA
Source organism: Tannerella sp. oral taxon 808 (assembly GCA_002890585.1). Lineage (GTDB taxonomy): Bacteria > Bacteroidota > Bacteroidia > Bacteroidales > Tannerellaceae > Tannerella. The sequence goes on from MIQB01000019.1 coordinate 31,080, forward strand.
TCTATTACAAGTCGGTATCGCCCAACAGCCTCAACACACTGAAGCTGCACCCGGCCACCGTGAAGATCGACGGCGAGGAGTATCCGCTCTCCCTCAACCTCGGCACGGACGGCATCGTATACCTCTGCGTAGGCAACGCCACCACCCCGACGCCAGTTCACACGATCACGATGCCTGAGACTCCGGGCGTGAAGACGACTCCGGGCAAGGGCATTTGGAAGACCCCGGCTCGCAGCAGCTTCCCATTCAAGGCCGTTTACACGGGCACTAAGCCGCTCGTAGTTCGCACGAACCGCATGGTGAACGGTGTACAGGAAGTGCTCGGTGGCGTGAAGAACGCGAATGGCGAGTACGAGTACATCGTTCCGCACGTACAGCAAGAGATCACGCTGACGTTTGGCCCGGATGTCGTTTCTAACGAGTTCTTGGCAGGCACAGCCGTTTGGTCACACGGTGAGATGATTTACATCCGCGTAGAGCGCGCTGACATTGCCAGCATCTACTCCGTCGCTGGCCAGCTTGTGAAGCGCGTCGATCTGCCCGAAGGCGATACGTCGATCCCGATGAGCCGCGGCGCGTATGTGATCACGCTGAAGGATGGTTCAGTACATAAGGTGAT
>MIQB01000020.1 GCA_002890585.1 Tannerella sp. oral taxon 808
AGGATGCGTTCGATGAGGTAGGGGTTGAGGAAGTCGTAACAGATCAGATCGCGCGGTCGATCGGCGCTACGACGGTCGCGCTGGGGCCACTTCCGGGCATCGCGCAGGGTGCCAGTGCGGAAGAGGTTGACGGCCGGGATGAGCATCGATTGTCCGCCTTCCTCCATGAGGTATGAGAAGGGCAACGCGTGTGTGTCGGGATGGTTGCGGTGCTCGCCGGTGATCATGGAGTAAGCTCCGAAATGCGCCGGGGCCTGCACGTAGGAGTTGCTGCCGAACTTGCATCCGCGCTCGGCCACGGACTGGTGGACGGCGCCGAGCTTGTAGGCGTGGTTGCTCATGTTCGACCCGCTGCCGATGTTGGCAAACGAGAGGCCGCAGGCGATGGAGAGGCTCGACTTGTGGTGCGAGGCGGTGTGCGGAGCGGCGAAGACGGAGATGGCCTCGCCCTTGGCAAACATGCCGTTGGCAAAGAGCAGACAATCGATGGCTGTAAAGCCTTGCTCCACCACGCAGCCCTCGCCCACGAAGCAGCGCTCGACGAAGGAACCGTCCACCACGTGTGCGCCGGGAGCCAGGATGAAGTCGCGGGCCATGACGCCCACGCCCACCTTCGTCGGCGCGTCGGGTCGGCTCAGGATGGTGCCGCCCTGCAAGAGCGCGGCGCCGCAGACGGTAGCTCCATCACCGATGTGCACATCTGCGATGCGTCCGCAACCCTCCACCACGGCGCCCTCTCCGACGCGTCCGCGTGGCTCGGCAGCGATCTGCGCGGCATAAGCCTCGATGCTGCCGAACGCGCGGCTGAGCGCCTCCGTGCGATGGCGATGGAAGACCATCACGTGTGCCGTCTGCGCCGTGAGGCCGTCGAAGAGGGGGATGGTGCGGCCGCCGTTCTCGTTGGCCACAGCCACCCGCACGCCGTTGCCCGCTGTGGCGCCTGCGCGGTAGGTCATCGAGCCGATGTCGACGAGGCGGGCGCCGCGGCCGATCTCGTAGCCGGAGAGGGTGGTGCGTATGCCGGCGATGTGGACTGCGTCGCCCACGGCGCAGTCATGGATCGCGGCGTCGCGGAGGTCGACTGTGCTCCCGAGGCAGACCTGCCCCGAGAAGCGCACGCGGCGCACCTGCTTGGCATCGAAGCCCACGGAGGCCACCTCCACGCACTGCCAATCTTCGGCCTCGCAGCCACCGGCCACGAGCGTGTCGATCTCGCCTTGCGTCAGTTTTCTGTACGACATGGCTCTCTGCCTCACTTCTTCTTCCCGCCGAACATTCCGGTGATGTCGTCCAGGATTTTGCCGTCCTTGTTCTTGTCGATCATGCCGGTGATCTTGTCCACGACGCCCTGGCCTTTGCTTTCGAGGTTACCCACGACGTCGCGGCCTTTACTCTCGAGGTTACCCACGACACCGCTGATCAGGCCGCTGAGGCCCTCGCCGCTGCCGGCTTTCTTGGAGACTACATCGAGGATCATCGGCAGCGCCGCTTGCAGGGCGCCCGAGGCTTGCGACTCGTTCAGGCCGGTCTTTTCCACAATCGTTTTGACGATCGACTGCACCGTCGATCCGCTGAATAAATCATTGAGATTCATATTGTAAGTATTTAATGGTGAATAAAAAATGTCGGCCAAAAGTACGAGCGATTTTCAAAGTGAGGTGACGCTTACACTTGGTTTTTGTTTCCTCCTCCCCCTCCCACGTATTATTCGACAGCGAGCAGCTCACGCCCGAGCTTATGAAATCCCTGCACGATCCGGTCTCGTTGTTCCGGTCGCAGGGCGCGTGTCCCTCGTGCATAATGCCCCAGCTGCCGTTCGTTGATGCCCGTCATTTGCGACAGCGCCGATCGGGTCAGCACGTTGCCATACTTATGTAGCAGTGCGGAGACTTGCAGTTCGTATTCCAACACGTAGTTCCCGTTTTTGATCGCTTCGGGCAGCGGGTCGCCGTCCTTGATGCTTCCTTCAATATGAAATCGGAACGCATCTTCAAACACTGCTTTCAGCTCCTCAAGGTTTCTATGTGTCACCACCACGACGCCGTTCACCTCAGCCGCAGCCGAATAATTCTTGTCGTCCCATCCGACGAGCACTTTTACTTTTTCCATTGTATATCATATGACTTTGTTTTCAACAGAGAATGAGATGCTTCATTTCCATCCTGCCTGCTTAAAGATGCTGTTTAGAATCTCTTGGCTTAGGGTGTCACTTGGTTGTCCATTCACGGTCACCTTTCCCTGCTTAGAAGCATGAACAAACTGCCGGTGACTGCCTCGTTGGGTCGTCATAATCCAGCCATCATTTCGTAGCATCCGTAGTATTTCTACCACCTTAAATCGCTTCATCTTATTCGTCTTCTTCTCACGCCGCAAAGATAGGAGGCTCACCATCCGCCCTTTCCCCTTGTAATCATCAGATACAGCCATGCAGGTGCATTCATCCGTGGGATGCTTGTGAGGGCGTAAACGTTACGCCCCCACAGGAAAACGCGCCACGTTTTGCCTTGCGGCACCGCTATCAATTCCGAAACGTGCCTCCGCAAGCATTCCGGGATTGCTGCAAGCCCCGAAATGCGCCACATTTTGCCTTGTGGCACTGCTATGAATTCCAAAACGCGCCCCCGCAGGCATTCCGGGAGTGCTTTTAAGTCCAAAACTCGGCGCATTTTGCAATCTCCTGTATTAAATTGCTGTCATATGCAATGCATATCATAAGCCTACACACCGAGAGCTTATTACTTGCAACGCATATCATAAGCCTACACACCGAGAGCTTATTACTTGCAACGCATATCATAAACATACACACCGAAGGTTTATTACTTGCAATGCATATCATAAACCTACACACCGAGGGCTTATTACTTGCAATGCATATCATAAGCCTATACACCGAGAGTTTATTACTTGCAATGCATATCATAAACCTACACACCGAAGGTTTATTACCTGCAACGCATATCATAAACCTACACACCGAGAGTTTATTACTTGCAATGCATATCATAAACCAACACACCGAGAGCTTATTACCTGCAATGCATGTAGCAGAGTTTTATATCGAACGAATGCTATTTGCATTGCAGATAGGAGCGTCTCGCACCGAGAGATTGCTACTTGCAATGCATATTCCAGCAATTTTATATGGGAGATTGCAAAATGCGCTGAGTTTCGGGCTTAAAAGCACTCCCGGAATGCCTGCGGAGGCGCGTTTGGGGGGCTGCGGCAGTCTGACAAGGCAAAACGTGGCGACGCACGGGCTGCGCATCGCTGCGGGAAGGGGAAAAGCGGTGCGTTTGGGGGATTGCGCGAGTCTGGCAAGGCGAAACGTGGCGACGCATGGGCAGTGCATGGGCTGCACACCGCCGCCGCAAGGGAAAAAGCGACAAGGGGCGAAGGATTGTGTTACAAAATATTGCTTGGCGATGGAAATATTTACTTTCGCCCCCGTTCACATTCGCACAGTGAGATGTTGCGTTTGCCTTGCAAAAACACCCTCATATCCATCTATCTTCAACAGTAATAAGACATAACAACGGATGCACCGGGGCACGGCTCTCGATCGAGACCATGCCCTCGACGGGTGCGGAAATGATAAAAATTGTTTTACCTCATATTCAATAATCATCTTATGGCCTATAAAAACAATTACAGCAAACACACCGGCCGAAGAAGAGTCGGTAAATCGTGGCAGATGGCGTTTCTGTCCCTGCATTTGATGGCTTGGGGCGGCTTGCAGTCGGCCCAGGCGGCAGGCGAGACGGTAGCCAGAGGCGCGAAATGGAGCGCCACAGCGCCGCAGCACTCCGCGGGCAGCGAGCAGCGGAGGGTGACGCCACAAGTGAAAGGCAAGATCATTGGCATCGTCGTGGACGAGGCCGGCGAGCCAGTCATCGGCGCACACATCATCGTGAAGGAAAACCCAACCTTGGGAACGATCACCGACGCGGACGGGCGCTTCACGATCGTGACAGATGCCCCGCAACTGACGCTCGTCGTCTCCTACGTGGGCTTCGCTAATCAGGAAGTCATCGCCAAGTCTGGGCACGAGGTGGCCGTGATCCTGCAACTCGACAGCCAAGTGATGGAAGACTGTGTAGTGATCGGCTACGGGAGCAAGGACAAGAAGAGCCTCACGAGCTCCATCTCGTCGCTGAAGAACGACGACATCGAGCAGCTGGCGCGGTCGGCCTCATCGGTCGACGGCATGCTGGGGGGCGCCGTAAAGGGCGTCTTCAGTGTGCAATCGAGCGGCGCACCGGGTGCAGGCCCGACGATCAACGTGCGCGGCATCACCTCGCCCGTCCCGCGGGAAAGGATGAACAAGCAATCGAACGCCCCGCTCTACGTCATCGACGGCATGCCCCACTTCGTGGAAGACAACAACCTGAACCCGCTGCTCTCCATCTCGCCCTACGACATTGAAAGCGTCGACATCCTCAAGGACGCCTCGGCCACGGCCATCTACGGATCGCGTGGCGCCAACGGTGTGGTGATCGTCAAGACGCGTAACGGCAAGAAGAACGAAAAGCTGACCATCGATGCCGGCTATACGCTTGCCATCGGTAACCCGATTAAGGAATACAAGCCGCTCAACACAGCCGAGTTCAAGCAGCTGCAAGAGGAGATCATTCAGGAGACACTGCGGAACGTCCGCGAGAATGGCGGCGGACTGATGGACGCGGTGACTTACAGCGCGATTGGCATGTTTGGGAACCTCGATGCGACGCTCGACCCGGCGACGTATTTATATAAGCTCAACGCCTACAAAGGGCTGCGCAACAATGCCTTCGGGAGCATCTCAACCAACTGGAACGACGAGATCACACGCCGCAATGCAACCACCAACCAATACTACCTCTCGCTGCGCGGCGGATCGGCCATGTCAAACTATTCGGCCTCGTTTAACGCCACCGATCAGCAGGGGCTCTTGATCAACGATCACCTGAAGCATTATGGCGGGCGCACAGCGGTGGATGCGGAGATCTCCCCGCGCCTGAAGGCCGGAGCCACGCTGAGCTATTCAGCCACCTCACGCAAGTCGGGCAACCTGCGCGAGGGCTTTGAGGAGGGGCTGACCACATGGCGCATGCGCCCCGACCTGCCCGTACGCGATGCGCGGGGCGAATTCCTCCGCTTCGACGCTACGCCACTCTACGGCATCCCCATCATGAGCCCGAACCCCGTGGCCGTAAAGAGCCGGAAGAACAACTTCGAGTCGCGCCAATTCATGGGTAGCGGCTATGCCGATGTGACGATCATCGAAGGGCTGAAGGCACACGCCGAAGTCAACATCTCCACCTCTTCGCAACGCGATCGCTACTTCATCCCCTCTTACGCCCAAGCGCTCGTGCCCGCCATGGAGCTGAAAGCCAGCCTCAGCGAAGAAGACAACACCATGACGCAGACCTCCCTCAACTTCCGCCTCGATTACAACCGCACCTTCGGCCAACATGGCATCGCGGCCATCCTCGGTGTCGGCAGCGACCGCACCTATTATCAGCTGCGCACGGTGAACGCCAGCGACTTCTTCAACGAATCGATCTTGGACAACATCGGATCAGCTAACACCTACCTCCCCACCACAGACAGCTACGCCCGCGGCGGACTGAATTCCACCTATGCCCGCGTCAGCTACGACTATGCGCATCGCTACTTAGCCGAGCTCAGCTTCCGCAGCGACGCCTCGTCGAAGTTTGGGCCTCACAATCGCGTGGCCACCTTCCCCGCCGTATCCTTGGGCTGGCGCCTGGGCAACGAGAAGTTCATGGAGGGGCAACGCCATTGGTTAGACGACCTCAAGCTGCGCCTGAGCTGGGGTAAGACGGGGTCGACTAACGTGAGCGACTTCTCCTACCTCCGCTATTACACCAAGGGCGGGCGCTACGGCGAGAAGCCGGGCGTGTGGTTGGAGCGTAACCTGCCCAACCGCGACATCCGCTGGGAGATCACCACGGAATACAACGGCGGCATCGACTTCTCCCTCTTCGACCATCGCCTCTACGGCTCGTTCGACGTCTACAACCGGACGACCAAGGGCGCACTTGTCAATTCGCCCTACCTGATGGAGTCGGGTATGGACTCGTACACCTCCAACTTGATCGACATGAGCAACCGCGGCTTCGAGCTGGAGCTGGGGGGAAGCATCGTCGCAACGAAAGACTTTTCGTGGACGACTTCCTTCAACATCGCCTCCAACCGCAACAAGGTCTTGAAGCTGAACGGCGCCAACCTGAATGTCGATATGCAAGACCTCATCGTCGAGGGGGAGCCTGTGGGCGCCATCAAAGGATACCGAGTGAAGGGCATCGCACGTAGTCGCGCCGAGGTGGACAAGCTCGACGAACAGGCACGCGCCAAGGGACATATGCTCTATCAGAACGCGCTCGGCGTGGGCGACTACATCGTTGAGGACGTCAACGGCGATGGGCGCATCTCTTCTGACGATCGCACCGTGATCGGTTCGCCACAGCCCAAGTTCTTCGGTGGGTGGAACAACACGATCACCTACAAGCGTGTCGACCTCTCCTTCTTCATGCAGTTCACCCAGGGCGGGAAGGCCATCTATTCCGACATCGCTCTCGACCTGGCGAGCACCCTCGGGCAGAGCATCACCCGCGAGACGTTTAACAACACCTGGACGCCTGACCGCCCCAACGCCCGCTTCCCGCGGCTCGTCTATGGGCAATACAATGGCTACAATAGGCAGTATAACGACCGCATGCTCTACTCCACCTCCTACCTGCGTATGAAGAACATCACGCTGACTTATCGCTTCCCGGCCAACCTGCTGCGCACTGTTGGTTTGCAGAGTGCCTCCGTCTTTGCGATGGTTACGAACCTCTTCACCATCACGCCGTGGCCGGGGCTTGATCCTGAGTTGGTCGGCTCCGGAATACACCGTGGGCAAGGCGCTGATGCGGATCCTTATCCACTGAGTCGCACCGTCTCCTTTGGTGTGCATTTGCAGTTCTAATTCATAAACATCCACCGAAATGAAAACGACACATTATATCATAGGTTTCTGCCTTGCCCTCGCCCTTTCGGCCTGCGAGCTTATTGGCAGCATCGACGAGATTGATCCAGAGTATAAACTGACGGACGAGAACGTGATCACCGACGCCAAGTCGGCCGAGGCTGGCCTCAACGGCGTCTACCTCTCGTGGCGCACCTACCGCATCGGGTGGATGCGGCACCTCTTAGACGCCCGCACTGGGGCAGAAAACGAAGTGTTCATCAGCGGCATCGATGGCTTTGCTGACAATGAGGTGACGGACGACAACGCGGGTGTGGAAATGAATTACACGGCGCTCTACTACGTGGTGCAGAATGCCTCTGCGCTGTTGGAGAACCTCGATAAGGCGCCTTCCATCCCGACGCTGACGAAGGAGCGGCGCGCTGAGATTGTGGGTGAAGCCAAGTTCTCGCGCGCCTTGGCACGCCTCATCCTGCTGCGGCAGTATGGCGAGTTCTACAACCGCAGCTCGGCCTTCGGCATTGTGATTTACCCCAACAACCTATCGGTGAAGGGCAACGTGTCCATGCCCCGGTCGACGGTGGAGGAAAGCTACCGCGCCATCTTGGCCGACCTTGACGAGGCTATCGCTAAGGCGCCCGCCACGAATGAGCATTACCGCGTGAGCCAGCTTGCAGCCAAGGGGCTGAAGGCGCGTGTGCTGCTCTACATGAAGGAGTTTGCCAAGGCCGCTGCGCTGGCGCGCGAAGTGCTCAGCCAGGCGCCCGCTGCGGGTTATTCCCTTGAGGCGGACTTTAAGCAGCTGTTTGAAAACAGCTTCCTCTCGAAAGAGATGCTCTTTGCCATCTATGCGACGGCGCCGAATGAGACGTACAACGATGGCCTCTGGAATACCTCTATTGCCGGGCCGGTCACTAACAAGATAGCCGCCGCCGTGGCGCCTAACGATAGCGCGCAGGACAAGCGCTTCGCTGCCATCTACATAGACCTTGACCCGACGATGCCGGACATCGTGAACAACAAGTATCACTTCATCGATGGCGCCGCGGGCACCAAGCAAGACTCCCACTACTACCTCCGCTTGGCCGAGATGTATTACATCATTGCTGAGGCTGAGGCGCGATTGGGGCATGTGGCCGCCTCGCGCCAGGCCCTGAAGGACATCATCTGCATCCCGCGCGCTGGGTATACGACGGCCTATGTGGATGCCATCCCTGACGGAAGCATGTTGGAGATGATCCTCCGCCACAAGTGGATGGAGTTCGTTACGGAAAACAACGAGGAGTGGTTCGACCTTGTCCGCTACCATGCATGGGATAAGTACCCCATCGCCCCCTACTACGTCCGGTCTGACCGCCACCTCACGCTCCCCATCCCCCGCAAAGCCCTCGGCGGAAACCGCGAGCTGAAGCAGAATCCGGGGTATTGACGGATGCTCAAAGAGCGATTAAGCATTGATCAAATCCCCATTAACCGACATATAAATCCTACATAAACAGAAATGAAAAAGATCCTATCCATCGCAGCCATCCTGCTTTGCGTGATGGCTTGCAAGCAGAAAGCCACAGATGGCTTCGTGATCGACGGCACACTGAACGGCAGCAAGGCCGAAAATGCCATCGTGAAACTCTATGACGTTGCGGACATGAACATGACCGTTGTTGACAGCGCTGTAGTCAGCAAGGACGGCCACTTCCAGCTCAAGGGCAAAGTGGAAGAGCCCGCCATGTATCAGGTGCAAATCGAGCTGGCCGACCCCGCCCTCTCTGAGCAGGAGCGCACGTTGGCCTACGCCTTCTACATCGAAAATGCCCCCATGACCTTCACGGCCGATGTGGAGACCATGCCGACCGTCTTCTACATCCCGGGGCGCAAGACGGTCAACCCCGTCATCACCGGCTCGCCCACGCAGGAGCTGAACGAGAAGATCAGCACGCAGCTGGCCGAGAAGGAGAATCAGCTGGCCGACCTGGGCCAGCAGCTCGCGCAGGTGTATGGTGACTCCGCCGAACAGACCAGCGAGGCGACGCTGAAATCCATCGGCCTACAAAACCTGATGGAATCCCTCCGCAAGGAGTGCGATGAGATTCGCACCGAGTTCATCCGCCAGCATGCTGCCTCCGTCGTGGCCCTCGATCAGGCCCTCCTCCTGACTTATTCCGAGGCCCTCACGGCCAAAGATTTCGACGACATCCTGGCGCTCCTCGAGCCCACATGGAAGGGCAAGCCGCGCTTTGAAGAGCTGAAAAAGCAGATCGAGGTCAAGAAGCACATGGCTCGCGGCTCCACGCTGCCCGACGCCGACTTCCTCACCCCGGATGGCAAGACGGTCTCGCTGCACTCCGTCCTTCCCAAGGAGGGCTACACGCTCGTCGAGTTCTGGGCCTCATGGTGTGGCCCTTGCCGCGCCGAGATGCCCCACCTGAAGCAGATCGCCGCCAAATACCCCGCCTTCCACATCGTCAGCATCTCCGTGGACGACGACGACGCGCCCTGGCAGCAAGCCCTCGAGCAGGAGAAGCTCACCTGGACGCAGCTCCGCAGCCCCGACGGCTTCCAAGGCACGGCCCAGAGGGTCTACGGCCTCATGGGTGTCCCCGCCTGCTACCTCGTCGATGCTGAGGGCAAGATCGTCCGTGGCGAGGCTCGCGGCCCCGTGCTCGACAAGCTGCTCAGCGAGCTTTATGACAAGAAAGAGTAAGTCCCCGGGCGGGAGGTGGGGTTTTTCCCGCCCCATTACCCCGTAGAGATCAAATGTCCTGCCAGTGGCGGAGCGTTTTCAGTGCTCCCCTTGCTGGCAGGACATTTTTGTTTACCCAAATCGGCCGCGGCTCATGCTCCGGGCGCCTTCATTATGCGACATAATGAGGCCAAAAGTTTTTGGTGACCCATTATGCGGCACGAAGAGGCCAAAAAGTTCCGAGTAGTCCAATTATGTCGCATAAAAGGGCCAAAAAGTTCTGAGTGGTCCAATTATGTCGCATAAAAGGGCCAAAAAGTTTCAAGTGGTCAAATTGTGTCGCACGAAGAGGCCAAAAAGTTCCAAGTGGTCAAATTATGTCGCACAAAAGGGCCAAAAAGTTCCGAGTGGTCAAATTGTGTCGCACAATGGCGTTACTCGGGTTTTTCCCCTCATTGTGTGGCAAAATGACGGGGGAAGATCCGCCGTGCGGGTCAGGTCAAAGGCCTATCGCTGGGCATCCATGACGCGCATGAAGTTGCCGCCCCAGATGTTGGCGATGTCGGCGTCGGAGAGGCCCTCGGCCAGGAGGCGGAGGGTGATTTGGATCATCTCGCCAGCCGATTGGCAACCGATGAGGCCGCCGCCGCCGTCGAAGTCGGAGCCGATGCCGACGTGATCCGGGCCGACGAGCCGGACGACATGCAGGATGTGGCGGACGGCGTCGCTGAGGGTGGCGCCGTCGGGATTGTCGTGGTTAATGAATCCGCCATAAAGGCAGATCTGCATCACGCCGCCCGCCTCGGCCAGGGCGCGGATGCGGTCGTCGTCCAAGTTGCGGCGATGGTCGCAGAGGGCGCGGCAGGAGGAGTGGGTGGCGACGATGGGGCGTCGGCTGAGGCGGACGATATCGTCGAAAGTGGCATCAGCAGCGTGCGAGACGTCGATCATCATGCCTATGCGGTTCATCTCCGCCACCACCTCGCGGCCGAAGGGGCTGAGTCCGCCCCACTCGCCGTTGCCGCCGGAGGCGGAGTCGCAGAGCTCGTTGTCTCCGTTGTGACAGAGTGTCATGTAGGCTACGCCCATGCGCTTGAAGGCGTGCAGCCGGGAGAGATCGCGGCCGATGGCGTAACCGTTTTCCACACCCAGGAGGATGGCTTTGCGCCCCTCGCGTTTGAGGCGGCGGAGGTCGTCCGTGGAGCGGGCGATGCCGAGGAGGTTGGGGTAACGGACGGCTTGCTCCTCGACGCGTGTGAGTCGCTCGACGGCGTAGTCGAAGGCTTGGCGGTGGGCCTCGTCGTTGCGCTTGCCCTGAGGCAGGTAGGCAGCCATGACGACGGCGTCGAGCCCTCCCTCGCGCATGAGCGGCAGGTTGACGCGGCCACCCTCCTTGCGCCCGAGGTCGAAGCTGTCGAAGAGCATGGGCGTGTCGGTGTGCGAGTCGAGGGCGATCATGGTGTGGTGGAGGCGTCGGGCGTGGGCGTAGCGGCGTGCACGGCTGACAAGATGGCGGAAGAGGCGGAGCATCGCCTTGTGGCCGGTGGTGGCGAGCCATTCGGGGTGCCACTGGACGCTGAGGATGGGGTATTCCGGGTGCTCCATCGCCTCGTTGACGCCGTCAGGCGCCTCGGCCGTGGCGACGAAGCCGGGGGCCACGTCGCGGACGGCTTGGTGGTGGAGCGAATTGACGGGGATGGGAGCGGTGAGGGCCTCGTTGCTAAGGCCAAGGGCGCGACGCAGCTCAGAGCCAGGGGCGGTGAGGGTGACGGTCTGTGTGGCGACCTCGCGCGCCTCCTCCTGACTATGTGGCAGTACGGGGCTGGGGAATTGCGAGGGGAGGTCTTGGTAGAGTGTGCCGCCGAAGGCCACGTTGAGGAGCTGGTGTCCGCGACAGATGCCGAAGATGGGGAGGCTGCGTTGGCTGGCCAGGCGGATGAGTTGCAGCTCGTAGGCATCGCGGATGGGGTCGACATCCTCGATCGACGGGTGGGGCGCCTCGCCGAGCAGGTCGGGACTGATGTCGCCGCCTCCGGTCAGGAGCAGGCCGTCGAGTCCGTCGACGATCGTGGTGAGGACGCTCAGCTCGGTCGTGGCGGGCACGAGCACGGGCGCGCCGCCTGCCAAGATGACGGATTGGAAGTAAGGATCGGCCAGTGTCTCTTTGCCGTCTTGCCGATTGATCGAGATGCCGATGCGTGGGCGTGTAGTGGCGGCAGTGTCGACGGCTGCGGCGCGGTCGACCTGCGCGAATAGTTCTTCTAAAGTGGGTGACATCTGAAGTGGGTGGGGTTTTGAATGGGAGAAAAAGAAGAGGGCAACCCCGCACATGGCGATTGCCCTCTGTTGTTTAATGGTTTATGTATAAGACTTCGCAGCAGATGCGCCGCTATGCGAAGTCGGCGTTATGCGTCGATGTTAGCGTACGTCGCATTCTCCTCGATGAACTCGCGGCGCGGCCCGACGTCCTCGCCCATGAGCATGGAGAAGATGGCGTCGGCCTCGATGGCGTTGTCGATCGTGATCTGCTTGAGGGTACGGTTTTCGGGGTTCATCGTCGTGTCCCAAAGCTGGTGGTCGTTCATCTCGCCGAGGCCTTTATAGCGCTGCGTGTGGATCTGGTTCTCGTTGCCACCGCCGTACGTGTCGATGAACTTCTGCCGCTGCTGGTCGGTCCAGCAATACTCCTCCACCTTGCCCTTCTTGCAGAGGTAAAGCGGCGGCGTGGCTAAGTAGACGTACCCTTTCTCGATCAGTCCGCGCATGCGGCGGAAGAAGAAAGTGAGGATCAGGGTGGCGATGTGGCTACCGTCCACATCGGCATCGGTCATGATGATCACCTTGTGGTAACGGAGCTTCGATAAGTTCAGCTCCTTCGGGTCATCCTCGGTGCCGATCGAGACGCCCATCGCCTTGAAGATGTTTTGGATCTCCTCGCTCTCGAACACGCGGTGCTCCATCGCCTTCTCCACATTGAGGATCTTACCGCGGAGGGGCAGGATGGCTTGGAAGTTACGATCGCGCCCCTGCTTGGCCGTACCACCGGCGGAGTCTCCCTCGACGAGGAACAGCTCACAGATGGCGGCGTCCTTCGAGGAGCAGTCGGCCAGTTTGCCCGGCAGTCCACCGCCCGAGAGGGGCGACTTGCGCTGCACCATCTCTCGCGCCTTGCGTGCCGCTTGACGTGCAGTGGCCGCGAGGATCACCTTATCGACGATCGTCTTGGCCTCCTTCGGGTGCTCCTCCAAGTAGTTGCCGAGCGCCTCGCCTACAGCCATGTCGACGGCGCCCATCACCTCGGTGTTCCCGAGCTTCGTCTTGGTCTGCCCCTCAAACTGCGGCTCAGCCACCTTGATCGATATCACGGCCGTGAGCCCTTCGCGGAAGTCGTCGCCTTGGATCTCCACCTTGGCCTTCTCCAGCAGCTTAGAGTCTTCGGCATACTTCTTCAGCGTGCGTGTCAGCCCGCGTCGGAAGCCGGAGAGGTGCGTACCACCTTCGATGGTGTTGATGTCGTTCACGTAGGAGAAGACGCTCTCGTTGTACGATGTGTTGTACGTCATCGCCACTTCGACGGGGATGCCCTGTTTCTCGGTGACGATGTGGATCACGTCGCGGATCAGCGCCTCTTTCGACTTGTCGATGTAGCGCACAAATTCCTTCAGTCCTTCGTGCGAATAGAAGACTTCGGATTTGTACGTCCCGTCCGGCTTCACCTCGCGCCGATCCGTCAGCGTCAGGCGGATGCCAGCATTCAGGAAGGCCAGCTCGCGGAGTCGGTTGGCTAAGATCTCGTATTTGTATTCTGTCGTGGTGAAGATCGACGCGTCAGGCTTGAACTCGATGGTCGTTCCGGTGCGATCGCTGTCACCCGTTATCCGAATATCAGCCAGCGGCTTGCCGCAGGAGAACTCCTGCACGTAGACTTTACCGTTGCGGTGCACCTCGGCTTTCAAATGGGTGGACAGCGCGTTGACGCACGAGACTCCGACGCCGTGTAGTCCGCCAGAAACCTTGTAGGTGCCCTTGTCGAACTTACCACCGGCATGGAGCACAGTCAGCACGACCTCCAGCGCCGACCGGCCTTCCTTCTCGTGGTAATCGACGGGGATGCCTCGCCCATCATCTGTCACGCTGATCGAATTGTCTTCACGGATCACGACGTCGATGTTCTTGCAAAAGCCGGCCAGCGCTTCGTCGATGGAGTTGTCCACCACTTCGTAAACCAAATGATGGAGTCCCTTCTCGCTCGTGTCGCCGATGTACATGGCAGGGCGTTTGCGGACGGCTTCCAGCCCTTCGAGTACTTGGATGTTTTTGGAAGAATATTCCTCGCTCGCTGCTTTTATTTCTTCGTCACTCATGTTGATTTCCTCTCTTTATTCATTAATCAAAAACGGAAACAAATATAGCTGCTCCTCCCCGAAAAAGTGGGGGCTGGGAGGCGGCTAACTGCATGAAAAAAAGGCCGAAAGACGATTGACGCCTTTCAGCCTTAATGTAGCCCGTAGGGGAATCGAACCCCTCTTTTGAGAATGAGAATCTCACGTCCTAGCCGATAGACGAACAGGCCTTTGAACCCATATAAACTGTGGACTTATGGTGTCCTTCTTTTCTTTTTTATCTCTCAGGCTGCCTTCCGGTATATCAAGCCAATGCGTTGACGTGCTTGGCTAATTTGGATTTCAGGTTGCCTGCCTTGTTTTTATGAATCACATTCTTCTTCGCCAGCTTATCGAGCATTGAGCAGATCTTCGGATACATGGCTGCTGCCTCGTTCTTGTCTTCTGTGCCGCGCAATTTCTTCACTGCGTTGCGCATCGTTTTGGCACCGTAACGATTCTGTGCGCAGCGTGTTTTGGTCTGACGTATTCTCTTGATAGATGATTTGTGATTTGCCATCGTTCTCTATTTTCTTCTTTTTATCTTGTTCTTAATGTAGCCCGTAGGGGAGTCGAACCCCTCTTTCAAGAATGAAAATCTTGCGTCCTAGCCGATAGACGAACAGGCCTGCTTACTGCCTCGGAAACAACGCCTGTCAACCCTTGCGGGCATCAACGTTTTCGTTTTTGCGAGCGCAAAGATAGACGCGCTTCTGAATCCTGCAAAAATCCGCATTCTTTTTTCGCTGTGGGTTTAGAGGGGAATTAAAGGATGCGGAGGGTGTCGACTTTCAGCAGGCGGTTTTTCAGGGCGTCCATGCGGCTGCGGCGAATGCGGAGGGTCATTTGGCAGGTGAGCTCGAAGGTGCGGGAAAGGACGTCGGGGTGGTCTTCCTTCACGATGCGCATGACGCTGTTGAGGTGGGGGTAGTCGAAGGTGATGGTGATCACGTCGTCGACGGTGCGCTCCTCGATGTGGGCGGCGGCGATGGCTTCGGCGGCGGCGGTGCGGTAGGCTACGATGAGGCCGCTGGTGCCGAGCTCGATGCCGCCGAAGTAGCGGACGACGATGATGAGGATGTCGGTCAGGTTGTGGGAATTGATCTGTCCGAGGATGGGCTTGCCGGCCGTGGAGGAGGGTTCGCCGTCGTCGTTGGCGCGGAAGGTGGTGCGGTCGGGGCCGAGCATGTAGGCCCAGCAGACGTGGCGGGCGTCGTAGTACTTCTTGCGGTAGGTGGCGACGTGCTCCAGGGCTTCGTCGGGGGTGCGGACGGGGAGGGCGAAGGAGAGGAAGCGGCTACGCTTCTCGGTGTAGTAGCCTTCGGAGTGGTCACGCACGGTGCGGTAGGTGTCGTCCATTGTGGGTCAGTCGGGGATGTGGGTTTCTTGTTCCTCACGGAAGGCGCGGAAGTCTTTCATGATCTCTTCGATCTCTTCGATGAAGCGTGGGTCGGTGACTTTGTCGCGGACGGCTTCGTAGTAGCGCTCGATGGCGGGTAGGGCGCAGCGGTCTTTGCCGCGGAGGAGGAAGTAGGGCTCGTCGTTCGCGAGGCATTGCTTGATCATTTGTATGGGATTCTTCATTTTAAGTGGGGGTTAGCGGTAGAGAGAGGCTTGCAGCTGAAGGGGGTGGGATATACTTGGGGTTAAGTGTGAAAAATTTTAAGAGATAACCCGTTGACAGCTGTCAGAGGTATGCAAAACGCGTTTTGGATGCCATTGACAGCTGTCAGAGGGGTAAAAAATGCGTTTTAGATGTCATTGACAGCTGTCAGAGGGGCGAAAAACGCGTTTTAGATGCCATTGACAGCTGTCAGCGGGGTGAAAAACGCGTTTTGCATACCTCTGACTGTTGTCAATGGGGTGGAGAGGGGGGATTCACGCATATAGGTAGTGGTTAATTATTAGTGATTAATGATAGTGGGGCATACATTCTGCTGTGTCTCCGGGGTAATCATTGATAATTAATCATTGTCCATTATAAATAGGTACGGCTCAGCTTTCGGAAAGCTCTTTGCGGAGGAAGGGGGCGGTGCGGCTCTCGGTCTGTGGGTCGGCGGCGAGGGCTTCGGGTGTGCCGGTGAAGAGGACGCGTCCGCCGCCACGTCCGCCGTCGGGGCCCATGTCGATGAGGTAGTCGGCGCTCTTGATGACGTCCATGTTATGCTCGATGACGATGACGGTGTTCCCCTTATCGACGAGTTTGTTGAGGACGCCGAGGAGGACGCGGATGTCCTCGAAGTGCAGGCCGGTGGTGGGTTCGTCGAGGATGTAGAGGGTGCGGCCGGTGTCGCGTTTGGCGAGTTCGGTGGCGAGCTTGACGCGCTGGCTTTCGCCGCCGGAGAGGGTGGTGGAGGGTTGGCCGAGCTTGATGTAGCCGAGGCCGACGTCTTGCAGCACCTTGATCTTGGAGAGGATGGCGGGGATGTTTTCGAAGAACTCGACGGCCATGTTGATCGTCATGTCGAGGATGTCGGCGATGGACTTGCCGCGGTAGCGCACCTCAAGTGTCTCGCGGTTGTAGCGGCGCCCGTGGCAGTCTTCGCAGGGGACGTAGACGTCGGGCAGGAAGTTCATTTCGATCGTTTTATAGCCATTGCCTTTGCATGTTTCGCAGCGTCCGCCGGAGACGTTGAACGAGAAGCGCCCGGGTTTGTAGCCGCGGATCTTGGCTTCGGGCAGGGCGACGAAGAGGTTGCGGATGTCGGTGAAGACGCCGGTGTAGGTGGCTGGATTGCTGCGCGGGGTGCGGCCGATGGGTGACTGATCGACGTTGACGACTTTGTCGATGTGCTCGATGCCTTCGATGGATTGGTAGGGTAGGGGGGGCTGGGCGGAGCGATAGAAATGCTGGCTGAGGATGGGCTGCAGGGTGGCGTTGATGAGGGTAGACTTGCCGCTGCCGGAGACGCCGGAGACGCACGTGAAGGTGCCGAGCGGGAAACGGACGTCCACCTGCTTCAGGTTGTTGCCCGATGCACCTCGGAGCACTAATTCATGGCCGTTGCCGGGGCGACGCGTGGTGGGCACCTCGATGCGGCGCCGGCCGTTGAGGTAAGACGAAGTGAGGGTGTCGGTCTGGATCATCTCCTTGGGGGTGCCGGCGAAGACGACTTCGCCGCCGAGGCGTCCGGCTTTGGGGCCCATGTCGACGACGTAATCGGCGCTCAGCATCATGTCTTTGTCGTGCTCCACGACGATGACGGAGTTGCCCGTGTCGCGCAGCTCTTTGAGGGAGTTGATGAGGCGGATGTTGTCGCGTTGGTGGAGGCCGATGCTGGGCTCATCGAGGATGTAGAGCACGTTGACGAGGCGGCTTCCGATCTGTGTAGCCAAGCGGATGCGTTGGCTTTCGCCGCCGGAGAGGGTGGCTGAGGCGCGATTGAGGGAGAGGTAGTCGAGGCCGACCTCGAGGATGAAGTCGAGGCGCGAGCGGATCTCTTTGAGGATCTCCACGGCGATGGTGCGCTGCGCGGGCGAGAGTTTTTCCTCGAGTCCGTTGATCCAGCGCGACAGCTCGGCGATGTCCATCGAGGCGGGCTCGGCGATGTTCTTCCCGTCGATGAAGTAGTGCAGGGCCTCTTTGTTGAGGCGCTGGCCGTGGCACTCGGGGCAGATGGCGGTGCTGACGAATTGCCCGGCCCATTTGCGCGCGGAGGCGGAGGCGGCGCCCTCGTCGTCGCCTTGCATCATGGTGATGTATTTGGCCACGCCCTCGTAGGTGTAGTTGAATTGGGTGCTACCAAGCGACATGTTTCGGAGGCGGATGGGCTCCTCGGTGCCGTTCATGATCTCGTCCATTGCCTCGGCGGGCAGGTCTTTGATGGGCGTCTTGATCGTCGCGCCGTGCTTCTTGCAGAGCGCCTCGATCTGCCAAAAGACGAGCGAGTTCTTGTATTTACCCAGCGCCGCGATCCCGCCTTGATAGATGCTGAGCGAGGGGTCGGGGACGATCTTTTCCATATCGATCACGTTCACCTCGCCGAGGCCTTTGCAGCGCGGGCAGGCGCCGTGGGGCGAGTTGAAGGAGAAGTTGTGCGGGGCCGGTTCGCTGTAGGCCAGTCCGGTCGTGGGGCACATCAGGCGGCGGCTGTAGTAGCGCGTCTCGTTCGTGTCAGCATTTAAGAGCAAGATCAGCCCGTCGCCCTGCTTCATGGCCGTGCGGAGACTCTCCTTGAGGCGCGGCTCGTCGGTGGCGCTGACCACGAGTTTATCCACGACCACCTCAATGCTGTGCATCTTGTATCGATCCAGCTTCATGCCGCGGCTAATCTCCATCAGCTTGCCATCGATGCGCACATTCAGGTAGCCCTTGCGGCGGATCTGCTCGAAGAGCTCCTTATAGTGCCCCTTGCGGTTGCGGACGAGCGGCGCCAGCAGGTACATCTTTCGGCCGTTATACTCCCGCATGATCAGTTCCAGGATTTGCTCCTCGGTGTACTTCACCATCTTCTCGCCACTGAGGTAGGAGTAGGCCTCGCCGGCGCGGGCGTAGAGCAGGCGTAGGAAGTCGTAGACCTCTGTGGTGGTGCCGACGGTGGAGCGCGGGTTGCGGTTCGTCGTCTTTTGCTCAATGGATATGACGGGGCTCAGGCCCGTGATCTTGTCCACGTCCGGCCGCTCCACATTGCCCATGAAGTTGCGGGCGTAGGCCGAGAAGGTGTCGATGTATCGGCGTTGCCCCTCGGCGAAGATGGTGTCGAAGGCGAGCGACGACTTGCCGCTCCCGCTCATTCCCGTGATGACGGTGAGGCGGTTGCGAGGCAGCTCCACGTCGATGTTCTTCAGGTTATGCACCCGTGCGCCCCATACGCCGATGGTGCCCCCCCGCTCGATGCGGTCGTCGTTGGTCTCCTTATTCTTTATTGTCATATGCAATCACTTCACCACCCAGCGCCGATCGTAGACCGTGCGATTGGTGTCGGTGTAATACATATCCTTTTTGCGGGGGATGAGGATGGTGTAGCTGCGGCCGCCAGTGATGAGCTTCGAGTCGCGCAGCCACGGATTGAAGCGCTTGAGGTCGGCATAACTGATGTCATGCGACTTGGCGAAGGCTACTAAGTCGGGGATTCCGGACGATACCGTCACCTCGTCGCACTCGATCGGCGTGTAGAGGTCGCGCGGGCGGAGGGCGAAGCCATACTTCTGCGGGTTCTCGAAGATGAGCTTCGTGGCCAGGATGCGATAGACGTAGCGCGAGGTCTCCTCCACAAGCCAGAGGTTCAGCACGGACGTTTCACGCTGCGAGGCGAAGGCGCCCGAGATGCGCCCCATGCCAGCGTTGTATGACGCCGCAGCCGAGGCCCAGTCGCCGTATCTGGCATAGGCATCCTTCAGGTAGCGGCAGGCCGCCTCCGTGGCGCGCGCCACGTTGTAGCGCTCGTCCACACTGGGCGTGATCGTCAGGCCATACTCCCGCCCAGCCGACTCCAAGAACTGCCACATGCCCGCGGCACGCGCCGGTGAGGCTACGCGCGGATCGAGGTGACTCTCCACCACGGCCAAGTATTTGAAATCCTCCGGCACACCGTTCGCCTTTAGGATCGGCACGATGATGGGAAAGAAGCGGTTGGCCCGCTTGATCATCAGCATCGTGGTGGAGTGGAAATACGTCAAGCTGCTCAGCTCGCGATCCATCGCTTCATACATATTATATCGCGTCAGGTCGATCTGTTCGCCACAGAAGGTGACCTTCTCCGGCACGTCCGGCGAGACCGTCATGCCGCCATCCTGCCTCGGCTGTTCCGTGTTTTGCGATTGGACGGAGAAGCACGCCGTCAGGCTGATTAATCCAGCTGCCATGCAGCCTATTGCAAAGTTTTTCGCACTCATTGTTTCTTACTGTTATTGTTATACGTATTTGATCTTACCACATTGATGTCGCCGCTTTTACGGTGCGTCCGGCCATCCGTGCCGGTGTATTCGATGACGTAGTAATAGGCACCGGCGGGCACATAGCGGCCGCGATACTTGCCGTCCCAACCGCCGTTCGGATCAGTCCAGTGATAGAGCAGGCTGCCCTGCCGATTGAAGACGGACGCGCTGAAGCGTACGACCGACTTATGTGCCACCTTGAAGACGTCGTTCACCCCAGGCGAACTCTCCGGCGAGAACACGTTCGGCACTTCTAATACCGTCTCCGTGATGCTGATTTTGTAGCTGTTGTCCTTGTTCGTACAGCGCCCCGAGCGGTCGCTCACCTCGAGTGTGACGCGATACTCGCCCGCGCGGTCGAACGTGTACTCCATCTCCGGCTCCGTGAAGCGCACCAACACGGCGTCGCCCGTGGTTTCGCGGCGCGTGATCTGCCAAACGAAGAGCGACGCCACGGGTGTGTTAGCGTGTGCCGTGAAGCGGATCGTGGCTGGTGCTGACAGCTCGCCCTCCTTGCGTTTGAGGTTCGTCTTGCTCTCTGACGTCATCACCGTATCCGCGTGCACTTCCAAAGCCACGGCTTCATATCGATCGATGGTAGCTGATTGCTCCACACCGAAGGCTCGCGCGAAGAGATCGCCCGTCAGCTCGATCTTCGTATCCGTGAGCGGCGGGCGATGCAGCGCCTCGTCGAAGGGATTGCCTCGCAGCGTATCTACGACTAACTCCTCGGCAAACGATTTGCGCTGTTCCTTCCACACTTGCGTCAGGTAGCTAACCTCAAACTCGCGCTTCACTTCGGCCGCCTTACCGTCAGGCAGATAATAAGTGAGTGCGGGCAGATCGGCCGTGCCCGCCAGCCGAAGCGATGAACAGGCATCGAACGAAGCAGCTACACTGAGGCTCGTGATGTGCGCTGGGTATCGGCTGTAATCCATGATCCACACATAGCGCCGCAGCTCTCCGCTACCGTCGACGACGAAGTAGCCGTATCCCTCGGCCGGGTTCGTGACTGTTGAGGTAGAGCCGTTTTGCGTCGATGCCACCGCCTCCCAATCGTCCTCTACGGCTGCCTTTGTGCGGTAACGATACCAGCGATGCGTGCCTGTGCCAGTGTGGCTGAGGGTCACGCCATCGGTGCCGTAGACCAAATAAACCTCCAGCTTGTAAGCCGTGTTCTCCACTGCGCGGATGGGCGTCTTCTTGCCGCCGCTCACTTGGTATTGCGCCACGGATCGCCCCGTGCAGAGCAGGAGTAGCCCTGCCGCGCATACCTTTATATATAAGGAAATCTTGCTCATAAGTCTTCTAAAACATGGGGCGGCAAAAGTATGCGCTGTTTGGAAAGGGCGGGAGCGGTGTGTTATGGCCGCAGTCAGGGTAGTCATAAGGTAGCCATGGTAGTTAGAAGTAGTCAGAGGGTAACAGTTAGGGAATAGAGCTACGTAAACCGAAATAGAAAAAGGCTGGGAATAATTCCTGTATAATTCAGAATGAGCCAGAATAAAAATCAGAACGGCTTCTTATATATACGCCTTGATTTCTTCCTATCTGTAAGCAAATGAGAGCGATGAGCTAAAGATTGAAACCTGTTTGCATCTGTGCTTGGGCTTTCTATTTTTGCGACCAATACCTAAAAAAACAGTATAGCTTATGGCAAAAGTGAAAGGAATGGTAGTCGTAAACACCGAACGGTGTAAAGGCTGCGACTTATGTGTGGTAGCGTGTCCCTGCGACGTCTTGGAGCTACATCCGAGAGAAGTCAATAACAAGGGATACCATTATGTGTATATGAAGGTGCCGGATGCCTGTACAGGCTGTGCCAGCTGCGGCTGGGTTTGTCCGGATGCTTGTCTGACAGTTTACAGAGCTAAAGTTGGATAATACCATGGAAGAAGTCAGATTAATGAAAGGAAACGAGGCGATTGCGCATGCCGCAATACGCTACGGAACGGACGGCTATTTCGGGTATCCGATTACGCCGCAGTCCGAGGTGATGGAGACGCTGATGGCCGAAAAGCCGTGGGAAACGACCGGCATGGTCGTCCTACAGGCTGAAAGTGAGGTTGCATCGATCAATATGGTGTATGGCGCCGCCGGGACGGGTAAACGAGTGATGACTTCCTCGTCCAGTCCTGGCGTTAGTTTGATGCAGGAGGGTGTCTCCTATATCGCTGGGGCAGAGCTGCCCTGCCTGATCGTGAACGTGATGCGTGGCGGCCCAGGGCTGGGGACAATTCAGCCGAGCCAAGCGGATTACTTCCAGACCGTCAAGGGAGGTGGGCATGGAGATTATCGGCTCATCACATTGGCACCCTCGTCGGTGCAAGAAATGGTCGACTTTGTGGCACTGGGCTTCGATTTGGCCTTTAAGTATCAGACTCCGTCCATCATCCTTTCCGACGGCATGATCGGGCAGTTGATGGAGAAGGTGGTGTTGCCACCCTTCCGTCCGCGCAAGACGGATGAGGAGATCGCACGTGAATCGCCGTGGGCCGCTTGCGGACGCAAGGGCGGACGACGGCCGAACATCATTACGTCGCTCGAGCTTGACCCGGCCATCATGGAGCAGCGAAACCTGCACTTATTAGAGAAGTATCGCCGGATTGAAGAGAATGAGGTGCGCTACGAAGAGATCGGCTGCGAAGACGCAGATTATCTCTTGGTGGCCTTCGGATCGTCGGCGCGCATCTGCCAGAAGGCGATGGAAATGGCACGCGGAGAGGGGTTGAAGCTCGGTCTGCTGCGGCCCATCACGCTGTGGCCGTTCCCGACGAAAGCCATCTCCGATTGGGCCGATAAGGTGAAGGGAATCCTCTCCGTAGAGCTTAATGCAGGCCAGATGGTGGAGGACGTCAAGCTGGCCGTCAACGGGCGTGTGCGGGTGGAACACTTCGGCCGCCTGGGAGGCATCGTCTTTACGCCGGATGAGATCATCGCTGCCGTGAAAGAGAAACTCATGTAATCCTGAATAGCCGTAAAATCAAAAATGAAGACAAGACGATGAGACGCGGAGACCGATGGGACGAGCTGTTCACGCTGCTCTTCATGCTGCTGGCCATTGCGGCCGGCATTCTGTACTTTACGGTAAAGGGGAATCGCCTGCCCTTCATCGTGTGCGGCGGCGTGGCCGTGGTGCTGCGTCTGACGCAGTATTTCCTGAGAATGGTGGGGCGATAAACGATAATCATATAAAGACATTTGCATTAGATGGAAACATTAGAATTGATAGAAACTGAGACCGAGATAACGGAAAAAAGGACCGAACCGAGCGGGATGGACATCATCCGGCCGGAGAACCTCGTCTATGCCAAGCCCGAGCTGATGAACGACAACCCGATGCACTATTGCCCGGGTTGCAGCCACGGCGTGATCCATAAGCTGATTGCGGAAGTGATTGGCGACATGGGCATGGAGGAGAAGACCGTCGGCGTGTCGCCTGTGGGCTGCGCCGTTTTTGCGTACAACTACATCGATGTGGATTGGGTCGAAGCAGCCCATGGGCGCGCTCCGGCTGTGGCTACGGCCATCAAGCGCGTGAATCCGGGCAAAATGGTCTTCACTTACCAAGGCGACGGCGACCTAGCCGCCATCGGCACAGCCGAGACGATCCACGCAGCTAACCGCGGCGAAAACATCGTGATCGTCTTCGTAAACAATGCGATTTACGGCATGACCGGCGGGCAGATGGCCCCCACGACGCTGATCGGCATGCCCACCGCGACATGCCCTTACGGCCGCGACGTGGCGCTGAATGGCTACCCGCTGAAGATCGGAAACCTGCTGGCGCAGCTCGACGGCACGTGCCTCGTGACGCGCCAAAGCGTGCAGACGCCCGCCGCCGCGCGTAAGACGAAAAAGATGCTCCGGCTAGCCTTTGAAAACTCCATGGCGGGGAAAGGAACCTCGGTGGTCGAAGTCGTTTCGACTTGCTCCTCGGGATGGAAAAAATCCCCCACAGCCTCGAATCGCTGGATGATGGAAAACATGTTCCCCTTCTACCCGTTGGGCGACTTGAAAAATGTGTAACCCGGAACGTAAAGAAGTAGCGTCATGCAACACGAAATTATCATCGCCGGATTCGGCGGACAGGGCGTCCTCTCGATGGGGAAAATACTGGCTTACTCGGGGCTTATGGAAGACAAGGAGGTGACGTGGATGCCCTCCTACGGCCCGGAGCAGCGCGGAGGCACGGCGAACGTAACCGTGATACTGAACGACGAACGGATTAGCTCGCCGATCTTAAACTCGTACGACATCGCCATCGTGCTCAATCAGCCGTCAATGGACAAGTTTGAGCCGAAAGTGAAACCCGGAGGGGTGCTCATCTACGACGGTTACGGCATTCAGCGCCCCCCGCGCCGCACCGACATCAATGTCTACCGCATCGATGCGATGGACGCGGCTACGGAGTTGAATATGCAGAAAACGTTCAACATGCTCGTCCTCGGCGGACTGCTTAAGGTCGTCCCGATGGTGAAAATCGAGAGCGTCTTGCGCGGGCTAAAGAAGACGCTCCCGGAGCGCGCCCATGGGCTGCTTCGACCCAATCCACATCGATGTAGTTGTACGCAAAGGGATGGAGTTGATACGGAAGGTCAATTAAGGTTGGCCGCATAGCTTGAGAGGGAGCCGTCGCTGATTTGTTCAGCGGCGGCTCCCTTTTTGTTGCTGCACGAACGCAAAGCGTTTCTCATGGAAACCTTCAGCTGCATGATGCTAAATTTCTTGCAGCCCCTTATCTGCCGGCGGGGTGGAGTAAGCATTCCTTGGCAGATGGCAGCTTAAGGTTAATAAGCTATTGGAATTTATGCGTGATAAAAAGCTGAAGCATAATCGCCTATAAAAAGTAAAACACGCAATTGCCTAAGGCAAATGGATGAAACTAAATGTAAACACGTAATTGCCTAAGGCAAATGGACGAAACTAAATGTAAATGCGCAATTGCCTAAGGCAAATGGATGAAACTAAATGTAAATACGCGATTGCCTCAGGCAAAAACGTATTTCTAAATGAAAACGCCCAATTGCCTGAGGCAAATAGATATTTCACAACGAAAACACTCAATTGCCTGAGGCAAATGGACAAATCAAAATAAAAACGGCCAATTGCCTGAAGCAATTGACCGTTTTACAATTTATTCTACACTCAGCCTAAGGCTATTCGCTGTTTTTCCCCTCTTCCGTCATGCGGCGGATGATGCTGTAAGCACCCGGAAGTCCCAGTTCGCCAGCCTTGCTCAAATCGGCAATTCCATGTGTGGCGTCGCCCAAGGAGAGGGCTGCGAGGCCACGATTAAAGTAGGCTTCGGCCAGCTCAGGATCGCAGCGTATCGCAGCATCGTAGTCCGCGATGGCGGCGCGAAAGTCACGGCCAGCACTGCGGAGGTTGCCGCGGTTGAAGTAGGCGAAAGCAAAATTTGGTGCGAGGCGAATGACGACGTCGTAGTCGCGAATGATGAGTTCGTGGTCGCGAAGCCGAGACTCGTCTGCCGGAAGAGTTTCTTGAGTCGCCGGCGCGGAGAGTTCGTCTTGCCTCGAACGTGTGGATTGCAACTGCTTATAGCGCACAACGGCGCGCGCGAAGTAGGCCAGGGCGTAGTCTGGGGCGAGCTCGACGGTGCGATCCAGGTCGCGGACGGCCTCGGCGAAATCTTGCACAAGCATGTAATCCATCGCGCGGCCGAAGTGTAGGTCGGCTTTCTCGGGCGTTTGCTCGATGCGCTTGGAGTAATTGTCGATCGAGGTAAAGTGAGCCGCTATTTGCTCCTCCGTCAGGGCAGCTTCGCGGTTGGTCAGGAGCAAGCGCCAAGCGAGCACGTGTCGGGCATTGAATTGTTCCACGAGTCGGCCGTAAAAGACGCGCTCACGAACGTCGGCCTGTTTTTCGTAATACGTTAGGATGAACATGGGCTCGAGCTCCACTTGTACGTTGCGATCCTGCACACGGCCACGTATTTCGCTCTGATACTTGCTCTTTTGCTCCTCCTTGCGGTCGTGCACGACGAGGCGGTTGAATTTCTCAATGTTGCGATCTGATTCCTCACGCGTCTTGTCGTCGTCCTTCCCCTTGCTTGTGGATGTCGGGCTGGGCTTGCGCCCACGGCGGCGATCGTCCTCAATCTTCATGGCGGCGATGTAATCGCGGTCAGCGCCTTTCAGGTCGTTCAGCCGCCGGCGGACGTCGGCCCGATAGTAATAGCCCTGCAAGAAGTCGGGGTATTTCTGGAGCACCAAGTTCAGGTCGCGCAGGGATCCGCGGTAATCGCCCGTCTGAAAGTTGAGCATCGCGCGGTTGAAGCGTGCGATGTAATTGTCAGGCTCGGCGCGCAGCACGACGTCGAAATCCTCAATCGCACGATTGTTATCCCCCACCTGCGCGCGCAGCAGCCCGCGATTGAAGCGTGCGATGCGATTGTCGGCGTCCATCTCGATCACGCGATCGTAGTCCGCCATTGCGCCGCGCAGATCGTTCATTTGGTAACGCACCAGGCCGCGGTTGATGTAATAACCGCCCTCGCGAGTGTTGAGGCGTATGGCCTCGTTGAAATCCTTCAGCGCATCAGCGTAACGCCCCGATTGATAAAGCGCCAGGCCGCGGTTTCCATAGCACGGCGCGTAGTACGGGTCTATCTTCACGGCCTGATCGTAGTCCGCCATAGCCTTCGTCGTGTCGCCCTTTTCGAGGTACATGGCCGCGCGCGTCAGGTATCCGAGCGACTGCTTGGGGTGCGCACGAATGAGCTCGTCGAAGACGTGTTCAGCATCCTTGAAGTCCTTTTTCTGCACGTATGCGATCGCCTTGTTCGACATCATCGCCCGATCGCCCGGCTTGAACTCCAATCCCTTTGTGTAATCCTCGATTGCTTCGGCATATTTCTCCTGACTTTGCCGGGCGATGCCGCGCGCGTAGTAAGCCTGCGCCAAGAAGGGGTTGCGCTCAAGGCTGAGCGTGCAGTCCTCCTCCGCGCCCTGAAAGTCGTCAAGATTGAGCTTTGCGACCGCGCGATAGAAGTATGGCTCAGCCATCCACGGCTTAGCCCGGATCACTTGGTTGAAGTACTGGATGGAGAGGACGTAATCCTCGAAGTAGAGCGCGTTGCGCCCGATGGCCATCACCCGGTCGGTATTGACCTGCGCCTGCGCCGCAGCCGTGAGCAGCAGGCAGAGCAGGAGAGTCAGCGCCCGTTGCATCGTGGTTATTTCCTGTTTGCTGACTTGACGCGGTAGGCGCACGAGGCTTTGCCGCGGATGATGTTGTTCAGGCGGCCCTTGTTCAGCTGTCGGCGTATGGGCGAGATGTCGTCGATGAAGAGGCGTCCGGCGAGGTGCTCGCACTCATGTTCTACGATGCGCGCGGCGAATCCGTCTAACGATTCCTCTATCGGCTCAAAGCGTTCGTCCATGTATTTCACACGGATTTTTGCGGCTCGCGTCACGCGTTCGTGCACTCCGGGGAAGCTCAGGCAGCCTTCTTCAAAGGTTGCGCGCTCCTCACTTTCCTCCACGATCTCTGGATTAATCAGTACGCGCCGGAAGTCTTTGCACTCTGGCCGATCGTTGGCCAGCGGCCTGCCGTCGATGACGAGGAGCTGAATCGATCGCCCGATCTGCGGCGCGGCCAGCCCGATGCCGTCGGCGTTGTACATCGTTTCAAACATGTCAGCAATGAGCTGTTGGAGGCCGTCGTAATCGCGGCCGATGGGCTTTGTTTCTTCTCTCAATACGGGTTGCCCGTAGGTGTAAATCGGTAAAATCATCGGTCTGTGAATGTTTATTGGTTCAATATGATTGTTGGTTTTTCTTCCATTCCATGTACCCCTGTAAGATGATCACGGCGCTGATCTCGTCAACCAGCGCCTTGTCTTGTCGTCGTTTCTTCCCCAGTCCTCCATCGATCATCGCCCGGTGCGCCATCGTGGAGGTGAAGCGTTCGTCGTAAAACGCAATCGCGGCTTCTGGCATCGCCGCTTTCAGCTTTCGCGCAAAGGCCTTCACCCGCGCCATATTTTCTGACGGCCGGTTATCCATCTGCTTGGGCAATCCCACAACAATTTCGTCTATCGGTTCACGCTTAGCATACGCCACGATGTAACTCACGGCCTCCGCGCTCGCCACCGTCGTTAGTCCGCCCGCTGCGATTTGCAGCGTGTCCGTGACGGCCAGTCCCGTGCGCTTCAGTCCGTAGTCTACGGCCAAGATTCGCCCCATCGTCAGTAGGCGTTTTTCTCACCTTGAAACATGTTGATCACCGTCACGTAGATGATCTTTAGATCTAAGAAGAAGGACCAGTTTTCGATGTACCACACATCCCTTTTTACGCGTCCTTCCATCTGCTCCAGCGTCTTCGTTTCGCCGCGGTAGCCCGTGATCTGTGCCCAACCCGTGATGCCAGGTTTCACCAAGTGGCGCACCATGTATTTGTCGATCAGTTTTGAGTATTGCTCCGTATGCTTCAGCATATGTGGCCGCGGCCCCACGACGGACATGTCGCCCTTCAACACGTTGACGAATTGCGGCATCTCGTCCAGGTTCGTATGCCTAAGGAAAGCCCCGATGCGTGTCGTTCGTGGGTCGTTACGTGTGGCTTGCAGCTCGTCAGCTTCCTTGTTTACCCGCATCGTACGGAACTTATAGCAGTCAAAATCCTTTCCGTACAGCCCTGTTCGTTTCTGCTTAAACAGCACTGGCCCCGGCGAGCTCAGCTTGATCAACACTCCGATCACGGTGTAAAGCCAAGGGTAAACCAGCATCAGCACAAGGGAGGAGAAAAGAATGTCGAATGCCCGCTTCAGCGCTCGGTTTGAGACCGATTGCAGTGGCTCGTTCCGGATCGAGAGCAGCGGCACGTACTCCATGATCTCCATCACCATACTCTTCTTGATATCCCGATAAAAATCAGGCAGGATGTAAAAGCGGATCATGTGCTTTTCAGCAAACGACAGCAGTCCAGAGATCTTCTCGCTGTTCGCCCCCGGGATGGTGCAATAGATCTCGTCCACCCGGTGCGTCTCGATGAACGCCTCCGTCTCTTTCAGCAGTCCGAGATAGTTCGGCAACACGCCGCGCAACTCCTCGTTGTCATCAAAAAAGCCATACACGTTGAAGCCATACGCCAAGTCGTTTTTGAGCACCTTATAAAGCTCCAGCCCATTCTTTCCCGCCCCCACGATGATGACGTTTTTCACGCCGAATCCCTTCCGCCGATACACCTTCACCACCAACCGCATCACCACCCTCCACAGCGAAAATGCGGCCAGTGCGGCCACGTAAAAGACGATCAGAAATCGTGTTGATCCATGCCCTATGCGCATGAAGATGAGGCATGTCGTGAACATGATCATCTGAAACGTAATGAGCATAAAGGAGCGCTTCACGATGTTGTCTAAGAACACCACCGAGAGGTGCACACGAATCGGAACAAAGTAGAGGGCAAAGAAGTAGCAGAAGTTCAGCAGCAGGATGACCTCTTTCAGGCTGTGCGCAATCAACCGCGTGTAATCAGCGCTTAGTGCATGATATAAAACGAGAAACAGGGCGTTGATGACTATCAAGTCGCCGACCCCAATCAGCCATTGAAGAAAATATCCCTGTCTCGAGTTTTTTTCCATCTCCTTTAATTATAAGGCAAATTTAATTATAAGGCAAAGGTATGGATAAGTACCCACTCAATTTATCGGAGGCTTATTATAGACTACGCGAAAGCCCTTTCTTTCGGGCGAAAAAGAACCGGATATATATAATGTATGGAAGACATCGAAATGAGAACAAACAGATTGAGCATCGAATTGCTGTCCGAGACGAACCCCTTCGTCTATCTCATAATGCGGGACACACCCCCGAATCTACCCCTTGAAAAGGCAGCCAATATCAACAAAGAGGCCTATTGCAAGTTCGTTGAGACCGTAGAATCCCCTATCACTAAACATCGCTAACAAGGTCTCCGCTATGCAAGTAGAACTCTGGATGATCGGAAAAACCGACCTTCCCTATTGGCGTGAAGCACAAGAGGAGTACGCCCGTCGCCTCTCGCATTACCTCCCCTTCACTATGCGTATTCTTCCCGACATCCGGCGCACCGCCTGCTTGTCCGAGTCCCAGCAAAAGATCCAAGAGGGCCTCCTCATCTTAAAAGCCCTCCACCCCAGCGATTCCTGCATTCTGCTTGACGAAAAAGGTACCGAATACACCTCTCTCGCCTTCTCCGCCTTTCTCGCCAAGAAGCTGCAACACGCTTCCAAGCGCCTCATTTTTCTCATTGGCGGCCCCTACGGCTTCAGCGACGCCATCTATGCTCGATTCCCTGAGCGTTTATCCATTAGTCGCATGACTTTCTCTCATCAGATGGTGCGAGTCATCTTCCTCGAGCAACTTTACCGTGCCATGACAATCATTCGGGGCGAATCCTACCATCATGAATAGCTTTTTGAGTTTGGATAAGCTCATCCAGGAGCAAAAATCACTGACGCACGAACAAAAATCACTGATGTGTGAGCATGGGGTGGCAATTTATATCATGTAGAACATGTCTGTTTATCAGCGACAAAACAAAGTTTAACAGAGGAAGTTAGTCATTGGATTTGGTGGTGGGAGAAGTGCGTTTACTTTTGCACCCGCTTTCGAGAGAGGGAGTGTTGATAGAGACT
>MIQB01000021.1 GCA_002890585.1 Tannerella sp. oral taxon 808
GGCAACGAGAAGTTTGTCGCCAACGCTAAACCCGAGGTCGTAGCCATCGAGCGAAAGAAGCGCGCCGACGCCGAGAGTAAGCTCGCCCTCCTGAGGGAGAACGTGGCGAAGTTGAAGGGCAATGCATGATCGATCGCAGTAAGGATGATGACACAAACCGATAAAAGAAGAGGTTGGGGCATATCCGTATGCCTCAGCCTCTTCCTGTTACTTACCTCATGCAGCTCCATTCGCTTCGTCGGGATCGAGACTTTAGAGCCGTCCGCACTCACGATCCCGCGTGCGGTTCGTCGGGTGCTAATCGTCGACAACGCCGCGATGCAACCTACCATCCCCTGTGCATTGACATTGGGGAAGATCCCGCTGGAGGCGACAGAGGTAACGACTGATAGCATGGCGTTTTACTACTGCCACACCTTAGGCCAACGCATCGCCGATGCGCACCGTTACGACGATGTCCGCCTCTACGACAAGGCCTATCGCCCGGCCCACTTCTCCGATCAACCGCTATCAGCCTCCGAAGTCCGCCAGCTGTGCACGGACGAGGGTGTAGATGCGGTCATCTCGCTCGATCGCCTGTTGTTCAATGTGAAAGGTGACGTCAATCCGCTCTACTTCCTCACCACCAATCCGTTTCGCGTAGAAGTCACCGGTACCCTCCGCCTATCCATCCCGTCAGACACCCTACCCACCGTCCGCGTCGTCCATCTGTCCGACACCCTCCGCGCTGCGTTCGAGGGCACGATCAATGGAGCCGAAGCCATCCGTCAGGCCATCCGTACGGCGTTGTATGAGGTCTCGCTCTACATGGCCGAGAAGTCGTCGCTGCAATTCGTTCCACACTGGGAGTCGAATGTCCGTTGGTACTACACCGCCTCCTCGTCTGCATGGAAAGAGGCCGACGCCTATGCCGCAGCCGAGAAGTGGAAAGAGGCTTCCGCAATCTGGCATCGTCTCTACGAACAGACCAGCAACTGGAAACTCAGGGCGCGCTTAGCTTCCAACATTGCCGTGAGTGAAGAGTTCAGCGGTAATCTCTCCCTCGCCTCCGACTGGGCCGACCGCTCCTACGCCCACTATCTCGAGCACTCCTCCGCCACCGCCCCCACCACCCTCGACCGCCAGCGACGTTACGCTGCCGCCATGAAGCAGCGCCTCCTCTCCGACAGTGAACTGAAGAAGTTGGCGGAATAAGCGATGAGGTTTCTCGATTGTTCCACACTTATCCATTATTCCGAACAGCCCAAGGAAAAGAGGGATTCATCTCTTCTTTGGTGTATTTGTAGGGGCGAATGATTACTTGCCCCTACGAGGAGGGCTGGAGGATGGCAGATTGTCTGTGTTTGGCTGGGGCGTATACGCGTGTTCCCTTTGACTACCCGCTAACTACCTTAATAAGATCCCCCTATCTTTGCCCCAGAGAAAAAAGAAGAAAACGTGAAAGAGAGCCCAAAGATTCAAGGGATTATAGAGTCCACCTTCTCGTCCGCCATAGAGCGGGCCATAAAAGACAGATCCGTGCAGACGGTGAGTCGCCTCTATGTACAGTTGGATGCCGATGCCGGTGAGATCCAAATCTTTGATGCGCAAGAGCGCTTATTAAAGAAGAAGATCATTTTCGATTGGGCCGATCCGCGCAACAAAGGGGCTGCCTTCGCACAGCGTAAGATTGCGATGATGCGTGCAGCCATTGCCCGAGTGGCATCGAAGGGGGCTTTCAATCACTCGAAGTGTGCCAGACCGTTTTTGGTCAGTTTGGTGGACGATGAGTTTAAGGTGTTGAGCCAGTTGTTTGGAAAGAAGGAACCGCAAGAAAAAGGCGAAGGGCGCTTGATGAAAGGCTTAGAGCGAGAGCTCAATGATTTTTATCGGAAACTATTTTCGGATGTGGATTAAGCCGTTATCTTTGTCCGCGAAAAAGACAAAAGCAGATCACTGAGAAAACCTCATGAGAACATAGATGATAATAGGCCGAAATGGCTCAGTTGGTAGAGCAATTCATTCGTAATGAATAGGTCCCCGGTTCGAGTCCGGGTTTCGGCTCATAATATGAGAGAAATGACAAAGTGAAGGGTGTACGTACGTAAAACAGACGTGCACCCTTTCTTTTAAGAGTTACACAGAAAAATGGATTGCAAGTAAATTAGAGATGGGCTCCCCCTCGCCGTTGTTTTCAGGCTTTGCTGTTTTGTTGAGGCTCTTTGCCTTTTGGATAAGAAACGAACAGATGGACTTGAAAAAAGGAGAGGGGGGATTGTGAGAATATGGCAAAGCTGTATTTTTGTTGCGGCGATTGACTCATGCGGAGCAGTAGCAGCGTTTGTAGGCTGCGGATGTAAAGGATGAGGCAAAAGGAAAGATTGAACTTACCAAGTATTAATATTTAATTAATTGATTATGAACAAAAAAGTATTCACTTTGTTAGCGGCTTCGCTCATGCTACTCTTAGGGGCAGTGGGAGCGAGTGCTAGGCCTACACACGGGGATTCTGTAAAGTATCTACCCGATGGTACAGGAAAGGGTGCTTACCATCTTCAGGTTACGTTTATCGGAACGCACCAACCTTCGAAGGACAGCTTTCTGATTATGGATCAGGAGGGTCGTATTGATCTTGCTGATAGTGCCTATGTATGGAATGCGAACGGAGACCCTGATTCTGCATTTTTCAAATTGCGCTCCTCTCTGTGGTGCGTGAATGTGAGTCGACAGGAGAATTTTGGGAAAGTGCCCGCCTTTACCTTTATAAATAAGGAGTATGGGACGGAGCTTGCTTTCGAGTATCAGCCGTATATGTTTACTGATACCGGTACGGTAAAACCCTACACTCTCCATGCAACTCCAGCTAATGAAATTTATTACGATTATTGGGCGCGGAGAACCCCAAGTCTTGGGATAGATTTGATTGCTGGTCAAACGATGGCTCCATTGGTTGGTGGCAATCTGTCGAAATGGAAGTTTTCCCGTACCTATAATGCAGCGTATGGGTCTGCTGAATTGGAGAAAGATAAGTACTTGGCTATTGAAGTAAAGCCGGACTACTACTTGACATTCGCAGTTCCTAAGAAGGGCTCTTCGGCAGGAAAGATTCGCTTGGTTGTAGCGCATAAGAATGAGTTTGCTGATACTTCAAGCTTTTATAAGGAGAACTTGGTGCGCTTTAGATTGGTGAGCGCTTCGCCCAGGGTGTTGACTGCACATGACTTCAATACGAAGATGCATCAGAATCCTACAGAGGACTTCGTGAAGTTGTTCTTCGATCCGGATGTTTCAGCCGGGCAAACGAATGTATTCGCTCAGGACTTGAAAGCGACGGATGTGTCGGCTGGTACGCGTGGTAAAGACAACCACTACCTCTATTTGAACACCAGAGGTGGCCAATATATCACCATGTCTACGACAGATTACAATAGCGCTTTGGGTATTCGCTATCCGAAGATTGAAGAAACGGGTGCTACCAATGATGATCAAAGTAAGTGGCGTCTCGTTT
Organism: Tannerella sp. oral taxon 808; assembly: GCA_002890585.1. Lineage (GTDB taxonomy): Bacteria > Bacteroidota > Bacteroidia > Bacteroidales > Tannerellaceae > Tannerella. The sequence continues at coordinate 3,488 of MIQB01000021.1, forward strand.
ACTATCCTTCGGAAGATAGTTTGATCATTAATGTGAGAGGTTACAAGAATCATGTAAGCTATGGTGAGCAGAAAGATGAGCTTACGAGTTATCCTTTGAATGAGAATTTATACAGTCCGGACATCTTGAATTATATGATCGTTCGTGTTCAGGATCTGAATACTTCTGCTGGCCGTGTGGTGACGGTGGCTAATGCTCCGGCCAATACACGTATACATTTCAACATATTCGGTTGTAAAGTATATGACACAGATCGTACCACGGTGGATGGCAACTTGTACACCGTAAGAGACCGTGAGGGTCGTTATCTTGTTGTTCCGTTGTATGCGGGTGACCTCACGCCGCAGTGGCGTTACCTCGAGAAGACAGGTGATGGCGATGTGCTTGAAAACGCTAACCGTACACCTTCTTATCAGTGGTTTGTAACGAGAGTGAACGATGGTTCGGGTATATCAAAGATCCACCTGACCAACCGTGAGTTCAATGATGTACGCATTGAGTACGTACAGGTTTATAACGATTATCACCTGTTCAAGGGTGTATGGCATCGTATAGATGATGCAGGTAAGGGACGCGACTACAGTCCGGTTATGGGTAGAAACTATGTGAGACTGGATGGTTTCACGAAGGTCCCGAAACCGTATCGTAATGATCCGTACTTGGGATATAAGTTCTTCAGCCAGAAGACGGACATGAAGGAAGCAATTGCAGAAGCGACTGACTCGCTGAACTGGTTTGCTTATGCCTTCAATTATTTGAATAGATTGAGTGATGGTAATCACTATATGGGCTTCCGTGAAAATGCATCGAGCACAGATACGGGCTTGTATGTATTGAAAGATGATAGAACTTACTTCCAGCTGGTAGTGCCTGATACGCTGCGTAAAGAGGCTTATGGCCCGGAGAAGTATGGTATTGGTTGGGATGACAATCTGCTGACGAACTTCAGCGATCCGAAGAGCGACGAATACATCGCACCGTTGGTACGTTGGTTCTACCACTTGCAGGTGAATGACTACTGGAAGTTCAAGCGGAATGAGAACTATGTGGTAATGGACGACAATCTGCGCTATGGCTATACGCCGGAGCGGAATGCGAACAGCCGTCGCCTGAACAAGGCTAAATTCTATCTGCGTTTTACGTATGAGACGAATGGCAAGGATTACTACACACTGCTCGATCGTATTGATGTATCGAACTTCCATTACTTGACCTATGTGAAGGGTCTTGCTGTTACGGATACCATAAAGGCTTATGACTGGAGCCACGGCAACATCAAGCGTAATTCGTTTGGTGTGGTAGCTGCCAGTGTAACGGATCACGATCCGATGTATGTAGCTGCTCAGCCGAAGACGCTCGGTACATATCGTGTTTCTACGTTCTCGCTGACGCACGAGACGGAGCCGCTCTATCGCCGCTTCAATACTTTGGACGAAGGTTCTGTAGCCACGGATGATCCGGATACGGTAGCTTTCTATCGTATGGCTAAGCCGAGTGACTATCTGTATGAAGATGCACACAGTGTATACTCAGCCACGAAGAAGCAGAATGCTGCTGGCTATAGCGACATCAACTTCGCTGGTGTAGAGAATGCAGATGACGCTATCAAGAACAAGGATAAGGATCAGGTCTACAAGCGTCACATTGATACCGATTGGGCTATTTATGTGGATACGGCTTATGTCAACCGAGGAACTGGTGTGATCAAACCGCAGTACCTGTTGGTAGTAGGTCCTGAGAAGGGCTGGTTAGGCTGCCCGGTTTGTGGCGAGGATGAGTTGAATCGCGAGTATATATATGGTCGTTACCTGCGTAATGAGACAGATTCTGCACGTACGGATCCCAAATTGGGCTCTGAGAGTGCTATCCGCGATCGCAACTATATCTTGCCCACTAAGTGGGATCGTTTGGCCTTCACGCCGGCTATCCATGCAGGTGATACGCTGTATGTGTTGAATGGTGTGCCCATTGAGGAGTTCTATGTAAAGGCTGCCAACGGACAGCGTTATGTGAATTACAAGAAGCTGAATAACAACAAACGTGTGAAGAAAGTCTTCTTGGGTAACAACCTCCATAAGGACGAAGTCTTCTCCTTCCGATTTACTACACCGGGTGGAAAGCATGACAACAAGCAGTTCTTGATTGAGTCTGAGACATGGAACCGTGGTGCCGGACGTATGATTGCTCCGATGCAGGGTGGATGGATCAAGATTCAGAATGGTGTGCCGGTAATCAGCCGTGGTTCGTATTACGATGCCATTACTGAGGCTGAGAAGTGGAACGTACGCAAGACGGATAAGGCTCCGTTGGCCAACAAGGAAGTGGCTACAACGAATGTGGTAGTAACTGCTGGTGTGGGCAATGTGACGGTGCTGAACGCTTCTGGTAAGGCTGTTACAGTAAGCAACATCTTGGGACAGACGGTAGCGAAAGCTGTATTGGCTTCTGACAACGAAACGATAGCTGCACCGCAGGGCGTAGTGATTGTTTCGATAGAGGGAGAAAGTGCTGTGAAAGCTGTCGTGAAGTAAAAAATCAAGATAGATAAGAAGGTAATCGGGCGGTGAGTATTCCGCTTGCCGCCCGGATGCCTTCAATCGATAAGTTCGACTATTTGAATATTAAAACGATAATGATTATGAACAAAAAGATTTTCACGCTATTAGCGGGGATTCTCTTGCTGGGGCTGTTCGCAGTCCCAAGTAATGCGCAATCGGGACGCTCCACCTTTTTAAGGAAGCAGCAATTGCGTGTGGGAAATCCCGTAAGGAAATTGAAGGTTGGACCGAATCCCGGCTATTACTACTTGGCTGTGGATAGTGTTGTTGGTGGTGGGCTCACAATTGGTCCGAATCAACTCAAGGATACGGCTGCTTTACATGTTATGGATGGTAACAATGGTTCACCGAATGCTTTGGTCTTATTTATGGCTAAGGATACGCTGAATAAAGGGAGGTATAATCTCTTCGTTGATTCTCTTAATGTGTTTAGACGTGATACTGCGGGAGCCGACTCAATGAGAGCAAAATGGAAGAATCTTTTCACTTCCAATCTGCCTTCTAAGGTTGAGATTTCAGCCTCTGCATTGTGGTGTGTAAATATCACAGATTATATACAGGGGCAGAACCCCACGTTTGACTTTACGAATAAGCAACATGAGGCTTTATTGGAAGTTGATGTATATGATCACGAGAGCTGGGGTAAGGATAGTACGTCTAAATTTATTACTGGTGCTACTGAGAATTGGAGAATGTCTCGGGCCAGTGGCGAAAATCCATTAGTTCCTGGCGGGCTTTCCGGATGGGAATTCTCTGAGACGTATGCTACTGTCGTCAATAAGAAGAAGCCCTTAGTCTCCTATTTGGATGATACGCATGATACAGTAGCTGTATTGTGTATGGCGCGAGATACTAATGGAACGGGAGGTTCCAGATTTGGCAGTCTTATCGCGGATAGTTTTATCTGCGTAAAGATTGCTCCGGCGACGGATGTTGCGGCTGGTAAAGTGGATGGTATGATTTATTTCACACTGCGTGAGGCTTTGCCTTTTGCTTTGGAGGCCAGAGACTTTAATCAAATGAGTAGTAAGAACCCGCTGAAGTTCTCACCGGATGCTCCGACGAATATTTTCACCTCGGGTTTGAAGGCTACACAGCTTGACACAGGTGCTCATCGTGCAGCGTTGGTGGATGTGGGTTTCTTACAGTCTTATAGGGGGGGGGCTGTACCTCTTTTTACAGGCACGTGGAATGCTCCCACTATAAAGGACTCTATGTTTGTGACTTTCCCAGATTCCATATTGGATTATATGGGGTATCTCCATCTGATGAGTGGGTCGAAGTATTTGCGCGTTGATACGGACTTCCATAAAGGCAATGCTGGAGGCGATCAGTTCTTGAAGTTCGCTTTGGGTACGGATGCTGAGATGTGGAAGAAAATCAAGCATGATACGGTATCTCGTAAAGACTCGTTGATGTATGGCCAGTATGTATGGCGTATGGTGTACTATCCCTCCGGAGATAGTGTTTATATCAACCCGTTCAAAGCGGCTTATCGTCCGGAGTACGATCCTGCAATATGGAAGAATGGTAATGATAGCGTTCGTTCTATCGGCTGGAAAACACAACAGCGGTATACGTTTGCTGCGATTCCTGATACGAGCGTTATGCATATGCAGTCCAATCTTTCTTTTGGACATTTAAGTGCTGCTGGTGGTATGAATGCTCTTAATAGGCATCGGGATCTCAATACTAGCACCATGATTAGTAACTTCTTTAATTTCACAACACCTTCGCAATTGCTTGATAGCAACCAGATAAAGACAGCTCGTTTGAGAGATGGCTTTTTAGTTAATGCATTCCCCACTGGCTCTACTATAGAGGGACGGGGTGAGCATGCTCCGCTTCCTTATAAGTATCGTCATCGTTTGTATGTGTCGATTCAGAACTTAGCTACTGGGCGTGAGGTTACGTTGCACTCTAACCATAGCGGCTTCTTGCCGGCAGGTGATTGCAGTATCAATACACACATCAACTTTGGTGGCTATTACAGCCCCTGTTTGACTACTGGTTCTGATCGCACAACGATCCCTGCTGATCTGTATCTGATCCGTAATACGGAGGGACAGTATCTGCACGTTCCGTTGTATTCGGCTCACGACTCTGCTGTGTGGACCTACTTGGATGAGTATGTACATCCGGAAGAATTGCCTTCTTTCCAGTGGATTGTTGAGAAGCGCTACAAGAACGGTGAGAACTCTCCGATCAACATCATCAACCGTGAGTTTGGTCATAAGATCGCTGGCGGCAAGTACGGTTTGGCTTTTGAGAACGTACAGCTGAAGAAAGGCATGAAGCATTTCACCTTCCGCACCGACAGGTGGAGATGGAATGAGGAGAAGATGGTCAATGAGAACGTGGTTACCTTTGACGATACGAAGGCGAACATGAGTGCGAAGAACGCCGCTACATTCATCGCCCTGCCGAAGAAGTACAAGAACGATCCGTTACTGGGTTACCAGTGGATTGATCCGGATACTTCCGTAGTCAATCTCTATGCCTTCAACTATGCAAGTGGTGTAGATGACAGCCGTTACATCTCTACGGATCCGAAGTTCGATATGAATGCTTATCCGAGAACGGATACCTTCCTCTACATCGGTAAGAAGGACAACTTCGACATCGCTTACTTCCGTATGGATACGGTTGGTGAAAAGTTTGGTCAGCTGAATGAGTATGGCTACAAGGTCAACAAGAAGACCCAGGTAGACGACCTCGTTACACTGAAGCGTCAGGCTTATCGCCTTACTTTCGAGAATCCGTTTAAGTATTGCTTGGGTACGCTTTGTGTAAGCAATGCCGAGCAGCACTACTATTCTCTGAGCTCGAAGTTGACAGCTGCTTACACCAAGCTGCTGGGTAAACCGATCTTCTATCTGCGTGACGTATATATGGAGAAAGACGGCACGAAGGACTTCGCACTGGTTCAGGTGCTTGACACGACTGCGATGGGTAAAGACTCTGTAGCGCTCAAGAAGTATATGCTGCGGACGTTGGGCTCTCAAATCACCGAGCTGATGATGAAGAATCTGAGAATCGCTGGCAAGTTCAACCCCGGTCTCTTCGTAATGGCTGTGGATGAACCGACGCTGAAGCTGAAATATGACTATCGCGGCAATGCTGTGACACGTGTATCGACCTTCAGACTGAAGAAGGACAATGACCCGCTCTACCGCCGCTTCAATACGGAGCTGGAAGGCAAGGTGGGTGATGATTCGCCCAGAACGATGAAGTTCTTCCGGACGGCCAGTATGGCTACGGGTAAGGATTACTTGTTCGAGAACACGGGTGCTTTGGAAGACCAGAAGTCCTATTACAGAGGTAACTGGAAGAACTATCTGGGTCTCGTAAGCAGCAATACCCACCCGAATGCGAAGACTTCGATCTATGTGGATACGGCTTACGTCAACCGTGGTACGGGTTATATCAAACCGCAGTACTTGCTGATGATTCGTCCGACCGTTGTGAACGACACCTTGGGTTGCGACGAGAATGGTGAGTTGACCGTTCATCTGCCGGGCTACCGTAGAGGTATGTACCTGATCAATGCTACCGACTCTTCTAATAGAGAGAAGGCTGCTGGTATACCTGATGATCGGAACCCGTATCTCTGGGATACAGAGTGGGAACGCTTCGTATTCACGGATGCTATTCACGCCAACGATGCACTCTACATTCTCGGCGGTGCCAAGTTGGATAATCTCTACTCGAGAATTGATTCCAAGGGCAATGTGAAGGCGCTCGACTTAGCGAAGTTGGATGCCGCTTCTGATCCTACACCGGCTGCTCCGGCAAATGGCAAGATTCGCAAGATCTATTTGGGTAACAACTACCACAAGGATTGCGTATTCTCCTTCCGTTTGGTTGAGCGTGGTTCGCCTCAGAAAGACTTCTTGATCGAGTCTGAGACGGCTTATCGTGGCGACTCTGTAGAGGCTCGTCTCCCGATAATCGCTCCGTGCAACGGTGGTTGGTTGAAGATTCAAAATGGTGTGCCCGTGATCAGCCGCTCGAACAGTGTGAATAAGATTCCGGAAGGTGATCTGTTCAATGTCGAGATGACAACAGAGTATCCGAGTGCCAATGAGGTCGCTCCGACCACAACGGCAGTGAAGGTTGTTGCTGAGAACGGTGCTGTAACGGTGCTGAATGCTTCTGGCAAGCGTGTTGTAATCAGCAATGTGCTGGGTCAGACAGTGGCTAACACGGTATTGACTTCTGATCGTGCTACGGTATCCGCCCCGAAGGGTGTTGTACTTGTAGCTGTTGAAGGCGAACCGGTAGTGAAAGCACTTGTGAAGTAATATTAGAAGTAATATTATTTGAAGGGCTGCCTCCTTACGAGAAGGGGGGCAGCCCTTCTTCTTTTACTTAGTTGTTTGGAAATAGATCAGTCGTTATAGTTACACAAATACAAATTGCAAACCATCCAACCTAAGGCTCCTTGACCTGCGCATTGCGCGTTGTGAAGTCAGTCTTAAGCGGGCATACCGACAGAAAATGTGTGGCGTGACCGCTTCTGTTGTTGAGGGGGGAGGTTTTGCAGGACTTCTGCAAACATCAAAATGGGGAAAATGGTCTTTGCAGGACTTCTGCAAACGTCAAAATGGGAGAAATGGCCTTTGCAGGAACGCTGCAAACGCCACGGGAATACGGTTGGCCTTTGCAGGAACGCTGCAAGCGTCACGGAAATACGGTTGGCATTTGCAGGAACGCTGCAAGCGTCACGGAAATACGGTTGGCCTTTGCTGGGACGCTGCAAGCGTCACGGAAATACGGTTGGCCTTTGCAGGAACGCTGCAAGCGCCACGGAAATACGGTTGGCCTTTGCAGGAACGCTGCAAGCGCCACGGGAAACGGGGCACATGATCGGATATTTGCTATTAGAGGTTAGTTTCGCAGGCGCAATCAAGATCAAGGATGAAAATCATATTATCTGAAGAAGTGAAGCGATTTCTTCGGCGTTTGCCGATCATGGCCATGAATAAAATTGTGTGTATAATGTCAATAAGGTTGCGAGTGGACATGGGAATAAGGAGCTTTTCAAGAAGTTAGAGAATACGCCTCTATGGGAGTTCAGAACATTATATGGTGGTGTAGCCTATCGTTTGTTGGCTTTTTGGGATACAGAGATGGAGACACTTGTGATAGTTACTCATGGATTTATTAAGAAGACACAGAAGACTCCAGCTAAAGAGATTGCAAAAGCAGAAGAAAAAAGAAGAATGTATTTTGATTTTAAAAAGAAACAATGATGGAAGCGATGAAGTTTTATACACTGGATGAAGTGAAGGATGAATTTATCGGGGTGGAGGGAACCCCCGCACGTGATAAATACGAGGCCGAATTGAATTTGTCTTTCATCGGAGATGCTGTGCGTCAGGCAAGGGAGAAGAGGCATCTCACACAAGAGCAGTTGGGGCAGTTGGTCGGTGTGAAGAAGGGACAGATCTCCAAGATTGAGTCCGGGAAGGGGGTCAGTCTTTTGGCTCTTATACGTGTGTTCAAAGCGATGGGGGCGGAGAGCGCGAATCTCGATTTGGGTTCGATGGGAAAAGTTGCGTTGTGGTAATCATTCGCCCATTTCCCTCACGAACGAACAACACCTTATCAAGGAAAAAGAGCAATGAACATGAAAACACGATCTGCCCTCCTTTTGCTGCTTAGCCTCACCGTTTTTATTTCCGCCAAGGGCATTGAGAACTTGCGCGTGGCAGACACGCGCGTGTCGGGGTTGGGTGGGTCGACGGCCGTTTACTCGCCGCTGTTTAACCCAGCCGTGACGGCTTTTCTGGCTCACCGCCAAGTGCGCGGCGACTATTTCGACCCTTATGGGATGAAGGAGCTGGGGACGGTTAGCGCTGGGCTGAGCATGCCCAATCGCCTCCTGCCCTTCGGCGTGCATATTGCTTCGTTTGGTTACGAGAAATATCGCGAGAGCATGTTTCGCCTCTCGGCCTCCAAGCGCCTGAGCGGCATGTGGTCGCTGGGCGTCAGTGTGCAGTACGTCCTTCTGCAATCTGAGATATTCGAGCAAGATGGGCAGCGGCTGTCGGCCGATTTAGGTGTGGCGTTGCGGCCTACGGACGAGTGGATGTTTGGTCTTTCAGTGCTTCACTGCCCCGCCGCATCGATCGGATCTGACGAAGTCAACGATGGGCGCCTAACGCCACTCACGGTCGTCTCCGGGGCGCGTTATATGGTGGCCGAGGGCATGGAGCTGTCGGCCGGGGGCGTGTATCGTCGGGGCGAGCCGTTCGTGTGTTCGGTGGGGGTGGAGTATGTGCCCCTGACCCACTTCCAACTGCGCGCCGGCGTGAAGTCGGCACCGTTCAGCCCCTCTTTAGGCGTGAGCTATTCGTTGATCGGCCTGACCCTCGACACGGCGATTTGTTACCACACCGTGCTGGGGACGAGCGTGGGGATTGGATTGGCGTATTCGTTTTGAGGCTGGAGTGAGGGCGGATTATCGCCCTATTTTTGGCACCGTTTTCAACGAATAAGCCTATACGAATCATGTCGGAACGAAAAGTCAGGGTGCGATTTGCGCCCAGTCCTACGGGACCCCTTCACATCGGCGGTGTGCGTACCGCGTTATACAATTATCTGTTTGCGAAAAAGCACGGCGGCGACTTCATTCTCCGCATTGAGGACACGGACTCCCAGCGCTTTGTGCCTAGCGCCGAGGAATACATCATTCAGTCGTTCAAGTGGCTCGGCCTTCGCTTCGACGAGGGTGTCGGGTTCGGGGGCAACTATGGCCCCTACCGACAGAGCGAGCGGAAAGCCATCTATCGCCAGTATGTCGACCAACTGCTGGATGCTGGCTTAGCCTACATTGCTTTTGATACCCCGGAGGAATTAGAAGCTAAACGCAAGGAGATCCCCAACTTCCAATACGACGCTTCGACGCGCGGGCAGATGCGCAACTCCCTGACGCTTCCGGCCGACGAGGTGCAGCGGCTGATCGACAGCGGTGCACGCTACGTGGTGCGTATCCGCATCGAGCCGAACGAGGATATCTGTGTCAACGACTTGATCCGTGGCGAAGTGGTCATCAACTCGTCCATCCTCGACGACAAAGTGCTTTACAAATCGGCCGACGGACTGCCCACGTACCACATGGCGAACATCGTGGACGACCATCTGATGGAGATCACGCACGTGATCCGTGGCGAAGAGTGGATCTCGAGTGCGCCGCTACACGTGCTGCTTTACCGTTACCTCGGTTGGGCAGACACGATGCCGCAGTTTGCACACCTACCATTGCTGCTTAAGCCTGAGGGCGGAGGCAAGCTGAGCAAGCGCGACGGCGACCGCCTCGGATTTCCCGTCTTCCCCCTCGAGTGGCACGATCCGAAGAGTGGTGAAAAGTCGTCGGGCTACCGCGAGAGTGGCTACCTGCCTGAGGCCGTGATCAACTTCCTTGCGCTGCTCGGGTGGAACCCGGGCAACGACATCGAACTGATGACCCTCGACGAGATGGTCCGCCTCTTCGACCTCACCCACTGCAGCAAGAGCGGCGCCAAGTTCGATTACGAGAAAGGCAAGTGGTTCAACCACCGCTATATCCAGCTGCGCAGCGACCGCGACATCGCTGACATGTTCCGCCCTGTGCTCGAAAGTCATGGCATTAAGGACGCCGACCAAGCGTATGTCGAGAAGGTGGTCGGGCTGATGAAGGAGCGCGTCAGCTTTGTGCCCGAACTCTGGCCGTTGACGTATTACTTCTTTGTTGCGCCGACCGAGTACGACGAGAAGACCCGCAAGAAACGTTGGCGTGAAGACAGCGCGGCACAACTCACGGAGCTGATCGAAGTCTTGCGTGGGCGTGAACCCTTCGACGTGGAGGGCACCGAGGCATACGTCAAGGAGTGGATTGCAGCGAAGGGCTACCATCTCGGCAACATCATGAATGCCGTCCGGCTGGCGCTCGTTGGGCAGGGCATCGGGCCGCAGATCTTCCACATCACCGAGGCTATCGGCAAGGACGAAACCATTCGGCGCATCCAGCGCGCGATCGAAGTGCTCGGGTGATGCGCCCCCTTTACACGGCGGCCATCCGCCTCTACGCAGCGGCTGTCCATGCCGCTGCGCTTTTTAACAGGAAGGCGCGCAAGATGATCGACGGGAGGCGGAGCATTGACGAGGTCTTGCGCGAGAAGATCGTCCCCGGTGCGCGCTACGTCTGGCTTCACGCCGCCTCGCTCGGTGAATTCGAGCAGGGGCGGCCCCTGCTTGAGGCCATCCGCCAGCGCCACCCCGACTGCAAAATCGTCCTCACGTTCTTCTCTCCCTCTGGCTACGACGTTCGCCGCGACTACCCCGGCGCCGATGTCGTCTGCTACCTCCCGTTCGACTTCCCGCGCCGCATCCGCCGTTTCCTCGACTGTGTCCGCCCTGCCCTCGCCCTCTTTGTCAAGTACGAGTTTTGGCTGAACACGCTCGACGAGCTTCGGCGCCGACGCGTCCCCACCTACTTAGTCTCCGGCATCTTCCGTCCAGGTCAACTCTTCTTCCGACCTATCGGCCGACCTTATCGCGATGCACTTCGCTGTTTCGATCACCTCTTTGTGCAGGACGAGACCTCGCGCCAGCTCCTCGTCGGCATCGGTCTGACGAACGTCACCGTCACAGGCGATACCCGCTTCGATCGCGTGATCGACATCCGCCATGCCGCGCGGCCGCTCCCCGTCGTTGCCGCCTTCGCTGAACGCGACGCCCGCCCTGTGCTGATTGCCGGTAGCTCGTGGCCAGAAGACGAGGCGCTGCTGATCCCCTATTTCAACGCGCACCCTGAGCTGAAGCTCATCCTCGCTCCGCACGAGATCCACGAGGCGCACCTCGCCGCCATTGAGGCCCGCCTCACCCGTCCGGCCCTGCGCCTCTCCCGCGCCGATGCCGACACGGCCGCGGGCGTCGACTGCCTCATCGTCGACTCCTTCGGCCTCCTCTCGTCCATCTACCGCTACGCCCGCATCGCCTACATCGGCGGCGGCTTCGGACACGGCATCCACAACGCCCCTGAGGCTGCAGTCTATGCCGTCCCCGTGCTCTTCGGCCCCAATCACCACAAGTTTCGCGAGGCCCTCGACCTCATCGCTTGCGGCGGCGCCTTCTCCATCACCGACGCATCCACCCTCTCTGCTCGCCTCGATGCGCTCCTCGCCGACCCCGACGCCTGCACTGCGGCGGGAGAGTCTGCCGGCGCATATATCCAGCAACATAGCGGTGCCACTGAGCAGATCCTCCGCGCCATCGGCCTATAAAACAGGCTGTGGGAGCCTATATATAGGTACGTCTCCGGTTAGCGATGGCATACCATTGCTTGTTAGTGACGACCTACCTTATAGGGTAGCGACGACCTACCTTACGTGATAGTGATGACCTACCTTATAGGGTAGTGATGATCTACCTTATAGGGTAGTGACGACCTACCTTGGGATGTGTTTTGAATCGATTTGGGCGCATGAATCCAATCACTTTGGATCTATAGCCCCAATTTCTTTGGGTGCATAGTTCTGATCATTTTGGACTTATAGCCCCAATCACTTTGGGCGTATAGTTCTAATCATTTTGGACTTATAGGCCCAATCTCATTGGACTTGTCTATCCGCTCCTACTGGTAGGGGTGCATGTACTTTGCGTTAACGACAGCCCACCTTAGAACGTCCAGCGGAGCATGGCGTAGACGTCTGTACGATTGCGCCCGCGAATGGTTTCGAGACCCGAGCCGATGGAGTCGCCGGTGAAGAGGTGTGTCCAGCCGATTTTAGTCGATAGGGTGAGCCGACGACCCGCGGGGCGCCAATAGAGCAGGCCGGAGAGGCGCAGTCCGCGGCCATAGAGCGAGGGCGTGGCGAAGGTGTAGAGCAGGTTTTTCTCGTAGGAATAGATGCGGGCGGCGAAGCCGTCGGTGAGGAAGAGGGCGGCAAAGAGCTCTGCGCGGAGGGGCAGCCGTTTGGGGCGCCAACCGATGGCTTCGGAGATCATCCGGCCGTGGGCGGCGGGGGCGCTGTCGGGTTGGTGGAGCGAGAAGTCGAGGGCGGTGCGGAGCGCCCAGTCAAGGGTGGGGGCGAGCGTCAGTTGTGCGCGCAGTCGCCTGCGAACGATGGGGCGTAGGGCTGCCTCGTGCCCGGTGCGGAGGTCAGCCTCTCGGCGTTGGCTGCGGAAGCGGACATAGCAGGCGACGGTCTCGCGCGGGTCGATCCAATCGATGCGCACGACGTATTCGTTGCCGATGGAGGGGGCGCTGACGCGGGACTTCATCCACGGGTGGCGAAAGACGTCAGCGTGCCCCGTGAACTGCCAGCCGGGTGCAGGTGTGAGGGCGAGGCCGAGGTAGAGCCCTTCTTCGTTGCGGACGCGAGCCGTGCGCGAGAAGGCGGAGGCGAAGGGGGCGTGGTAGCGGGGCGAATAGTTGCGGTAGAGTAGGGTGGCGGTGGCCTCTGAGGTGGGCGTCCATTGCAGGGCGGCGAGCGTGGCCGTGGCGCCAGAGGCAGTGGAGAGGGCCGTTTCGCCAAAGAGTTTCAGGCGGTCGTTTTTGATCATGTAGTCGAGGCCAAGGTCGACGTTGCTGCGGCCGCGGAAGTCGTAGTGGTTGTAAGGTTTAGGTGGCGGATCGACGCGTTGTCCGCCAAAGTCGTAGGCCAAGGCCGTAAGTCCGATGTGCATGCGGGATCGGGCATAGCGCAGGTTGCCGCCCATCGCGCGGAGGCTGACCGTGTGTCGGCTGCGGCGTTCGGTGCGGGTACGGTGCAGTCCGTTGGTCTTGAATGAGGCGATCGTGCGGCCGTCAGTCGTGGCGTCCACCTTGCGGCTCGATCCAAAGAGGCTCAGCTGCCAGTGCGAAAGTGCGAGGGTGGCTGCGATGCCGCGGAAGAACTGTTGTTCGTCGGTGGAATAATGGCGGCGGAAACCGTTGTTGCGATACTCGGGTTCGGCGGTGAGTGTGCCACGGGCAGGCGCATAGTCATGACTTACGACGAGCCCTTGCCCAAAGGTAGCCTTGAAATCGCCCACGGCGAGGGTGCGCAGGTGCCCGAAATCTTTCAGGACGAGGTGAGCCGAATAGTAGTCGTAGCCCTTATGAGTCGCATTAGCAAAGGGCTCTCCGGCATCTTTCTCTGCCGCGAAGCCAGCTTGCAGTCGGTCGTCGAAGGTGTAGGCGAATCGGATGGTGTGGCTGAAGGGTTCGCCGAGGTATCGGCGAGCGGTGCTGTCGGGTGCAGGGGTATAGCCGCGCTTTTGTTCCACGGTCTGGCTGTATTTTACGATCCATTCACTCACGCCGTGGTGTAGCAGATTAGCAAGGGTGATAGCCGGGCGTTCGGGGCCGTGTCTGTTTACGCAAACGAAGGGGGCGATGCGTCGGCAGGTAAACCAGTCTAGCGCCTCGATGGTTTTCAGTTCATAGATCGTGGTGAAATGCTGGTATCGTCGGCGGTAGGAGAGGATGGAGTCGACCTGTGCGTCGGTGAGGAAGGGGAGTTTCCGGAGGTCGTCTTGGGAGGCCGTGTTCAGATCAATGGGGTGTTCGGCTAAGTAAGAGAGGTCTGTATAGAGCGCTTCGAGCTGTTTCTCGTCGAATTCTTCGCCTGCATCTTCAGCGATGGCTCGCAGTTGTTCCATCCAGTCGTCCGTCGGGTGGGTGTCCTGCGACCTGACTACGTTGCTTGCCACAACGAGTAAAAGCAGGACGACGAATAGGGGGCGGAGCATGGCAGGTATAGATTCAGGTGTTGGTAGGATTTCAGGATGAGCTGGCCGATTTTACCGGACTCTCTCCTCGAAGATCTTGTTCCCTTCGAGCAATGCGCGGGTGTCTTCGAAGAATTGCGTGCAGGTTGCGCGTAGGTCAGCTGGTAGCGCGATGGAGTCAGCCGCAGACGGCGGAATAATCCGGTATCCACCGGGACGACAGACCCATCCGGGCGTGTAGGCGGGAGCGATCCGGAGAGCACCGTTACGTTCCTTCTTAATGTCGAGTGTGACGATCAGTCCGCCGTTCCGGTAACGCTCCTTCTGGTTCGAAACGAGGTTGCCGAGCGAATAGACAGTGACGCTGCGCACGACACCCTCATTGTCGCGCTTCGCTTCAATGGGTTGAATAACGTGTGGGTGACTACCGATGACGATCTCGGCGCCAAGCCGATGACAGAGCGCGGCCAGTCGGCGCTGCTCGTCATTCGGTCGACGGGCATACTCTATGCCCCAATGGAAAAAGACGATCACGCAGTCGATGTGCTTACGGTTTACTTGCGATAGGTCTCTACGAATAGCATTCGTATCGATCAGGTTCACGATCATGCCTTTGGGTATCGGCATGCCATTCGTATCATAGGTATAGTTGAAGAGCGCAAACCGTAACCCTCCAGCTTGGAACAACAGCGGATGTTCTCTGCGTATCCGACTACTGTCGACGAAGGCTCCCGTGTGTGCAATTCCGAGCGAATCGAAGCGTCGTGTCGTGTATTCGATTCCCGTACGACCGTTGTCACAGATATGATTATTCGCGAACATCACAGCGTCGATCCCTATGTCACGCAGAGCGTCAGCTACAGCTCCCGGCGATCGGAACGTAGGGTAGCCGTGATAATCAGTTGTTGGAGTCAGGGTTGTCTCGAAGTTCAGGATGGCATAATCAGCCTGTTCAAACAGTGGCTTGACGTAGCGGAAGCATTCGGAGTAGTCAAAGTGGCCGTTCCCTCTTTGTGCAGCTCTTACTTGTGGCATGTGTTGCATCAGGTCCCCAGCAAATACGAGTCTAGCTTCCTTGCGGGTAGTGTCTTCCCCCCGCTCGGATGCAGCATTTGCTTCCCGCGGGTGCATAGTGCAAGCCGCGTAGCACAGGAGGGCAGCAGGGAGCAGAAGGAAAAGTATGTGGCAGGATGTCTTCGGAGTGGATCTATTCATACCACGATGCATACATATGATAATTGCGTGCGATCTTTTGGTTTATCTCTTTGGCCTGTTCCGGATCCACCTTCTTCACGAATTTGGCCGGTACACCCGCATAGATGCTCCATGGCTCCACCTGTGTATGGCTCAGTACAACCGAGCCCGCAGCTACAATTGCTCCTTCACCGATTACGGCGTGGTCAAGTACCACTGAGCCCATGCCAATGAGGGCACCCTTGCAAATCTTAGCTCCGTGAATAGTGACATTATGCCCCACCGAGACGTCGTCCTCAATCTCTATGGTCGACTTTTGATATAAGGTGTGCAACACCGATCCGTCCTGAATATTGACGCCGTTGCCGATACGTATAGAATTGACATCGCCGCGCAGTATTGTCCCGAACCAAATGCTGCATCCTTCGCCGATGACCGTGTCACCGATGATTGTTGAATTATCTGCAAGAAATGTGTCCTTCCCAATGATGGGGGTAAATCCTCTTACCGATTTGATAAGCGCCATTGTTCTCTATTTGATAAGGTTTGAATCATATATTGTTTGCCGACAAAAGTAGGTAAAAGCCATTCATCCATGCGGGCTTTCATCAGTGAATGAATACGCTGGTGCGTTTTGCTGGGAATAAAATATCTCTACTTTTGCCCCTGACTTTTTAGAATAACAGAAGGAAAACAGAATAAGATTAAAAGCAATATCTATGATTGTAGTTCCATTGAAAGAGGGAGAAAGCATCGAAAGGGCACTGAAACGGTTCAAGAAGAAGTTCGAAAAGACCGGTGTGATCCGTGAGTTGAGAAGCCGTCAGGCTTATACAAAACCTTCGGTGGTGAAACGGAAGGAACGCATGCATGCTGTTTATGTACAGCATTTGCAACAAGAGGAAGAATAAACGAAGCGCTTGTATCGGAATACGGCGTATTAAATCGCGTTCGTTGTGAATGCATCCATCACATCTTTTATAGAGTATCTTCATTACGAGAGGGGATATTCCGTTCTTACGGAGTTTGCTTATAGAAGTGACCTTCTTCAGTTTGCTGCGTATGTGCGTGAGCATACGGAGAATTCTGAAGGTGACCCCAATCTTGTGGATTCGGATGTGGTACGTGCATGGATAGCTTCATTAATGGATGCCGGTAGATCTCCGGCTGGGGTGAATCGCAAATTGAGCGCCTTAAAGTCGTATTTTAGATACTTGATGAAGGAAGGGGTGATTGTGGATAATCCTGTGTATTTGGTCACAGGCCCCAAACGTTCTCGACCGCTGCCTCAGTTTATAAAGGAGAAAGAACTGGAAGATTTACTCGATGGTGATGGATTCAGGGATGATTTCTTCGGTAAGCGAGATCGGTTGATAATAGAGTTTCTCTATGAGACAGGTCTCCGAAAACAAGAGCTTACGCTGCTGAAACATTCTGATATCGATCTCAGCGCAATGTTGGTGAGGGTAAATGGTAAACGAAACAAGCAACGCCTTGTGCCATTTGCGGAACGTCTGAAAGTGATGATTTCTGATTATTTGCGGGAGAAGAAAGCAATAATGCCCGGAAATGAAGACAGCTTTTTCGTGGGGAAGGATGGGAAGTCAATTTCGGGAAGTGCCGTCTATAATGTTGTGAAGAAGCATCTAAACAATTTGACGTTACCTCCAAAGTGTGGCCCTCATGTGTTGAGGCATTCTTTTGCAACGAGTATGCTAAACGATGGTGCTAAACTGAATGCTGTGAAGGAGTTGCTCGGGCATAGCAGTTTGTCATCAACTTCGATTTATACACATCTCACCTTTGAACAATTGAAAGAAATGTACTATGCTCATCCCAGAGCGAATAAATAAGAAGGTAAAATATGGAAATTAGGATTCAAGCAATTCATTTTGATGTGACCGAACGTTTGGATGCATTCGTCCGGAAGAAAGTATCTAAGTTGAGTCAATACCATGATGGTATTTTGGTTGCTGAGGTTATACTGCGGGTAGTTAAGCCGGAAACGGCACGGAATAAACAGGCGGGGATACGTCTGCAGATAAAGAACAACGATTGTTTTGCTGAAAAGGTTAGCGATACTTTCGAGGGAGCCGTTGATGAGGCTGTCGTTGCTCTGGAAAAGCAGTTGATCAAAGCGAAAGAAAAGAGTAGATCTAAATAAAAAGAGGTGGGATTTGTAGGATATTAATTTCGTACTAAGTTTGCGGCCGTTTCGCGTAATAACGAAACGGCTCTTTTTAGGCTTAAGTGCTGTACTCTTTTGTTTTGCTCCTGTAACGTGATGGAGGCGTGGAGAGTAACTTGGGCTTTGAAGGAAGAAAAATGCCTGTGTAGCTCAGCGGTAGAGCACTTCCTTGGTAAGGAAGAGGTCCCGAGTTCAAGTCTCGGCACCGGCTCAATAGAGATTAGAATGAATAAATAATAGAATTGAATACATAAAGGCAATTTGAGTTATGGCAAAAGAGCATTTTAACAGGAGTAAACCGCATGTGAACATCGGTACGATTGGACATGTGGATCATGGTAAGACGACCTTGACGGCTGCGATCACGAAAGTGTTAGCTGAAAAGGGCTTTTCGAGTGCAGATGAAGTGAAGTCTTTCGATCAGATTGATAATGCACCGGAAGAGAAGGAAAGAGGTATCACTATTAACACCTCGCATGTGGAGTATGAGACGGCTAATCGTCATTATGCTCATGTGGATTGCCCGGGACATGCTGACTATGTAAAGAACATGGTAACAGGTGCTGCCCAGATGGATGGAGCTATTATTGTGGTTGCTGCAACTGATGGCCCAATGCCTCAGACTCGGGAGCATATTCTTTTGGCTCGTCAGGTGAATGTGCCGAAGTTGGTCGTCTTCATGAATAAATGCGATATGGTAGACGACGAGGAAATGCTGGAGCTGGTGGAGATGGAGATGCGAGAGCTGTTGAGCTTTTACAAGTTTGATGGTGACAACACTCCGATTATTCGTGGTTCTGCTCTCGGTGCTCTTAATGGGGATCCTAAATGGGAAGAGAAAGTTCTGGAATTGATGGAGGCTGTTGATACATGGATTCCGTTGCCTCCTCGTGATGTTGACAAGCCGTTCTTGATGCCGGTAGAAGACGTGTTCTCTATTACAGGTCGTGGTACGGTTGCTACGGGACGTATTGAAACCGGAGTCGTGAAGACCGGTGATGAAGTTGAGATCATTGGGTTAGGTGCTGATGGTAAAAAATCAGTTGTGACAGGTGTTGAGATGTTCCGTAAGATATTGGACGAAGGCCAGGCTGGTGATAATGTTGGGCTTTTGCTCCGCGGTATCGATAAGAATGAGATTAAGCGCGGTATGGTGCTTTGTCATCCGGGACAGGTTAAGCCTCATTCTAAGTTTAAGGCTGAAGTCTATATCTTGAAGAAAGAGGAAGGCGGACGTCATACTCCATTCCATAATAAATATCGTCCACAGTTCTATATCCGTACTTTGGATGTGACTGGCGAGATTACATTGCCAGCTGGTGTTGAAATGGTAATGCCAGGTGACAATGTGACGATAGAAGTGGAGTTGATTTATCCGGTAGCATGTAATGTGGGTCTGCGTTTTGCGATTCGTGAAGGTGGGCGCACTGTCGGTGCCGGACAGATAACAGAATTGTTGGATTGACAATAGAGAATATGTGCAGTCGGTTCATTGATTAATGAATCGGTTGCACATACCCTTACGGAAGTAACTCAGTTGGTAGAGTACCGGTCTCCAAAACCGGCTGTCGGGAGTTCGAGCCTCTCCTTCCGTGCAATAAAACAAGATGATGAATGAAGAAGGTTATCTCATATATCAAAGATTCATATAACGAGCTTGTACATAAGGTGTCTTGGCCAACGAGATCAGAACTTTCAAATAGTGCTGTCGTTGTTATGTTTGCTTCCCTTATCATAGCAGTACTAATTGGAGTGGTTGATTTTGGTTTTAAGGCTGTGATGAATTTCATCTATAGCTTATAACTTTTGTGATGTCGGATTCTCAACAGAAATTTTACGTTCTCCGAGCTATTAGTGGAAAAGAGAACAAGGTGCGTGAATATCTGGAGTCCGAAATCAAAAATTCGGACTTAGGTAAATATATTTCTCAAGTCGTGATTCCTACCGAAAAAGCATTTGTGGTGCGAAATGGTAAGAAAGTCATGAAGGAACGAGCTTATTTGCCGGGTTACGTTTTGGTAGAGGCCAATTTGGTGGGAGAGGTTATTCATCGTTTGCGTGAAATTCCTAATGTGATCGGTTTTTTGGGAGGTGATGGCCAACCGGTTCCGTTACGTCCGTCTGAAGTAAATCGAATACTGGGGACTCTTGACGAATTACAGGAACAACCAGATGAAGTGGAGGTTCAGTATTTCGTAGGAGAAACGGTGAAAATTATATCTGGCCCGTTTGAGAACTTTAGCTGTCTTATTGAAGAGGTTAATGCTGATAAGAAGAAGCTTAAAGTGATCGTTAAGATATTTGGGCGCAGGATGCCCCTCGAATTGACTTATGCACAAGTGGATAAAGAATAGTCATTGGTTACGGATGACGAAACTTGATTAATTGAGGTGAGTTTATAAATTAAGGTTAAGTAAGATGGCGAAAGAAGTTGCCGGACAAATTAAATTGCAGATAAAGGGAGGAGCAGCGAATCCATCCCCCCCAGTGGGACCAGCTTTAGGTTCTAAGGGAATTAATATAATGGAGTTCTGCAAGCAATTCAATGCCAGAACTCAGGATAAGGCCGGAAAAGTTCTTCCCGTGGTAATTACATATTACGCGGATAAGACCTTTGATTTTATAGTAAAAACGCCACCTGTTGCTATCCAGTTATTAGAGGCTACGAAGCAGAAAGGTGGATCGGCAGAACCAAATCGTAAGAAGGTAGCTCAAATTACTTGGGATACGGTAAGGGTGATAGCCGAGGACAAGTTGATCGATCTGAATTGTTTTACGGTTGAGTCCGCTATGCGAATGGTAGCTGGGACAGCCAGGAGTATGGGAATTGCTGTCAAAGGTGCTTTCCCGACACCGAATCAATAAACTCAGTTAAGGTAATGAGTAGAGTGACGAAAAAACGGAAACTCGCAGAGAGTAAACTTGAGGCTGGAAAGTCATATACATTGCGGGAAGCTTCTGCTTTAGTAAAAGAGATAACGCTGACGAAGTTTGATGCATCCGTGGATATCGATGTCCGCCTTGGAATAGATCCTCGCAAGTCCAATCAAATGGTTCGTGGGGTGGTATCTCTTCCACATGGAACTGGAAAGGAAACCAAGGTGTTGGCTTTATGTACTCCTGACAAAGAAGCTGAGGCTAAGGCCGCAGGTGCTGATTTTGTAGGATTAGATGATTATATCGAAAAGATTAGAGGCGGATGGACTGATGTAGACATCATCATTACGATGCCATCTATTATGGGTAAGATCGGAGCCTTGGGACGCATCTTGGGGCCGCGAGGTTTGATGCCTAATCCGAAGAGTGGAACGGTGACCAATGATATTGGAAGTGCCGTGAAGGAAGTAAAGCAAGGTAAAATTGATTTTAAGGTCGATAAGGCTGGAATTGTTCATACTTCCATTGGAAAGGTCTCGTTTAAACCGGAGCAGATAAGTGGGAATGCAAAGGAGTTTATCTCCACACTGATTAAGTTGAAACCCACGGCTGCGAAGGGTACCTATATAAAGAGCATTTATCTTTCCAGCACCATGAGTCCAGGTATTAGAGTGGAACCGAAGTCGGTTGATGAGTAATACTTAAAAGTGAGTACGATGAAAAAGGAAGATAAGAGTACTGTTATAGGGCAATTGACTGAGACTCTGAAGGAATACGATAACTTCTATTTGACGGACATCGAAGCATTAAACGCGGAGAAGACAAGTGCGTTGAGGAGGTTATGCTTTAAGGAAAATGTGAAATTGGTTGTTGTAAAAAATACCCTGTTTAAGAGGGCGTTGGAGAATATGGATGCCGATTATTCAGCATTGTATTCTACGCTGAAGGGGAATACAGCCGTCATGTTTTCTAATGTGGTGAATACTCCAGCCAGACTGATTAAGAACTTTACGAAGGGAACGAAAGGCGAGGGAAAACCTCAATTGAAAGCCGCGTATGTTCAGGAGAGTTTTTATGTAGGAGTTGAACACTTGGATACTTTGGCCGGCTTGAAGAGTCGAGAAGAGATGTTGGGAGATGTAGTCGGCTTGTTACAATCGCCGATAAAGAATTTGATCTCAGCATTGCAGTCTTCCTCTGGGCAGGCTATACATGGTGTCTTACAAACTCTCGAGAAGAGATAACTTATTAATTAATACAGAGATAATAATCAATTAAATCATAAAGAAATGGCAGATTTGAAAGCTTTAGCAGAACAGTTAGTGAATCTCACCGTAAAAGAAGTCAGTGAGTTGACAACGATATTGAAAGACGAGTATGGCATTGAGCCGGCAGCTGCGGCTGTTGCAATTGCTGCAGGTCCGGCAGAAGGTGCCGCTGCTGTTGAAGAGAAGACATCGTTTGATGTGGTATTGAAGGCAGCAGGTCCTAGCAAATTGGCTGTCGTCAAATTGGTGAAGGAACTTACTGGTCTGGGATTGAAGGAAGCTAAGGACTTGGTTGATGGCGCTCCTAATAACGTAAAGGAAGGTGTAGCAAAGGCCGAGGCAGAGGATTTGAAGAAGAGGTTAGAAGAGGCTGGAGCTGAAGTTGAGCTTAAGTAGTCTCTATATCCTGTTTGTCAGGTATTCATTGGTTAAGTCTCCCCCTGTGTGTGGGGATACTTAACCTTTTTGTGTCTATTTCATTAGTTCAGAATTAATTCTATCAATAGAGCATGTCTTCAACATCCCAAGCCCAGAGAGTAAATTTCGCTTCGATAAAAAAGTTTTTGTCCTATCCGGACTTTCTCGAAGTACAGTTAAAGTCCTTCCAAGACTTCTTGCAACTCGATACGCCGCCGGAGAGGAGGAAGAAAGAAGGCTTATACAAAGTCTTTTCTGAGAACTTCCCCATAACGGATACGCGAAACAACTTCGTGCTGGAGTTCTTGGATTATTATGTAGATCCACCGCGTTATTCAATTGACGAATGCATCGCGCGTGGATTGACATATAGTGTCCCTCTAAAGGCAAAGTTGAAATTGTATTGTACGGATCCGGAGCATGAAGATTTTGATACGGTAATTCAGGATGTCTACTTAGGTCCGATTCCGTATATGACAGAGCGGGGGACGTTTGTCATTAATGGGGCTGAGCGCGTGGTCGTTTCTCAGTTGCATCGTTCGCCGGGTGTGTTTTTCGGTCAGAGTGTGCATGCTAATGGGACGAAACTTTATTCGGCTCGAATTATTCCGTTTAAGGGGTCTTGGATTGAGTTTGCTACGGACATTAATAATGTCATGTATGCATACATTGATCGGAAGAAGAAGCTCCCGGTTACGACTTTGCTTCGCGCCATTGGATATGAGAGCGATAAAGACATCTTGGAGATCTTCCATTTGGCTGAGGAGGTGAAGGTTACGAAGACCAATCTGAAGAAATACATCGGGCGCAAATTGGCTGCGCGTGTGTTGAAGACATGGGTTGAGGATTTTGTGGATGAAGACACGGGTGAGGTTGTTTCGATTGAGCGAAATGATGTGGTCATTGACCGTGAGGCTGAGCTTAATGAGGAGAATATTAGCACTATCGTAGACTCGGGTGCACAATACGTCTTGCTGCATCGTGGGGATCAGAACCTGTCTGATTACGCGATTATCTACAATACGTTGCAGAAGGATCCGAGTAATTCGGAGAAGGAAGCTGTGCTGTATATCTATCGTCAGTTGCGGAATGCAGATCCGGCAGATGATGCCAGTGCCAGAGAGGTGATCAACAATCTGTTTTTCTCTGAGAAGCGTTACGACTTGGGAGATGTGGGGCGCTTCCGTATCAATCGCAAACTGAATTTGTCCATTGGTGCAGACACGAAGGTGCTGACGAAAGAAGACATCATTGAAATCATCAAATACTTGATTGAGCTGATCAACTCCAAGGCTGTAGTTGATGATATTGATCACTTGAGTAATCGTCGTGTGCGCACGGTTGGTGAGCAGCTGTATAATCAATTCGGTGTGGGGCTGGCGAGAATGGCGCGCACAGTGCGTGAACGCATGAATGTGCGCGATAATGAAGTCTTTACTCCGATTGACTTGATCAATGCCAAGACGATTTCGTCGGTTGTGAACTCGTTCTTCGGAACGAACGCCCTGTCGCAGTTTATGGATCAGACAAACCCGCTGGCCGAGATCACACATAAGCGCCGTTTGTCAGCGCTGGGGCCGGGCGGATTGTCGCGTGAGCGTGCTGGATTTGAGGTGCGAGACGTGCACTATACACATTATGGTCGCCTTTGCCCCATCGAGACGCCGGAGGGACCGAACATTGGATTGATCTCATCGCTGTGTGTGTATGCCAAGATCAACGATTTGGGCTTTATCGCTACGCCTTATCGCAAGGTGGAAAATGGGAAAGTGGATTTCTCAGATGAGGCCATTACTTATTACACCGCAGAGGAAGAAGAAAATAAGATCGTGGCGCAGGGAAACACGCCATTGGACGACGAGGGGCACTTTATGCTTGACCGGGTCAAGGCGCGTTATGAGGCGGACTTCCCTGTTGTGGAGCCAGACAAAGTGAATTTGATGGACGTCTCTCCGACACAGATCGCATCGATCGCGGCGGCGTTGATCCCCTTCCTTGAGCATGATGATGCGAACCGTGCGCTGATGGGATCGAACATGATGCGCCAAGCTGTCCCGCTGATACGCACGGATGCTCCGATCGTGGGGACGGGCATTGAAGAGCAAGTGGCGCGTGACTCGCGAACGCAGGTGATCGCTGAGAGAGAGGGTGAGATCGTCTTCGTAGATGCTACATGTATTAAAATCAAATACGACCGCACGGAGGAAGAGGAATTTATCAGCTTCGAGGATGCGGTGAAGACATACAACATCCCCAAATGGCGCAAGACAAACCAGAGCACTACGGTCGATCTGCGGCCGATCTGCCATGTGGGGCAACGGGTGAAGAAGGGTGACATCTTGACAGAAGGTTATTCCACACAAAACGGAGAACTGGCGCTGGGGCGCAACGTGAAGGTGGCCTACATGCCGTGGAAGGGGTATAACTACGAGGACGCGGTGGTGCTCAACGAACGGATGGTGCGGGAAGACTTCTTTACGTCGGTGCATGTAGACGAATACATCTTGGAGGTGCGCGAAACGAAGCGAGGCATGGAGGAGTTGACCTCTGACATCCCGAACGTGAGCGAAGATGCCATCAAGGATCTCGACGAACGGGGCATTATCCGCGTCGGTGCACACGTGAAACCGGGCGACATCCTGATCGGGAAGATTACGCCAAAGGGAGAGTCGGATCCCACGCCGGAGGAGAAACTGCTGCGCGCCATCTTCGGTGATAAAGCTGGCGACGTGAAGGACGCTTCGCTGAAGGCTACACCCTCGTTGCACGGGGTGGTGATTAAGACAAACCTCTTCTCGAAAATGGTGAAGAAGCGCGCCTCGGCACGGATGGCCGACAAGGCGATACTTCCGAAAATCGATGAAGAGTATGAAGAGAAGCTGTCGAAATTGAAGACCTCGTTGGTTGACAAGTTGCAGTCGTTGACGAGCGGAAAGACTTCGCAGGGGGTGAAGGATTATCTGAATATGGAGGTCATCGCCCGCGGTGTGAAGTTCACGCGCAAGATGCTTGAGGAGCTGGACTACAATGCCATACAGGTGAGCAAATGGACGACCGATGCGCACAAGAATGAGCTGATTAAGCAGCTCATCGTGAATTATCTGAAGAAGTATAAGGAGCTGGACACCGAGCTGCGGCGTAAGAAGTTTGACCTCACCGTGGGCGACGAGCTGCCGACGGGCATTGTGCAGATTGCGAAAGTCTACATCGCGAAGAAGCGCAAGATCCAGGTGGGTGACAAAATGGCCGGACGGCACGGCAACAAGGGCATCGTCTCGAAGATCGTGCGGCAGGAAGACATGCCCTTCCTTGAGGACGGTACGCCGGTCGACATCTGCCTGAATCCTCTGGGTGTGCCCTCGCGAATGAACCTCGGGCAGATCTTCGAGGCCGTCTTGGGCTGGGCCGGGAAGACACTCAATGTGAAGTTTGCTACACCCATTTTCGA
Organism: Tannerella sp. oral taxon 808; assembly: GCA_002890585.1. Taxonomy (GTDB): domain Bacteria; phylum Bacteroidota; class Bacteroidia; order Bacteroidales; family Tannerellaceae; genus Tannerella. The sequence continues at coordinate 29,138 of MIQB01000021.1, forward strand.
TGGTGCTTCGATCGATGATTTGAACGAATGGACGGACAAGGCCGGCCTTCCGCGTTACGGTAAGACGTACCTCTACGATGGTGGCACGGGCGAGCGCTTCGACCAGCCGGCCACGGTGGGCGTAACCTACTTCCTGAAGCTGGGGCACATGGTGGACGATAAGATGCACGCGCGTTCCATCGGGCCGTACTCGCTCATCACGCAGCAACCACTTGGTGGTAAGGCGCAATTTGGTGGGCAGCGCTTCGGAGAGATGGAGGTTTGGGCCATCGAGGCCTTCGGCGCCGCGCACATCTTGCAGGAGATCTTGACGGTGAAGTCTGACGACGTCGTGGGCCGATCGAAGGCTTACGAAGCCATCGTGAAGGGCGACAACATGCCGACACCGGGCATCCCGGAGTCGCTCAATGTGTTGCTCCATGAACTCAAGGGGCTTTGCTTGAGCCTCACTTTGGATTAAGAAGAAACAACGCATCGATGGGGAGTGAACGAGGGAGGCGTCCCTCGCTTTCCCTTTTTCGTCGGGTCAAAAGGCCGGAGGGTGCGGTGCCTCCTGTAGGCTTGCAAGAGGTGTTCGTACCCCTACGGAAAGCTTGGGGTACGAGTGGTTTTAATCTCCGTACCCCTACGGTAAGCATAAGTACGAGTGTTTTTGATCTCCGTACCCCTACGGTAAGCATAAGTACAAGTGTTTTTGATCTCCGTACCCCTACGGTAAGCATAAGTACGAGTGTTTTTGATCTCCGTACCCCTACGGTAAGCATAAGTACAAGTGTTTTTGATCTCCGTACCCCTACGGTAAGCATAAGTACGAGTGTTTTTGATCTCCGTACCCCTACGGTAAGCATAAGTACAAGTGTTTTTGATCTCCGTACCCCTACGGTAAGCATAAGTACGAGTGTTTTTGATCTCCGTACCCCTACGGTAAGCTCAAGTACTGGTGTTTTTGATCTCCGTACCCCTACGGTAAGCTCAAGTACTGGTGTTTTTGATCTCCGTACCCCTACGGTAAGCTCAAGTACTGGTGTTTTTGATCTCCGTACCCCTACGGTAAGCTCAAGTACTGGTGTTTTTGATCTCCGCCACTTGGCGGTAAGCCCAAGTACTGGTGTTTTTGATCT
>MIQB01000022.1 GCA_002890585.1 Tannerella sp. oral taxon 808
TTCATCATTGGGCAATCGACGGAATACTACACGTCGCATTCGCATAAGCCGACGCAAACGATTGCTGAAAGTGCGGCCTCGGGCCCGGCGACGGTCATCATCTCCGGCCTCGGAATGGGCATGATCTCGACGGCGATACCGGTCATCACCGTTGCTGCGGCCATCATCCTGGCGTTTCTCTTCGCTACGGGCTTCGACACGGCCAATCTGCTGACGGCGCATAACCTAAGCCTCGGCCTTTATGGCATCGGCATCGCGGCTGTCGGCATGCTTTCCACGCTTGGCATCACGCTGGCCACGGACGCCTACGGTCCCATCGCGGACAACGCGGGTGGCAATGCGGAGATGAGTCGCCTTGAGCCGCATGTGCGCCAACGCACCGACGTGCTCGATGCCTTGGGAAATACGACCGCGGCCACGGGCAAGGGCTTCGCTATCGGATCGGCCGCTTTGACGGCGCTCGCGCTGTTGGCCTCTTACATCGAAGAGGTGAAGATCGGCCTGCAACATATTGGCACGACAACGATCGAGATAGCCGGCCGCACCGTGGAGGTGGCACAGGCTACGATTCCCGATTTCATGGCTTACTACCAGGTGGACCTGATGAACCCGAAGGTTTTGATCGGTGTCTTCATTGGTTCGATGATGGCCTTCCTCTTCTGTGGGCTGACGATGAACGCCGTAGGGCGTGCGGCGGGAAAGATGGTGGAAGAAGTGCGCCGGCAGTTCCGCGAGATCAAGGGCATCTTGACTGGCGAGGCGACGCCAGACTATGCGCGTTGCGTGGCCATCTCGACACAGGGGGCGCAGCGTGAAATGCTCTTCCCGTCACTCTTAGCGATCGCCGTCCCCGTGCTTGTCGGCATCCTCTTTGGCGTGTCGGGCGTGCTCGGTCTGCTTGTCGGCGGTCTGGGAGCGGGCTTCGTCTTGGCTGTTTTCATGGCCAACTCGGGCGGAGCGTGGGACAACGCGAAGAAGTACATCGAGGAAGGCAACATGGGCGGCAAGGGCTCTGAGGCACACAAGGCTACCGTGGTGGGCGACACCGTCGGCGACCCGTTTAAGGACACCTCCGGCCCGTCGTTGAACATCCTCATCAAGCTCATGTCGATGGTCTCGATCGTTATGGCTGGCCTGACGGTGGCGTTCTCGATTCTGTGATTATGAGCAGGTAAAGTTTAGAGGTGGAGGGTAAAACGAAAGCCCTGCCGGTGGAACAACGATCCGCCGGCAGGGCTTTTTTCATGTTTGTTTTTAAGGGATTTGAAGCGGGAAGTCTTAATCTGTTTCTGGTGGTCTGTTTCCGAGAAACGGGAGGGCTTAATCTGTTTCGGGAGGGCTGTTCCCGGGGGGCGGGAGGCCTGAAGGGCCGCTGGATGATAGCCCAGGGTAGAGCGATGCCAAAGGCGGAGCGGCCCCTGGGGATGCGATGCCCGTCCGATCCCCTGCTCCCTCGAAAGCCTCCATCCACCCTGCTGGGGGCAGGGTGGATGGAGGCTTTCGAGGGACGTTTTTTTGCGTCGCCTGAGCCCAGGGCGTTGCCCTGGGCTATCATCCAGCGACCTTTCAGGCCGCCGGACATCTCCAATCTTTGCAATCTATTGCTGATTGACTTTAACTTATTTCGGATGGGCTATTTCCGAGGGGTGGGAGGCCTTAATTTGTTTTTGGTGGGCTGTTTCCGAGGGACGGGAGGCCTTAATCCGTTTCGGGTGGTCTGTTTCCGGGGGGCGGGAGGCTTTAATCCGTTTTGGATTAGCTATTTCCGGGGAGCGGGAGGTCTTAATTCGTTTTGGATTGGCTGTTACTGGCGGGCTGGAGGGCTTAGGAAGAATCGTTTTAGGGTTATACGAGAGTGTCTCAGTAAATCTTTTGAAATACTGAGTATACGTCAGGAAGGGATAGTTCATTCCTGATTAAGGTAGTGCACCTGCCGGGGGGTGTTGGTTGGTATAAGGATAGGGTAGGGGAGGGGGCGACGGGGTGAGTCGGTTGCTTTTTGGGGAGAGGGAGAGCGGCGGTCAGCGATGGAGCTTCAGAAGCGGAAGAAGAGGCCGGCGGTGAGGTTGCGTGGGCGGAGGAGATAGGATTTGCGGAAGGTGGCTGGGCCGTCGTAAAGGGTATAGGCGTAGGTGCGGCGGTTGAAGAGGTTGCGGGCGGAAACGTTCACCTCCCAGCCTCCTTTCAGGGTGCATGTCAGCTCGGCATCGGCCAGGAGGAGTTGCTTGCGGAGTCCGTCGGCGATTTCGTTGCTGTAGTGCTCAGCCGTGAGGCGTAGGCTCCACATGCGATGCGGGATGAGGTGTAGCGTGAGGCGCTCAGAGAGGTCGAGGTAGGAGGAGCGGAGGTCGGGATGCTCGACGTGAAGCGTGCTCTGGGAGAGCGAGAGCTCGTAGGCGGTGTTGCACCAGGTCGCGAGGCGGGTGGAGAGTTTGCAATTAGCGTCGCGGGTGGTGGACGTGAAAAAAGTGGGCTTGCGATTGCGGTAGGCCATGCCTCGAGTGGAGGTGAAGCTGGCGCTCAGGGTGACAATGCTGCGAAGGGCGTCGATACCCTTGCTCAGACTGGCGTCGGCTGTCCACGACCGGGTGTCGGACGGCTCGGGGACGGTGGTCTGGAGGAGGTAGGCGCCGAGGAAACGGCTGTCGACGGTGCGCGGACGGTGACTCTGCACGTAGCCGGCGGAGGCGTGGGCGAACAACGCACGAAGCGGATAACGGTAACGGACGGTGATGCCAGTCGAGGCATAATTCCCCAAATGATTATCGATGGCGCCTTGCGTCAGGAGGCGATAATCGCGCAGAATAAGGCCGTTGTAGAACGTCCGTTCGTCAGGCGCGATGGGGGATAGGCGACCGTCGACGGACAGGGTGAGTCGCGAAGTAAGGTACCACTTGATGTAAGCCGTGGGCGCCAGAAGGAGATGTCCGCGAGTGGTGATGTAGCCGGTGAGGTGATCCGTATGGCGATAGGGGAGGAGGGAGAGCGGCAGTCGGACGGTCGCCTCTAAGTCGGCGTGACGGTACGCCAGCTCGGGGGAGACGTACAGGCGGAGGCGACGCGTCGACATGTCATTGCGGAGGCTGCCGAGCGAGTCCGAGAGGCCGGTCAACGTGCTGCGCAAGCTCCTCCAGGTGCCAACGAGGCCCGCGCGCAGGGAGAGGGCGACGGGGTCGAAATAGAACGAGAACGCCGTATGCGTGTGGGTGTAAAAAACGGACGACTCGACGCACTGTTGCTGCTCGTCGCCGTCGCTCCGGTGGACGGTGAGGCGGTGCGGATGGGCGCGGTAGACGTTGAGCGAATAGAGCGAGTAGGCGCGCCGGCCGTGGCGACGGATCAGCTCCAATTCGTCGGAGAAGGAACGGCGGGGCAGGATGGCTACTTGATGGTTGGGGTAGGTGCCACGGACGGATTGGTGCGTGTCGTCCCACCGGAGGTCGACTTGCAGCTTGTTGCGAACGTATAAGGACGGGGTGTTGGCCGTCAGCGTGATGTCGCCCGTGCAGGTATGGCGGCGGCTGAGGGTGTGCTCGTCAGATTCGGTGAAAACGGTCGAGTCGTCGAGGAAATACGTCTGGCTGCTGGCCACGTCGGACGTGAGGCGGTGGTTGCCATAGGTGACTTGCGACGTGAGGTCAAAATCTTTGGACACGCCCCAGAGGTTGTTCGTCGTCACGAGGTGAGAACGGTTGAAACGACTGCGGTCGCCGTCGATAGCCCGCAGGCGGTCAGGGGACACGTCGATATGCTCCATGAGAGCCGATTCGGCACGCTCGCCATCGATGAGCAACGCGGCCTCACGCGTCACGTCGCGACCCGTGTTGTTCGACTTCAACGTGTTTAACGTTTGCGATTTCTGCTTAAAACGCATCAGCGCCAGCTCTCCATCACAGAGGAAAGGACTCGCGCCGACGGCCGCCTTGGCTGTCCCCACCCAGCGCGCCTTGGCGTCCTCCTTCAGGCGGATATTGATGGCCGGGTTTTGAGAAAAAGAGATATTCTCCAGCGCTTTCACCGGTTGGTGGTTCTCCATCACCTCCACGCTACCCACGTCGCTGGGGTGGATATTGTTCGTCGCTATGCCGTATCGGCCCCCCAGCATGTCCTTACCCTCGATGTAGAACTTGTTGATAGGCTTTCCGTTGTAGCTGATGGCCCCGCTCTTCTCGACTTCGATGCCTGGCATCTTTTTGAGGACGTCGCCCAGCGAGCGGTCGGCCGTTGTCGCAAATCGGGAGACGATATATGTGATAGTGTCCCCCCTTTCGTGAATGCTGGGAGCACGGATGACGACCTCCCGTAGCGCTGTGGCCTGTTCTTTAAGGGTCACGTCGTACGTCGTTCGGCCTTTCTCGATCGGGAGCGTACGTGCGGCGTAGCCCATCATCGAAAAGTGGAGCACGCGATCGGTCGCGTCGGCCGTCAGCGTCACTTCGAACCGTCCGTTAGCCATCGTTTGCGTGAACGCCAGCACTTTCTGTGTTCCGGAAGGGCGCACTGTGACGAGCACACCCGCTATGGGTTGGCCGTTAGCGCCGTCGGTCACCGTTCCCGATAGGGTCACCCGCTGGGCCGTGGCCGCGATGCCCGTCATAAATAATAAAAAAATAAGGAAGTGTCTCATCACTTGTAATCCCTCTCTATCAGATCCATATATACAGGTTCGTAGTCCGTCGACTTCAGACCCGACGCGCCGAGTGCGCCGCCGTGCGTCAAATCGAACATTTTCGCTTTGAGGAAAGCACGCCTGTCCACCGTCCGGTAGCCATTCTTCCCTCCGCGACGGGTGAAGACGATCGGTTCCTCCGCTACCCGCTCCAGCCCGACGGCTGTAAACGTATATTGATGGCCCTTATCGTACGCCTCGAGGATCAGCCCCGGCAGTCCGCCGAGCTTCCACGGGCCGTCGCTGACGGGGATGTCCGTCGCGAACCAAGCCGTCCATCGGCGACCGCGAAAGTCGGCCGTCGCTTGCTGACACGTATATCCTAACACCTCGCGCGTGCTGTCGACGATCGTCCACTGCTGGGCGTTGAGGGTGTCGCGATACGTCACTTGATCTTCCCGCAGTCCGTCGGTCACGGTGATGGCGCCCGTGGGGTGATTCTTATAAACGATTGTGACGGTGCGGTTGCGCGGAAAGCTATTCAGGAACCGGCTACGGTCGCGATGCTTATGGAAATCGGCCAAGGCATGATTAAAAAGCTCGCTCGCCTGCCGTTGTCCCTCCGGCGTCTGTCGGAGAGAGTCGTTCTGGAAGGTGTAATAGCTGAAACATTTGGAGACTTGGGGTCCAATCTGCAGTATCAAGAGGTCTTCATAAAAAGCGACGTCGAGCGTATCCTTTAATTGCGTCGCCCGATACATACACTTCATAGATGCGCGGTCGAGCACGTCCTTTTGTGCCGAGGTATGGATGGCCAACACCGTAAATAACAAGATGTAGCGAATCGTTTTCATATCCTATCGTATTAGTAATCCCTTTCTAATGGATCGAAGAGCAGCCGATGGGCCTCGCGCTGCATGTAGGTCTTCCGGCGGCCGGATTGCACGATCGCGCGGATCAATTCGATGTCGTAGACGTTGCCTTGTCCGCTGAGGAAGGCACGCTGGGAGCGGAGGAAGGTCAGGCGATCGGTGTCGAAGAAGGGTTTGCCATCGAAACAGTAGAAAGTCACGGGCTGGAGGCCGCTCTCCACGATCCGGACGGCCGTATAACGGTAGTCGTTGCCCCGGTCATACGCCTCGAGGATTAGCCCCGGCAGTCCGCCGAGCTTCCATGGGCCGTCGCTGACGGGGATGTCCGTCGCGAACCAAGCCATCCAATGACGACCGCGAAAGTCGGCCGTCGCCATGCGGCACGGGTGGCCGAGTATCGTGCGGACGGAGTCGGCCATCACCCACGAGATCGAGGGTATGACCTCGTCGTAGCGGCAGGCAACGTGAAACTGTTCGTTAGTCGTCGTGACTCGCCCCGCCGGGTAATTCTTGTAGAGGTAATCGTAAGTCGTTCCCACCCGCGGCTCTTTCGAATGATTGCGCGTGCGAAAGGCCTCGAGCGTCAGCGCTTCGGCCGTCGCGCGACCATCAGGGTCGTTCCACAACGAGTCATAATAAAAGGTATGACGGCTAAAAAACTGGCTCGCGCTCGCTCCGATTCGGAGGATCATGGAGTCCGTCTCCGTCGCCAGCCGTCTCACCGTGTCGCGCTGCATCGTGTGGTGATAATGCACCTCTATCGTGGCAGGCTCAAGCACCCGATCTTGTGCGATAGTCTGTACGGCAAGGGAGGCGAGGAAAAGTAAGCAAGCAACAGTTCTCATCTCATTTGGTTTGTAGATTCGTAGCAAATATATAGTGCATATCCGTTTTCCGGAGTACTCCAAACTGCTGTTTTCTATACTTCCCCCAAAAAGTAAGCACCGTCGCCGGCCGGAAATCAGCTTCCCCCAAAAAGTAAGCACCGTCGCCGACCGGAAATCAGCTTCCCCCAAAAAGTAAGCACCATCGCCGGCCGGAAATCAGCTTCCCACAAAAAGTAAGCACCATCGCCGGCCGGAAATCAGCTTCCCCTAAAAAGTAAGCACTGTCGCCGACCGGAAATCAGCTTCCCCCAAAAAGTAAGTGCTATCGCCGGCCGGAAATCAGCTTCCCTAAGGGGGGGAAGCACAATTGCCGACCGTCAATTAACCTTCCCGATAATCGTAGGGGCGAAAAATTTTTCGCCCCTACAAAAATCCAACGCCGGAAACCCCATCGCTGCCCGTCAACAATTATTATATCCAATCGGAAATGGTTCACAAACGTGTACCTGGTGCGGCCTGAAGGGCCGCTGGATGATAGCCCAGGGTAGAGCGACGCCAAGGGCGGAGCGGTACCCTGGGGATGTAATGCACGACCCATCCCCCGCATCCTGTAAGCCACCCCCCGACCTGCTGAGGGCAGGTCGGGGGGTGGCTTGCAGGATGCGGGATTTTTTTCACACCGTCCGAACCCAGGGCGTTGCCCTGGGCTATCATCCTGCGACCTTTCAGGCCGCCGGAAACCCCATCGCGGCCCGTCAATGCCCCGTAATAATTAACAATTAACAATTAAACATTCATCCATCGCCCCCTCGGGCTGACGGAAGCCCCCCCGCCCTCCGGCAATCATCCTTTCCAAAAAAATCAGGCATGATCGATGACAAAAATTTGGAGAAATGAAAAAAAGAAAGATATTCGCCCTCCGAACGAATAATCATTCTTATACAGAGCAGACATGAAAATATCTACCATCAACATTACGAAACTAAGAGTACAGGAAGATTTCGGCTTCCAAGAGTTAGTCAAGAACGAGACAGACCAACTGCCACTGACCGAGTCGGCTCCCGGATACACCGCAGGACTGAAAGCCGTCGTCGAAGATCATGGAAAGGCATTCGGAGAGTTCGACACATCGCTCAAGGCCGCTCTGAGCGTGCCGTCAGCCGCCGAGGTGTCCGACTTGGATCGTCAGCGCGACAATGCCTGCACAAAATTCTTCACCTTCGTGCGTGGCGTCTCCGGGCATCCAGACATAAACATCGCCGTGATAGGTGCCGATGCCGTAGCCATCTTCAAAAAGTACGGCGGCGGAAGCATCGTCGATCAGCCACAGAACCAAGAGTCTGGCACCCTGCGTAACCTGATTCAGGACTTCCGCGCGCTGGACACAAGCAAGCTCACCCAGACCGGCATCAAGGCCTTCGTCGACGATCTGGAAGAGAAACAAACAGCCTACTTAGCCGCCGTGAAGAAGCGCGCCCGTGAAGAACGAGCGAAGATAATCGGCGTCATCAGGCAGAAGCGCCAAGCCTGCGACGCAGCCTACCTCAAGCTCGTGGAGACAGTCAACGCCTTAGTCGTAGTCAGTGGCGACACGCCCTATAAGGACTTTGTCGAGAGCGTAAACTCGCACATCAACCATCAGAAGACCACTCTGGCTAACCGGCAGACCATCGCCGACAAGAAGCCGAAGGATCCGAAAAACCCCAAGGACCCCAAGCAGCCCAAGGACCCGAAAAACCCGAAGGATCCGAAGCAGCCAGAGAAGCCCGGCGGTGGCGACGACATCCATGTGCCCGAGGAACCGCCCAAGAAGCCCGATACGGGCGGTGGCGACGACATCCACCAGCCCGAAGAGCCGCCTAAGAAGCCAGAGGGCGGCGCCTGATTACGAATTGTAATCAGCAACCGTCGCCGCATCCCCCATCGGCGCGCGTGCACACACCTCCCGTCCCAAGGGACGCATCAAATCATACCGGATATACGCTTGAGGAGCATCCTCAACACGTGTATCCGGTATTTTTTACTCCCCTCGTCCACACCTTTGGTATAAAACACGTCTCACACTGCCATCCGGAGGCTTTTAGTTTACCTTTGGCCCGAAATATTAATTCAAGTTTAACCCAAGAAATACAAATGCCTGTATGAAAAAAGTCATCTTCACTCTATGTATCCTTTGCGCCGCAGCAACCTCCGCGCAAGATTTCCACGATTACTTCGAGGACAGAACCCTACGCATCGATTACGACTTCACCGGCGACGTAAACAAGCAAGAGATCTCCGTCATCCGGCTGAACGCCATGCCGCGTTGGTACGGCAAGCGACAACACCTCGCCGAAGTGCCCACCGCAGGCAACGGCGACATCACCGTCCGCGCGAAAGACGGCCGCGTGATCTACAAAAACTCCTTCTCCACCCTCTTTCAAGAGTGGCTCGCCTATCCCGAGGCCAAACAAGTGAGGAAATCGTTTGAAAACGTCTTCCTCGTGCCCATGCCAAAAGACACCGTCGATATAACCGTCGAGCTGCGCACCAGCCGTCTCGGCGTTTTGGCCACCTACACCCATCGCGTCGTCCCCACCGACATCTTGATTAAGCACATCGGCGAGAAAGACGTGACTCCTTATAAGGTACTCATGCAAGCCGCCGACACCAACAAGTGTATGCACATCGCGTACGTGGCTGAGGGCTACCGCAAGGAGGATATGGCAGACTTTATTGCACACGCCACCGAGGCCATGGAAGCACTCTTTTCACATGAACCATTCAAGTCGACCAAGGCCAAGTTTAACGTCATCGCCGTCATGTCCGAGTCGAAGGAGAGCGGCACAAGCGTGCCCTCGAAAGGCGTGTGGAAAAACACCGTGCTCGGTTCCCACTTCGATACCTTCTACAGCGATCGCTACCTGACCACACTCAACCTGCGCGACATGCACGACCAGCTGGCGGGCACACCTTACGAGCACATTATCGTCCTTGTTAACTCCGAGACGTACGGCGGCGGTGGTATTTACAACTCCTACAACCTGACGTCTACGCGCCACAGCGAGTTTAAGCCCGTCGTCGTTCACGAGTTTGGTCATAGCATCGCCGGGTTAGGCGACGAATACGCGTTTGAAGGCGAAGAGATCCCGCTTTACCCGCACGACATCGAGCCGTGGGAGCCCAACCTGACGACACTCGTCAATTTCCACAACAAGTGGGAAGACCTGATCAAAAAAGGGACGCCCGTACCGACGCCGGCCACGGAGAAGTATAAAGCGGAAGTGGGCGTCTACGAGGGCGCAGGCTATAACCAGAAGGGCGTCTACCGCGGTTTCCAGGATTGCCGAATGCGAACGAATCGATTTCCCGAGTTCTGCCCCATCTGCAAGCGCGCGTTGAAACATTTAATTGATTTCTACACCGAATAAAGTCATTGCCCGGAGTGAACAGCAAAAGCAATCAAGCTGCTGCTCGCTCTGGGCAATTCTTTACTTGCAGCGCCGCGTAACGCACACACACATCCCCCATAGGAACACATATCAAATAGTCATTTTATAACACAATCTCAATCGTGAAAACCAGTATCATTATTCTATCCGCAGCGCTCGCTCTGCCCTTTGCGGCACATGCACAGCATGACGTAGTGAGCAAAGACACCGCATCGGTGCCTAATACCAAAGAGGTAAAGAATCGAAACGTATTGCTTAATGCATCGGCCGAAAACCGTCCGCGACAAATCTCAATCGGACTGCCGGCCGGTGTGTCAGCAACCATCTTCGAGGATGGCCTGCCCGTGACGTACGACGAGTGGCCCGGCGTGCCCTATTTCTATTGGACAGCCATGGGCATCCACGACCACATCGGGCTCTCGTCCATCAGCGAAAGCGCCATCACAAACGGAACGGTGAACTACACCGTGCTCTCCACCACCCGCCGTGGGTCGGAAAAGTTTGAAGGCCGAGCCGCTTACAACACCAACATCTACGGCTTGCAACGTTTCGACATCGCCCTCTCCGGCCCCATCGGAAAAGGGTGGAGCTACACAGCCGGCATGTTCGTTAATCACGATCCGGGAACGATCAAGTTAGAAGACGCTGACATGGCTGATAAGATGGAAATCTTCAAAGCCGGCCTCACCAAGACGTGGAACGATGGCAAAGGCGTCGTTAGCCTCCTCTACAAACACGTCAACACCCGCCTCTTTTTCGACAACATCGGCCCGTACTACTACGTCGGCGACGGCACCTCGAAGGAGTACCCAGGTTTCAAGCTGGGCCGCGACAACCTGATGCCCAACAACGGCCGCTATCGCTACTACGACGTGGTGGATGGCGAGTATAAAGACGTGCTCCGCTTAGAGAATAATGCCAACCACAGCAACGATCTCTTGGCCCGCCTCGACTACGAGTTCGACAACGGCGTCAAGCTCTACGTCTCCAGCAAGGTGCGCCGTGGCAACCTCGATCAGGCACGCCCCGACGAAATGGGAATCGACGATGCCAAGAAAGGCGATGGCTTCACCTACGCCTACGATGCTAAAGGCCATAAGGTGGGAGAGGAGTACACAGGCAAATATTTGCAGCGTTACCTGAGCCGCGATAAGGGTTTCGAATCGACATGGATGACGACGGCCGAACTCTCTCGCTCTTCTGCTCGCCACAGCTGGCGCACGGGTATGAACTTCTGGTGGGGGCGTTCGTTCGTCAACTCCAGCGCCGGAACAATGGTGCAAACCTTAGAGAAGTCGCCCGTATGGCTGCTCCAGAAGGGCAAGTTCATCACTGATTGCAACTGGACGGGAGAGTACATGGACATGCACGAGGAAAAAGCCGCCCTCTATGCCTCCGACGACTGGCAAGCCACCGATCGGCTTTGGCTTTCTGGCGGTCTTCGCATGGAATACTACGGCATCGGCGGATTGACACCGATGGCTTACATGCAATACCGCAAAACGGGCGGCGTCGCAGCTGATTATCCCGAGAACAAGCGCAAAGAGAACTGGAGCATCAAGGATGGCAAGCTGATCGACATCTCAAAAAAATGGATCAACCCTGCTGCCGCCATCAATGGTCGCTACACCCTGCTCGATGGTTTTGGCCTGACGGCTGAATATGTCTTCGCCATGAGGCACCCTTACGCTTACGACTTCGCCGGTGAGGAAATGCCGAACCTCGACCCCGTGAACATCCACTTGGGTCGCGCCGGAATCTTCTGGAATAACTCCTGGTTGCAGCTTGCTTCGCAGCTTTCGTTTGTCCGCCAGACTAACTACAAGTGGCGTGTACAGTTCAATAACCCGAAGAATGAAACGGACTTCACTACTGTATTCGTGAATTATGACGTGCAGACTATCGGCTGGACTACTGACATGGTGGTGCAACCAGCAAAGGGATTCACCTTCCATGCTCTCTTCACGCTGCAAGATCCGCGGTACAAGAACTACGAGATCAATCCGACGTTCAAAGACGGATCGACAAGCCACGTCAGCTTTAGCGACAAGAAGACAGTCGGCATTAGCGACATGATCCTTGAGCTGAACCCGAGTTATACGTACGACAAGTTCAACATTTGGCTGAGCGCACGCTACTCAAGCGCCTACTACATCAATAAGCTGAACACCTTTAAGTTCAATGGCCTCTGGACCACCTTCGCAGGCGTTAGCTATGCGCTGAATAAGAACGTGGACTTCTCCGTCAACTTCGTCAACCTGCTGAACGTAAGCGGCGCCAGTGGCGGTGTATCTACCTCCGACCTGAAACCGAAGAATATCGAAAACTACTTAGCTGTCGGCGGATATATCCGTCCGTTCACCGTATCGTTTGGTGCGAAAGTCAAATTCTAATGGATCGCCTCGCCTTGTCCTTTATATATAAGGAAGCAGCGGTGGACACGTAACCCCAGAAAAGAAAGCCGGTGCAGGACTGTGAGATCGGCAGACTTGCACCGGCTGATGTTTTTATCACACAATCAATCACACAATCATCATGAAAATCAAATCGTATTTCACCTTGGCACTCACCATGACCCTTTTCGCCGCACTTCCCCAGACGGGAGCGGCACAGAAGAAACTCTTCACGCTGGAGGATCTCAACTTCGGCGGAACGAACTACCGCAACATGATCCCGCAGAACCGCAACATCGTGTGGTGGGGCGAGGAGGCCGTGCGCACCGACACGGATTTCTGCGCCCTGATCAACAAAACAAACGGACGCGAAACGCGCCTCTTCACCCTCGACGACGTCAACTCTTGGATCGGCGCCAAAGACGATAGCCATCGCGTGAAGACCCTCCGCTACGTCACCTTCCCCTATGCTAAGCAGTCGCTCGTGCTTGTCAAGAATCAGACGGAGCGCATGCTCGTGGATTGGAAGGCGCGGAAGGTGGTTTGGCGTCAGGCCGCGGACTCTCAGGAGCACACCGATTGGTCGCCGGCCTCGCGCGCCACGGCGTTTGTCCGCACCGATAACCTTTACGTGATCGACGGCGAGGGCCGGGTGCGCCAGATCACGACCGACGGCAGCCGCGAGATCACCTACGGCGTCACCGCCTACCGCGAGATGTTCGGCATCTACAAAGGCACCTTCTGGAATCCCGACGGCACACGCCTCGCCTTCTACCGCATGGACCAAACGATGGTGCGCGACTATCCCCTCGTCGATGTAGACCCGGATAGCATGGCCGTGCTCGCCCCAGAGAAGTACCCCATGGCCGGGCAGACCACTCACGAAGTGACCGTCGGCGTCTATGATGTAAAAGCCGACAAGACGATCTATCTGAAGGTCGGCAGCCCTAAAGACCGCTACTTTGTGAACATCGGCTGGAGCCCCGACGGCAAAACCATTTACCTCAAGGAGTTCAACCGCAGGCAGAACGAGATGAGCCTCGACGCTTACGACGCCGTGACGGGCGACAAGCGCGCCACGCTCTACACCGAGCAACACGAGAAGTACATCACCTCCTACACCTCCGTCACCTTCCTGCCGTGGGATGCCGACAAGTTCATCCTCCAAAGCCAGAAGGACGGCTACAACCACCTCTACCTCTTCAACACCAAGGGCGAGATGCTGCGCCAGCTGACGAGCGGCAACTTCGTCGTCTATGATCTGCTTGGGTTCGACAAGGCGAGGAAACGCGCCATCATCCTTTCGGCCGAGAGCAGCCCGATACAGAGCAACCTCTACGCCGTAGACATCGCTACCGGCAAGCGCACGCTGCTCGACAACGGCCGCGGGGTGCACGCCAACATCATCTCCCCGAGCGGCTTCCACGACCGTGCCCTCTCGCCCGACGGCGGCTGGATCATCGACAATTACTCCGAGCCGACCGTGCCGCGCTGCATCGACTTCATCAACCTGAAGACCGACAAGAGCACGCGTTACTTCACCGCCGACAACCCCTGGAAGGGCTACGCCGAGCCTGAGATCACCTCCGGCACGATCAAGGCAGCCGACGGCCGTACGGACCTCTACTACCGCCTGGTGAAGCCTGCCGACTTCGACCCCGCGAAGAAGTACCCCACCGTCGTTTACGTCTACGGCGGCCCCATGACGCGCAACGTGGACGCCTACTGGCACTACCGCCTGCGCGGCTGGGAAGCCTACATGGCGCAGAAGGGCTTCATCGTCTTCGTCCTCGACAACCGGGGCAGCAGCGACCGCGGCCGCGACTTTGAGCAGGTCACCTATCGCCAGCTCGGCATCGAGGAGATGAAGGATCAGATGAAGGGCGTGGACTTCCTCAAATCCTTGCCTTACGTCGACGCCAACCGCCTCGGAATCCACGGCTGGAGCTTCGGCGGCTACATGACGATCAACCTGATGACTACCTACCCGGACGTCTTCAAAGTGGGCGTAGCCGGCGGCCCGGTCATCGACTGGAGGTGGTACGAAGTCCAGTACGGCGAGCTCTACATGGGCTCCCCGCAGGATAATCCTGAGGGCTATCGCGCGGGTAGCCTGCTGCCTAAGGCCAAAAACCTGAAGGGCAAACTGCAAATCATCATCGGCATGAACGACCCCGTGGTGCTGCCGCAGAACGCCCTGCGCTTCCTCAAAGAGTGCATCTCCGCCGGCACGCAGCCCGACTTCTTTGTCTATCCCGGCGAGCCGCACAACATGCGCGGCCACCAAAGCGTGCACCTGCATGAGCGCATCACGCAGTACTTCATCGATTACCTGAAATAACGGGTAGAGAGTAGCATTTACGAAGGGGGCGTTCCGCGCGAGCGGGGCGCCTCTTTTTCTTGGGCGCGCGGCCTCAGGATCCCCAAGCCGTGCTCCGGGTACATCCATCATCAATTGCCCGCGGTGCCCATTTCCGGTTGGCTGTCCAAGACTTGGCGAGGATCATAACTCGAAGGCTTTTGTATTATGATCCCTGGCGGGTCTTGCTTTACTTTTTCCAAAAGTGCCCGATCCCCGGCGGGTCTTGCTTTACTTTTTTCAAAAGTGCCCGATCCCCGGCGGGTCTTGCTTTACTTTTTTCAAAAGTGCCCGATCCTCGGCGGGTCTCGGGGTTGCTTATCGGCCACTAACGACAAAAGGAGGATTTAGACGCGTTGCGGAGTGAGAACGCACCGTAATTCAGGATTTAGACGCGTTGCAGAGTGAGAATACACCGTAATTCAGGATTTAGGCGTGTTGCGGAGTGAAAACGTGCCGTAATTCAGGATTTAGACGCGTTGCGGGGTGAAAACGTGCCGTAATTCAGGATTTAGGCGCGTTGCGGAGTGAGAACGCACCGTAATTCAGCCGATAATCACTGCTTCTCACCTAAGCCTTCTGAAACGCGGGAGGGTTCAAAGACATTCATGCAGGAGCGCTGGTCAATGATTCCTGATCGGCGGCCTCCGTTTGCGGCGATACTTACGGCGGTAAACGATGTAACCCGAAACGACCACAAGCAGCATCAGCAGCCCGGCAAGGAAGATGTAGAAGTCGGCGAAGGCGAAGAGGAACGAGCGGTAGAGCCGGCCCACATGCAGCTCGAGGCAGAAGTTCCAAAACGATATGCGGCCATCGCGGGCGAAGACGTCGGGCATGGGAGCAAAGGCGGCCTCGGGGTCGGAGGCGATGCGCGCGCCGTAGCCATAATCGAAAATGACTGGCCCCTGCGCAAAGTCGGCCGAGAAGCCGCTCACGGGATTGCTGAACGTGGGGCGCCCACGGCCATGGCGCGGCATGCTGTCACCGAGCGGAAGCCCCGTATCGTAGTCCGTCACGCTGCCGTCGGCCATGTTCCAACCATAGATGCCACTAAACGAACCAACCACCCACTGTCCGGGGCCCGTCTGTTGCCAGACGTTGAGCCCCATGACGCTCACCGGGGGCGTGTTGTCCAGCTTCTTGGGCTGCGCGCCGAAGGTGGGGAAGGCATAGATGCCCGACGAGGCGGCTAATAGCCAGCGATGGCCCTCGGCGTCATAGCGCAGGCGGCGCAGCCGGTCATGCCAGGGGTTGTCGCTCCGGAGTGTGCTGCCGGGCACGGGCTTTACTTGCGTGCGGGCGATGGGGATGAGCAGCGGCGGACGGAGGAACATACCCGTGACGACGATCAGCAGCAACAGGACGATGAAGAGGCTGCCCAACCGGTTATGCCAGAGGAAGGAGAACGTCCATGCGCGGCGCAGCCGCAGGGCGGGGTCGCCGCGGCGCTTGCGCAGGCGGATGGGGATGTCGAAGAGGGTTACGACGAGGCCGGTGAGGCAGAGCACGACGACGACGATCCCGACAATATCGATCAGCAGCCGGCCCGGCAAACCGAACAAGTCGCCGCTGTGTGTCACCCAGATTGTCTTGAAGAGCGAGACGCGCGGATCGTAGTCGTCGGGGGTGGGCAGGGGCAGCGTGGCAAAGCGGTCGTAGGGCGGTGCGGCAGCGTAGATCTGCGAGCGGGTGACGACGAAGAGCGTATCGCCCACGGCCTGCACATCCGTCAGCGCCTCGCCGCGGGGGAGCGCATGGCCGGCGTCGTGCCATCGGCGCACCGTGCGATCGAAGCGGTAGAGCGTGTGGGCGGAGATGGCGAAGAGTCGGCCATCAGGGGTGGCGGTCACGGCGCGGATGTTCCGGTTGTCAGCGCCGGGGCGCAGGCCGTCCGAGCAGGGGCTGAGGCCACGGCAGAAGGTGTCGGCTATCCAAACGCCGTTGCTTCCGTAGAGCATCACGCTGTCCGGCCCCATGCGCAGCGTGCCCACGACGGCGCCGTTGTTCCAGTTATCGTACACGTATTGCCGAGGCATCCAGCGGCGCGGCAAGTCCCAACGCGTGATGGCCGTGCGGTGGTTGAGGAAGATGCCGGAGAGGGCGAACATGAAAACAAAGAAGGTGAGGACAAGCCCCACCCACTTATGCAGACGCCGCCAAGTGCGCGCTTTCTCTTTGCGCCGCGGCATCCGTTTGCGATTCGGAAAAGTCATTATCGCTACCGGCTTACTTGGATTTTAGGTTCCGGCTGCCGTCGGGCTGGTAGGCGTAGCGGAAGGTGATGTAGCCGCTCTTCTTCTGGCTGTTATGGAAGCTCTCGAAGATCACCTTGGCGTACTTGCCATCGGCTGTGCGGACGACGAAGACGTGATCGTTAAAGGTGTACGTCGGGGGTGGGCCGGAGAATCGGATGGCTTTGGAGAGCGCCACGTTGCCGGTGCTCTTCACATCGTGCACGGCGCCGTTGCTGTAACCCGAGATGGTGATCTCCACATCCGTCACGTAGCCATCGGCGGGCGCCTCGTTCACGTCTGCGAAGCTCGTCTTGTTCGTCTCCACGGCACCGCCTTTGCCACTGCCCGAGCGGCCGCTGTTGGTACGCATATACCGGCGGTTAAAGGCGATGTCCCAATCGGAGCGCGTCATGCGGTTGGCCTCCGTCACGCCTTGCACCTCGGCTCCGGTAGCGAAAGAGAAGTAGACCCAGTCCGTAGAGTCGCCCGCCACAGAGGTGGCTCGGCTCTGTGTGTGACGCTTCACGTCGAGGCCTCCGGTCTTGGGTTCGGGATTATCGCTGCCGCAGCTCGACAGGGTGGCGGAGATGGCAAAGAAGGCCAGGATGGCTCCGCCGGAAAGTTTCTTGATACTGTTCATTGTATGTATAAATAAGAGGTGATTAAATCGAGAAATGCAGTGCCCCGAACACGCTTCGGCCGGGGCCTGTATAGGTGTTGAAATTGATGATGCCTGCGTGGTAATCGAAGAGGTTGTCCACGCCGATGGTGACGCGGAGCTGTCGCATGGGGCGCCACGCAACCGTAGCATTCCAAAGGCTATACGACGGCGTACGCGACTCGTAATAAGCTTCCACTTCCTTGCCGCCCACCTCGACGCGCCCCAACACATCGTAACGCTTGCCGCCGAAGAGCGAGCCGCCTATGTTCAGCGTGAAATGCTGCCGCCCGAGGGTGAAGGCGTACTCCGCGCGGACGTTGCCCGAGAGCCGACTGCGCGCTGTGAGCTGCACGCCGTCAGAGCGCGAAGGAAAGAGGCAGTTGGCCGAGAGATGCAGGAAAAGGCCCGGCACGCCGGGGTTGATACGCACATTGGCATAGGCGCCGGAGAGCGTGGCGGTGGAGACATTGCGGTAGTGCAGCTCCTTCTGATTGTTTGTCCAGAGGCCCTCGATCTTATCGGAGAAGAAGTTGACGTAGCCCGTGGCCATCGCATAGACATACTCCGAAACGTACTCGGCGGAGAGCGAGAGGTAATGGTTGCGCTCGGGCTTCAGATTCTCGTTGCCGTAGATCATGAACATGCCGAGGTGATCCCAATTCATGTAAAGCTCCTTGAGGTTGGGCGAACGATAGCCGGCGGCGTAGTTGAAGCGGAGCGTGAGGGGGAAGAGGCGCCAGACGGCCGCCACCTTCGGCGCCACGTTCGTGCCGTAGGCGTTGTGGTAGTCCACGCGCAAGCCGCCCACAAGCGAGAGGCGCGGCGTGATGGTCCAGTCGTCTTGCACGAAGACGGAGTAGGCGCTCTGGCGGCGCGTCTCGTAGCTACCAGAGACGAACTTATCCGTATAGAGGCTTTCGTAGAGCGACTCTGCGCCCACGTTGATCGACTGGCGGTGCCAGCGGTCGAGGGTGAACATGAGGCGCGGCTGCGTCATGCGGTTGCGGTAGATCAAGTCGTTGCGTCCGCTGAGCTGCTCGAAGGCCGTGAAGCGGTTGTAGGTGTCGGAATAGATGGAGGCTTGCAGCGAGGCGTTCGTGCTGAAGCGATAGTCGGCGGTGAGTGAGCCGGAGAGATCCGTGTTATGCTCGTAAGCATTGTCGGGCGTCAGGTCGTGCTTGTTCATCGTGTACCACGTGCCCTTGGCGCCGATCGTGAGGCGGTCGGACGGCGTGTAGCCTAATGTCTGCGTCACCTGATGCGTGGTGTAGCCAGAGACTTGCGTGGGCGTTTCCACACGACGCTCGCGGACGGTGATGTCGTACGCTGGGAAGTATTTCACCACGCTGTCGCGGTCAAAGAGGCGGTAGGCGTCGGCGCTCTTGTGGGAGTAGGTGGTCTGCGCCGTCCAGTGCTTCCAGCGCCCACCGATGCGCACATCGGCGTTGAGGTTCGGTCGATCCACACTGCGCTTGAAGTAGCGCTGCGCATCGTCAGCGTCCACCTTCGTGTAGTTGCGTTCGTAGAGCGGCGCCGCCTTGATGGACGCCGAGACGGAGAACGGCCCTTTGGGGCGCTTAGTGATGATGTTGATTACGCCGCCCATCGCCTGCGATCCGTAGAGCGCGGACGAGGCGCCCTGAACGATCTCGATGCGCTCCACATTGTTCGGATCCAAGCGGTGGTAGTCCACATTGTTACCCGTCTCGCCGGCCATGCGTTCGCCATCGATCAAGAAGAGGATATGCTTACCGCCGAGGCCCTGGAGGTTGATGCTCGTTCCAAAGCCCACCTCGTTGAAGGCCAGTCCGGGGATCTCCTGCGTCAGCAGGTTGCGGATGTCGGTCAGGCCGCGATCTTCGATCTGGGCGGCGGTAATCACCTGCGTGATGACGGGCGTCTGCATGAGGCGCTTCGGCGTGCGGGTGGCCGTGACGACTACCTCGTCTAAGTTGAACTTCTTTACCCCGGCTGCGGCGTGCGTCGCCACTTCATCGTCTTTCGTAGAGTCCGCGGGTAGGATCTGCGCCTGCGCTCCGGCGATGGTCATATATAATATAAGGTATAGGAGGAACCGCCTCCTGCGCTTTGGGCTATGGTTTATGGTCATCTAATGGATTGCTGTTTACGGGCGCCAAAAGTAGAGGGGCATGGAGGGCAGCTAAATCCCCAAAAACAGTTAGCGCGGGGAGGTGTTGCCCGCCCTGCGCCCCCGGAGCGATACATGGAATCCCCCTATTTTTGCCCATATTTTAATAGAAAAGACAATGAGATTTGATGAATTAGACCTCGACGACGCCGTGTTAGACGGACTCGAAGCCATGAACTTTGTGGAGGCTACACCCATCCAAGAGCTCGCCATCCCCCCCATCCTCGCGGGGAAAGACCTCATCGGTTGCGCACAGACAGGCACCGGCAAGACGGCCGCCTATGTGTTGCCCATCATTAGCCGGCTGAGCCGCGGCGGCTATCCGCAGGATGCCATCAACGCCGTCGTTATGGCGCCCACGCGCGAGCTGGCACAGCAGATCGATCAGCAGATCGACGGCTTTACGTACTTCGTTTCCGTCTCAGCTGTGGCCGTCTATGGCGGCACTGACGGCATCGCTTATGCCCGGCAGGAGCGCGGCCTACAGATGGGTGCCGACATCGTCATCGCCACGCCCGGCCGATTGATCAGCCACCTGAACATGGGCAGCGTAGACCTCTCGCGCACCTCCTTCTTCGTCCTCGACGAGGCCGACCGCATGCTCGACATGGGCTTCCACGACGACATTATGCAGATCTATAAGCAGCTCCCACGGGAGTGTCAGGTTGTCATGTTCTCGGCCACCATGCCCCCCAAGATCCGGACGCTGGCGCACAACATCCTGAAAGATCCGGAAGAGATCAAGATCGCCGTCTCGCGCCCGCCGGAGTCGATCATGCAGACGGCTTACATCTGCTACGAGGCACACAAGATGCCGCTCCTGAAGCAGCTTTTCTCGAAGAAGGCCCCCGAAAGGGTCATCATCTTCTCCTCCTCGAAGATGAAGGTCAAGGAGCTGGCCGCGACGCTCAAGCGGATGAATTTCAACGTAGCCGCCATGCACTCCGACCTTGAGCAGAGCGAGCGCGAGCAGGTGATGAAGGACTTCCGAAACGGACATATTGCCATGCTCGTGGCTACGGACGTGGTGGCGCGTGGAATCGACATCAACGACATTTCGCTCGTCATCAATTACGACATCCCCAACGACCCCGAGGACTATGTGCACCGCATCGGGCGCACCGCGCGCGGCACCGAGGGCAGCGGCCTGGCCATCACCTTCGTCGCCCCGCAAGAGCAGGGGCGGTTCAGGGAGATAGAGACCTTCCTCGAGAAAGACATCTACAAGATCCCGGTCGACCCCTCCATCGGCGAGGCGCCGAAGTACGAACCGGAGAAGTACAGCCACACGCACGGCAAGGGCGGACGCGGACGGCAGGGCGGCGGCGGACGCGCAAAGGGACAGTCGGCCTCGTCGCGGCCCCGTGGCGCAGGTGGCGACAGGCGGCGCAACAAACCCTCGCAAAACCGCCCCGCGCGCTCGTGATCCTGCCCCCCCCGCGTTATGATCGGCTTCCCTAACGCCAAAATCAACCTCGGACTGCACGTCGTAAGCCGTCGCCCAGACGGCTACCACGGCATCGAGACGGTCTTCTACCCCGTCCCCCTCTGCGATGCCTTAGAGATCGTGCCGGCCGAGGCTTTTTCGTTTCACACCTACGGCCTCGCGATTGACGGTCCAGCGGACGACAACCTCGTCATGCGCGCCCTCGCGGCCATGCGTCGTCAGGCCGACATCCTGCCCGCAGCCATCCACCTGAAGAAGGCGATCCCCTTCGGCGCCGGACTGGGCGGTGGCTCGGCCGACGCTGCCTTCATGCTCAAGCTGCTGCGCGACTACGCCCGGCTCTCCCTCACCGACGATGCCTTGGAGCGCATGGCCGCGCGCCTCGGCGCCGACTGCGCCTTCTTCGTCCGCAACCGCCCCGTCATGGCCACGGGCATCGGCGACGTGTTCAGCCCGGCGGACATCTCCCTGGCGGGCTACCATATCGCTATCGTCAAGCCCTCCGTCTCCGTCTCTACGCGCGCAGCCTACGCCGCCATCCGCCCGGCCAAGCCCGCGGTGCCCCTCAGCGAGATCATCTGCCGCCCCATCGCGGAGTGGCGTGGCCTGCTCCGTAACGATTTCGAGGCGCCCGTCTTCGCCCTCCACCCCGCGATCGGCGCCATCAAAGCGCAGCTCTACGACGCTGGCGCCGTCTACGCCTCCATGTCCGGCTCCGGATCGGCCGTCTTCGGCCTCTTCCGCGGCGCGCCGTCGCTGCCCCCCTTCGCCGACTGCTTCGTCTGGCAGGGGCGGTTATAAGTTCGTCTTGTTAATGATTATGAGCTCCCCCCTCCCGCCCCCACGCGACTTTATCTTCGTTGATGCTCTGACCCAAAACGCATTTTTGACGCTTTCCGCGGCGCGGAACGAACTCAAAACGCATTTTTGACACTTTCCGCGGTGCGGAACAGACAGAGAATTAGATTTTATAGCCGAATGGAAATGGATTCACGAATGATTGGGGGGGCTTGGTGCCTTCAGTCATCCGTGAATTGACTATAACCAACGTGAGTTCGATGTAAGAATGAGGCTCGCTTTCCTCCTGGGAAATGTCTTTGCAGGAGCTCCCGCAAACGCCAAAGCATTCCCCACGGGACTTGCGGGGTGCCCCGCAAACACTAAAACTGAGAATTTGATGCTTGCGGGGTGCCCCGCAAATGCTAAAACTGAGAATTTGGTGCTTGCGGGGCGCCCCGCAAGCATTAAAACTGAAAATTTGACGCTTGCGGGATTCCCGCAAATGCCAAAACTGAAAATTTGACGCTTGCGGGGCGCCCCGCAAACGCTAAAACTGAGAATTTGATACTTGCGGGGCGCCCCGCAAGCATTCCCAAAAACGTTTTGACCGTTATGAGGCTTCCGTAGACATACCGCTGACTTTATTCTTACATCGAACTCACGTTAACTAATGAATCAACCCCTGATCCGCCGTCTATTTTTGCCCCCTGAAAAAATCAATCAGATAAAAATGAAGAAGCATAACGACTGGAGGGAGCGCTTGGGAGTGACATACTCCACGAACCCGGATTATGAATACCGAACGGACGAGGCGGCGGAGGAGCCCACGCTGCCCGCCAATCAGCAACGGCTGCGGGTGCAATTAGATAAACGCAACCGCGGCGGAAAGGTGGTGACGCTCATCACGGGCTTTCGGGGCACGGCAGACGATCTGGCGGCGCTGGGCAAAGCGCTGAGGGTGCGATGCGGCGTGGGCGGTGCAGCCAAGGAGGGGGAGATCATCTTGCAGGGCGACCTCAGGCAGCGGGTGGCGGACATCCTCGACAGCGAGGGCTACGGTGTACGCGTATGTTGACCATCTATCGCGCATCGGCCGGGGCAGGCAAGACGCACACGCTGACCGGGGAATACCTGAAAATGCTTTTCGGCAGTCGGGGGACGGAGGCGGAAGCCACGCACCGGCACATCCTGGCCGTGACCTTCACGAACAAGGCGACGGCGGAGATGAAAGACCGCATCGTCCGCGAGCTCTACGCCTTGGCGTCGGAGACGTCGGAGGCGTCGAAGGGATACCTCGACATGCTCCGAGCGCATCTCGGGGGCGTGTCGGAGGCCGAGGTGCGCCGCCAAGCCCAGGCGCTACTCATACGTATGCTGCACGACTATGCAGCCTTCAACGTCAGCACCATCGATCACTTCTTCCAGCAAACACTGCGCGCCTTCGTCCGCGAGATCGGGCTACAGGGCAACTACCTCGTGGAGCTCGACGAGAAGCCGGTGCTCGCCGAGGCTGTAGACAACTTACTGGCCGGGCTCGACCGCGAAGACGACAACAAAGACAAAGACCTACTCTTCCACTGGCTGCTGCAATTCAGCGAGGCTAAGGTGGAACGGGGCGAAACGTGGGACTTGCGCCGGGAGATGAACACGCTCGGCCAAGAGCTCTTCAAGGAGCGTTACAAATCCGTGCGCACGCCCTTAGATCGCAAGCAGTTCCACGAATACAACAACACGCTTTACTCCATAATCAACCACTGCAAGTCCGAAGCCCGCGCGCTGGGTGAGCAGGGGCTACATATCATAAAGGAGCATGGGTTGCGGCCGGAAGATTTCAGCGGGCAATCTCGGTCTCCGTTTATCCTTTTCAAGCGTCTGGCTAAAGGAGAAATGGAGAAAGAACCGACAGCCACCTTCCTCAAACTGCCGGATAATCCAGACGGATGGTGCGCACAGGGATCCGAGTTGCGTGGAGAGATCCTACAGGCTTACGCCGACGGGCTGAACGAGTGCGTGAAGGGCGTGATCCGCTTTTACAAGACGCACATGACGGACTACCTGACGGCCTCGGCCATCACGGCCAACCTCTACACACTGGGCATCCTCGGCGACATAGAGCAAGAGATCCGCCACCGCAGCAACGAGAAGAATCGCCTGCTCATCGCCGACACCGCAGAGCTGCTCAACCGCATCATCGCAGGCAGCGACGTGCCCTTCATCTACGAAAAGACAGGCACGCGCATCCGCCATTACCTCATCGATGAGTTCCAAGACACAAGCCAGATGCAGTGGCGCAACTTCCGCCCGTTAGTAGCCGATAGCCTCGCCGCGGGCTACGCCGACCTGATCGTGGGCGACGTGAAGCAGAGCATCTACCGCTTCCGCAACTCGGACTGGACACTGCTCGACGAGCAAATCGCGCGCGACTTCCCCGCCAGCATCACGTCCGAACGCACCCTGGCTGAAAACTGGCGCAGCTGCCGCCTCGTCGTGGAGTTCAACAATGCACTCTTCACCATCTTCCCCGTGCTTTTGCAAGGGAAATACAACGAGGGGCTGGAGCAGTCCACACTCTCCGAAGCGCAGCAGGCGCATTACCGTGAAAAGATCCTTTCGGCTTACGCCGGGTGCCAGCAGCAGGTGGCGCCGCGCTTCCGGGAGCAGGATGGACATGTACGCGTAGAGTGGCTGGCCGGCGACGGGGAGACGACGTGGCGCGGGCGGGCTATGGAGCGCCTCACAGCGACCATCGAGGAGCTGCGGCGCCACGGCCGCACATGGGGCGAGATCGCCGTGCTGACCCGCAGGCGAGAGGATAGCGCCCTCGTGACTGACACACTGTTGACTTATGCCCGGGAACACCCCGAGATGGGCCTAAGGATCATCTCAGACGATGGGCTACAGCTCGATGGTGCCGCCTCGGTGCGCTTCATCGTCGGCATGTTGCGCCACATGAACCGACCGGACGACGAGACATTGCTCTGCACAGCCCAGCTGCTTCGCTCAGCCATGCGCATCAAGCAAGCGGGCGAAACAGCGCATACCTCGCTCTCCAAAGTCTCGCTCGATGAGGTCAATACGACTGAGCCATTGCTCTCCGGCCACCGTTCGCTTTACGAAGCTGCCGAGGCCATCATCCGCAGCTTTGGCAGCGACTTCCCAGCCGACGAAATGATCTTCGTCCAATCCTTCCTCGACGTGACAGCCGATTACTCCGAGCGCGAAGGGTCTGACATCGATCGCTTCCTCGCCTGGTGGGACGACACGGGCCGCAGGACGAGGATCTCCATGCCCGACGCACAAGACGCCATCCGCGTCATGACCATCCACAAGGCCAAAGGCCTCGGCTTCGGTGTCGTCATCCTGCCCTTCGGCGACTGGCAGTTAGATGCAAAAGCCGAGACCATCCTTTGGTGTCACCCGCGCATTGCCCCTTACAATGCCATCAGCGCCGTCCCCATCAATTACAAGAAGGAGCTCAACCGAACCATCTTCGCCGAGGAGTATTACGAAGAGAAGCTCCACGCCTACATCGACGGCCTGAACACGCTCTACGTCGCCCTCACCCGTGCCAAGGAAGAGCTGATCATCCTGGCCCCACAAAAAGGCAGCGGCCGGACACAGTTAGTCTCAGAGCTCCTCGGCGAATCCCTCCAGCAGATAGATCCCAACTTCGATCCCAAGGCCGGGCAATGCTTCGAATGGGGCACGTGGGTATACCCCACAACGAAAACAACGATTGCCACGCCTGCTGCTGCGCCCATCATGCGCAGCCTCCCCTCCGTCCGCCCCGACGAACGCATGTACCTCAGCCTCTCCGGACACTCCTTCGACGATGCGCAGCGCGATTACGGCGTCCTCATGCACGATCTGCTGAGCCGCATCCGCACCGTGGACGACCTCCCCTCGGCCATCGCCGCCAAAGTGTCGGCCGGCGAGATCGATCGCCGCTCCAGCCAAACCCTCGAAACGCGGATGCGCGCGCTCCTCAGCGACGCCTCCGTCAGCACCTGGTTCGACGGCACAATGACCGTCCTCACCGAGGCCGAAATCCTCTCTGGCGACGGCCGATCGCGCCGCCCCGACCGCGTCATGCTCTCCGCTGATGGCCAGCGCGCCATCATCGTAGACTACAAGTTCGGCCAGCGCCGCGAGCAGCGCCGCTATGTCCGTCAGATCCGTGACTATATGGCCCTCATGCGCGCTATGGGTTATGCCGCCGTGAGCGGCTTCCTGTGGTACGTAGAACGCGGTGAGACCGAGGAAATCCACATGCCGTAAATGGCTGGAAAATCTATTTTTGCCCCGCTTAACAAGATAAAGATGAAAGTTCACCGAGAAGGAACAGGTTTACTGTTGTCGCTGTTTACCCTTTTGTTTATCGTCGATCTGCTGATCTATTACGCGATAGACAAAGGGTTCTTTTTTTACCTCTTCGTCGTCGCCTCGGTCGTCTTCTTCGGCCTCGTCCTGAACTTCTTCCGCAGCCCCCACCGCCGTTTCCCCTACGACTCCGAGGGCCTCGTCATCGCCCCTGCCGACGGCACTGTCGTGGCTCTTGAGCATGTCGATGAGAACGAATATTTCCACGATCGCCGGCTCCAAGTCTCCATCTTTATGTCCGTCTTTAATGTGCACGCCAACTGGTTCCCGGTGAATGGCGTCGTTAAGCATGTGGAGCACCAAGACGGACGCTTCCAAGCCGCTTACCTGCCCAAGAGCAGCACCGAAAACGAACGCTCCACCATCGTCATCACCACCTCCTACGGCGTCGAGGTGCTCACCCGCCAAGTGGCCGGCGCGATGGCCCGCCGCATCGTCACTTACGCGCATCCCGGCGATCAATGCCACGTGGACGACCAGATGGGCTTCATCAAATTCGGTTCACGCGTGGACACCTTCCTACCCGCCGACACCGACGTCCTCGTCCGCCTTGGGCAGAAAGTCAAGGCCAACCAGACGCCCATCGCCCGCCTCGGCAAAATCATCTACCCATAAATGCGTTTCACCCGCCATATCCCCAACGCCCTCACCTGCGGCAACCTCGTCTGCGGCTGCATCGCCACGTGGGCTGCTTTTGCAGGTCACTTCGCCGCCACCACCGCGTTCATCTTCGCAGCCGTACTCTTCGACTTCATGGACGGCCTCGCCGCCCGCCTCCTCCACGCCACCTCACCCATCGGCAAAGACCTCGACTCGCTGGCCGACATCGTCAGCTTCGGCTTCGCCCCCGGCGCCATGCTCTACCGCTTCCTCGATGTCATCGCCGCCTCCGTTCCCGACGATCGCATACCCTTTGCCGTCTCCCTGTTGGCCGTTTTCACCCCGCTCGTCATCCCCGTTTGCTCCGCCCTGCGCTTGGCCAAGTTCAACAACGACCCGCGGCAAGCCACCTCCTTCATCGGTCTACCCGTGCCCGCACACGCCATCTTTTGGGCGTCGCTCTTAGTCTCGTTTGTTCGCATGAGTCATGACACACAGGTCTTTAATGACCTCCCCACCATGTGGACGCTCACCCTCATCGTCCTTGCCATTGCAGGCTCCCTGTTGCTCGTCTCGGAGCTTCCCATGTTCTCGTTGAAGGTGAAATCGCTGGCATGGCGGGGCAATGAGCGCCGCTACCTACTCCTGCTCGCGGCCGTCGTCCTCACCATCGTGCTCCCTGCGCTGACAGGTATTTCAGCCACTATCCTCCTTTACATTCTTATGTCAGCTTACGATCGGTTCACTGCCCCTACGTGACGTGAGTTCGATGTGGGGGATCTCTGTTTTTTTATTCGCTGGCAACTCTGGTTGCCGGTCCGCTGGGTCGAAAGTGAGCTGGCATGTCGCATGCCGAGGCCGCTGGATCAAAAGTGACGCTGGCATGTCGCATGCCGAGGCCGCTGGATCGAAAGTGACGCTGGCATGTCGCATGACGGGGCCGCTGGATCGAAAGTGTTGCTGGCATGTCGCATGCCGAGGCCGCTGGATCGA
>MIQB01000023.1 GCA_002890585.1 Tannerella sp. oral taxon 808
TCAGGCCGCCGCCGGGTACCATCAATCCGGGCTGTAGGCCCGGTGGACGATAGCCCGGGGCGAAACCCCGGGGGACGGATGATGATCCGCCATCGCAACCCCAGGCGGTAGGGGCGAATGATTCAGATTGCATTGACGAATGCCACCACGGCGTCGCGGTCTTCCTTCTTGAGGTGATAGAACTTCTCGACCGTCTTATAGGCGTCGCTCTGCTTGCTGTAGGCGTGCCACATGATGGCCTCGATGGTGTTGCGGGCGCGGCAGTCGTGCAGGCGATCCTCGCCGCCGGTGTTGACGCGCATCAGGCCGCGCCCCCACAGCGGCGCCGTGCGGCACCAGGAGTTGAAGATGTCGTTCGCCATGCACATGCGATGCTGGATGAAGTCGGTGTAGGGGTAGATCGTCTGGTTCGGGTAGCGCGGCAGGGTGCGCTTCTGACCGTTTTTGTAGACAGGATCCGGCGCATAGATGTTGTCGTCGCTGCCCGTCTTCCACTGCGGACGGTGGCAGTTGGCGCACCCGAGCTGCATGAACAGCTCCTTGCCGCGCTGCACTTGCTTCGTGTTCAGGTTGCGGGCGCGGGGGATGGAGAGGCCGCGGTGCCAGACGGCGAAGGCGTAGTAGTTGTCGTCCTCTAACTCAGGCTCGAAGTTGTGGATGTCGTTCTTGAACTGGTTCGTCTCGGGCGAGAGGAGCACGCGGATGGCTCGGGCGATGCCCGCGTCGGTGCCGTCGGCGTAGTAGGGCGAGGCGGGGTTGGCCTTGATGCCGGCGATGACGGACTTATTCTCCGACATGGCCTTGGCCCACTCGTTGGTGGAGCACATCCAGGGCAGGTCTGAGCGCGAGACGCCCAGCTCGTCCCAGATGCCGGCATCCTCAAGGAGGGCGGCCTCGGTCAGGTCGTAGTTGAAGCGGCGGACGCGCTTCCGGCCGTTGAGCACGCTGTAGCCCTCATCGGTCAGGGCGCCGTTCTTCCAAATGGCGGGGTTGAGCTTGGCGCCATGCTGCGCCTCGCGGCGATACTGCTCGATGAGGGCTTCGTCCGGGATGGCATCGATGAGGCCGAGGCCGGAGAAGCTGAGCGAGACGAGCAGGCGCACGGCGTAGCCCGAGGGACGGGGCGAGGTGTTGAAGGCCGACTGCGGGACGGTGACTTCGGGGTAGATCAATTCATACCGTTCGCCATCCTCGAACTGCATCGGCAGGCCGCTCTCCATCGCCGTGACCGTCTTCCATTCTATTCTGATCTGATCCGGATCGACGGGCGGCAGGAAGGGGTGGGCGGCCATCACCTGGGTGAACTTGGTGATGTGCTCTATGGCCTTGCCGTTGTTGCTACCCGGGGCGTCGGGGTAGTAGACCTGGATGATGTAGCCGTTGCCATACTCGGGGCGGAACTTGGTTTGGCGCAGGCCGTGGCCGCCGTACTGGATGTGGCAGTCGAAGCACGTCTTGCGCGATGCGGCCGGCCCCCAGCCTTTGAAGGGCGGCGTGTTGATGGTGTACTTGCGTTCGTCGAAGGCCTCGCCGAGGTTGAAGAGCTCGATGAGGCCCATCTTCTCGACGGCTGGTGTCTCGTCGGCATACGATCCGTTGAGCACATTGTCCGTCGTGCCCAACTCGCCACCGGGATACCACTCGTCGGCCGTGAAGTTGCCCACAGCCTGCCCGACGAAGTTGGCGTCTGGGACATTGGGTTCGGGCTTCGGTTCGTCGCTGCATGAAGCCAAGAGCAAGAGCCCGGCTAAGGCGCAGGGAATAAGGGGGTGTCTTGTTGTCATATTACTATTTGCTAAGAGGGGGGGGGTAATGATCAATTATTACAGTCAAGCAGAAAGGGTTAGCAAAAATTGGACGTGTACCCGGTGCGGCCTGAAGGGCCGCCGGACGATAGCCCAGGGTAGAGCGACGCCAAAGGCGGAGCGGCACCCTGGGGGCAGCGAAGCCCACCCGATTTCCCCCGTTCCCTACCAGCCTCACCCCCCGCCCTGGCATGCAGAACTGGGGGGGGCGGCTGGCAGGGAACGGGGATTTTTGTTTTGCCGCCTAACCCAGGGCGTTGCCCCGGGCTATCGTCCGGCAGCCCTTCAGGCTGCACCGGGTACCCCTAATCATTAATCATTGACCCTTGTGGGTTATGGGGGGTTATATCGACCGCAGGAACTTCACCACCGCGTCGCGGTCTTCCTTCGGCAGTTTGTAGAACTTCTCGGCCGCATAGTAGGCGTCGCTCTCGTGGCTGTAGGCGTGCCACATGATGGCCTCCACCTCATTCCGCGCGCGGCAGTCGTGTAGCCTGTCTTCGGCGCCGGTGTTCACCTGCGAGAGTCCGCGCCCCCACAGCGGCGTGGTGCGGCACCACGACCCGTGCACATCGTTGATCATGTGCAGGCGGTGCTGCACGAGGTCGGTGTAGGGGTAAATCGTCTGGTTCGGGTAACGGGGCAGCTGCTTGCCTTTGAGGATCGGCGGGCGGTAATAGTTGTCGTCGTTGCCCGTCTTCCACTGCGGGCGGTGGCAGTTGGCGCAGCCGATCTGCATGAAGACCTCCTTGCCGCGCTGCACCCGTTTGTCGTTCAGGTTGCGGGCGCGGGGAATGGAGAGGCCGCGGTGCCAGACCATGAAGGCGTGGTAATGATCCTCGTTCGTCTCCACCTCGAAGTTGTGGATGTCGTTCTTGAACTGGTTTGTCTTAGGCGAAAGCAACGTGCGCACGGCTCGGGCGATGCCTGCGTCGGTGCCGTCGGCGTAGTAGGGCGAGGCGGGGTTAGCCTTGATGGCCGCAATGACGGAGGGCGTCTCTGACATGGCCACGGCCCAAGCCTCGGTGCTGTTGAGGTAGGGGCGATCAGGGCGGGAGATGTTGGCGATGTCCCACATGGCCTCATCTTCCTGCACGGAGGCGCGCGACAGGGAGTAGTTGAAGCGCTTGACCATGCGGTGCCCCTCGCGCACCTTGTAGGCCGTCGGGGCGAAGTCGTTGGCTGCGCGATCCCACATGTCGGGGTTCAGCTTGGCGTTATGCTTCGCCTCTTCGCGGTATTGCTCACGGATGGCCTCGTCGGGGATGGCGTCGATCAGGCAGGTGCCGATGATGCCGAGCGTGGATTCAAGGCGCACGGCATAGTTCGACGGGATGGGCTTGGTGTGGAAGGCCGACTGCGGCACAGTGACTTCCGGATAGATCAGCTCGTACCGTTCGCCGTCAGGGAACTGCATCGGCAGGCCACTCTCCATCGCCGTGACCGTCTTCCACTCGATGTGGATCTTGTCCGCATCGACGGGCGGCAAGAAGGGGTGCACGGCTTGCGTCTGCGTGCTGCTGGTGATCTCGGTGATGTATGGCCCATCGTTGCTGTTCGGCCCGCCAACGGGGTGATAGACCGCCAGCAAGTAGCCATTGCCGTAGCCCGCTGTGTAGTGCGTCTGGCGCCGGCCGTGGCCATATCCGGGGTGACAGTCGAGGCAGGATTTGCGGACGGAGACGGGCCCGAGCCCGAAGAAGGGCTTCGTGTTGATGGTGTAATTGCGCTCGAAGAAGGTCTCGCCAAGGTTGAACCTGTCCGCGAGCCCCATCTCATCCACTGCCGGCGTCTCGTCCTCGTAGCATCCGGCCGTGACGTTGTCCGTCGTGCCCAAGCGGCCGCCGGGATACCATTCATCGGCTGTGAAGTTGCCCACGGCTTTTCCCACGTAATTCAAATCTGGCTCCGGCGTTGGTTCCGGTTTCGGATCGTCGGAGCACGCCGCCATCGCAAGGAGCAACAGCCCCGCAGCGGTGTAAGTCGTGAGTAATCGTTGTGATGTCATACCTAAATTTCTTTTCGTTGAATCGTTGTAGTCGTAAGAAGCAAGCGGCACCGAGGGTTTGCGGGATGTGCCTCCCTCCCCCTCCGATGCCGCTTATTGTAGGGGGGCGAACAATTATTCGCCCCTCCGATCGTGCTCCGCTTTTACTGCTTCGAGAACCATTCGGCGGCCTTATTCAGGTCTTCGTCGAGTGCCTGGATCTTCTTCTGCGCTTCGCCCACAAGCGGGTCGGTGATGTTGTTTACGAACCCGCCTTTGAGCTTCGTCTGGCAATCCTCGAGCGCCTTCAGGGCAGCCTTCAGGTCGTTCTCGAGCTTCGCAGCCTGATCCTCGTCATACTTCTTCATGAAAGCGATGATCGAAACGGCCTCGTTGCGACTGCCTGCGATGCCGCCGTAGAGCGAGTTCTGGATGCTGATCAAGTTGTCGTGGAAGTCGATGAAGGAGCGCTGGCTGTAGGGCGACTCGATGTAGTTCTTGTCCTTGCCCGAGTAGGGGTTGCCGATCTTGGTGTTGGCCACCTCGTCGGCGATGTTCTCGCATCCGGCCTTCAGGATGGTGGTCATCACCTCTTCCCATGTAGCGTAACCGCTGCCGGCTTTGGTGGCGCCTAAGAGGTCTTGGGTGTACGTCTTGCCGTTGGTGCGTGTGGAGGGCAGTTCGATCTCTGCCACGCGCTTCTTGTGGTTTTCCGGAGCGCCGGCGTTCCATGCCACTTCGAGCTGGAAGCAGCGGTCGCGCAGATCGCCGGCCACGGCTGCGGCGTAGGTCAGCTCCTCAGCACCCGTCACTTGGGCTTTGATCTTGGTGAAGGCCGCGTCGTCCTCATTGGCTTGCAGGGCGGCCACGGTGCGGTTCTTTCCGTTACGGAAGATGACGAACTCGATGCCGTGGAAGCCGAGCAGCTCCTGCCCGAGCTTGCCGGCGGCGTAGGCGATGGCGTCGTCTTCATCACCGCCGAGCTTCTCTAACTGATACTTGTTGGTGAGTGCGGCGGCCAGTCCGTCTACGTCGAGCGGCCAGGTGTCGATGTGGGGATCTACGCCGAAATCCGTTGCGGCGCCAAAGAGGAAGGCTTCGCTGCTCTCGTAGCTGGCGCGCGCTGTCTTGAAGGTCTCGCAGATGGCGTCCACTTCGGCTTGGGTCAGGCTTTTGGGGTCTTTGAGGAACTTTTCCTTGGCTGCCTTCAGCTTGTCGTAGAGGTCGGATGTCTCTGCCGCTAAGTTCTTGTAGGTGATGTTGACCGTGTGGTTTGCATACTGCTCGGCGATTTTGCTCATCTCCTTTTGCTTCTCGGTGAGCTCCTTCTCATCGTCGCCATTGTTGTTTTTCTCGCATGAGGTAAGCCCCCATGCCAGCATTGCCCCTACGGCGAGGAGCAACGACGTCTTGAAATACTTCTTTACCATGTCTGTGTTTATTAAAAATGAATATGTGCTTGATGTGTATCTATTAATGATCTGCTTGTATCAGAGGAAGAACCCCTCGTAGGCGATGCCGATGGAGACGGAGGGCTCGTTGTTGTATTGCTGCTTGAGCAGGCGGGTGGAGTATTCGCCCTTGACGACGATCTGCGGCAGGGGGTAGTAGTTGAACCCGACGGCCAGGCGTTGCTTGCCGGTGTATTCATACTTCTGCTGATCGCTGGCCGGGAGGTAGGAGTTGTAGTATTCGTAACGGCCGAAGAGGTAGAATTTCTGCTCATCGGCGCGCAGCTTGGCTATCTGCGAGAAGATGTCGTATCCGGCTTCGAGGCCTACGGCGACGGCGTTCTTGCCGACGGGCGTCTTCTTATACGGGGCCGAGTTGGCGGTCAGGTTGCGCTTGATGGTGCTGATCGTGGCGGCGTCGCTGACGTAGCCATAATCGGCGTTGCCGCGGACGATCCAGTTGAAGCGATTGAAGGCGAAGTCGAAGGCGCCGATGGCGACGTTGCCCTTGATATTGTCGTAGCGTTTCCGCTCGCCGTTCATGTCCTTGCCCTCGAGATCGTGGGGGAAGGAGTTGTGCATGGCGCGGCCGTAATAGCCGCTCAGGCCGATGCGCAGGCCGGGGAAGGCGAAGTAATCGAGGCGGCCGACGAAGCCGTATTTGTTGGCCACCTTGAACTCATAGGGCGATCCGGCTCCGCCGTGCACCCACCCTTCGCGGTCGAACATGAAGGCATCCAGCCCGGCCACTACTTGCACCTCATACCGGATGCGCCCCGTGCGCCCCCAGAGGCTCAGCCCCGTGTCGTGCCACGTGCAGGGCAGGATGGTGGCTTCGCCCTCGGGCCGATAGACGGTGAAGAAATGGAGCGGCTCGTGGTGCGCGTTGGTCATGCCGACGGGCACGACGATGTGGCCGGCTCGGATGTTGAATGCGGGCGAAAAGGATTTCTGAAGCCAAAACTGCTCCAGCTCCACTTCGCCGCCTTTTTCCACTTCCATCTCCCACTCGCCGCCCTCGGTGAACTCCTTTTCCTGGGCGCTGCCTGTGCCGGTGTGTTCAAACTCGATTTCGGAGCTCATCAGCCAGCCTTTCCCGAAGTCGTAGCTGAGGTAAATCACGGCGTGCGGCACATCGAAGCGCCCGTGCCCGGGGTCGTTCTTGTACTTCGCCGCCTCGCTGTAGCGGTAGACGTTATCACTGAAAAAATTGCGCGTATAGCCGACCTCGCCATACCCGCCGACGCTCAGTCGGTTGCCCAACACGTGGCCTTGCACGCTGTCGGAAGCGTTCACCTGCGCCGCAGCGGGCTGGGCGGCAAACACGCCCGCCATCAGCCCGCTCAATAACCCAATCTTGACCTTGTTCATCTCTTTATAATATGTATGCTGTTCCTGTTTTGAGGCCCCTTCGGGAGGGGGATTTCGGGGGCAAAAGTATCGGTGCGTGTAGGGCACTACAATCCCAATAATTAGGGAGGCAGCGCCGATTCGCAGCGCCTAAAGCCTTTATTTAAGCGGTATTTCATACGAAATCCCATCCATGTTTGGTCTTTCTCTATGGCGCGGGCGCTTGCTTGGGCCTGAGCAAATGAGAAATCGA
This sequence comes from Tannerella sp. oral taxon 808, assembly GCA_002890585.1. Classification (GTDB taxonomy): domain Bacteria; phylum Bacteroidota; class Bacteroidia; order Bacteroidales; family Tannerellaceae; genus Tannerella. The sequence continues at coordinate 6,847 of MIQB01000023.1, forward strand.
ACGTTTTGAGGCTTGCTCAGCCTGAGCAAATGAAAAAAATGAACTTTTTGGCGCTTGCTCAGCCTGAGCAAATGAGAAAATGAACTTTTTGAGGCTTGCTCAACCTGAGCAAATGAGAAAATGAACTTTTTGAGGCTTGCTCAGCCTGAGCAAATGAAAAATCAAACTTTTTGACGCTTGCTCAGCCTGAGCAAATGAAAAATCGAACTTTTTGGCGCTTGCTCAGCCTGAGCAAATGAGAAAACGGACTTTTTGATGCTTGCTCAGCCTGAGCAAATGAGAAAACGAACTTTTTGGCGCTTGCTCAGCTTGAGCAAATGAAAAATCAAACTTTTTGACGCTTGCCCAACTTGGGCAAATGGAAAAACGAACGTTTTGACGCTTGCCCAACTTGGGCAAATGAAAAATCGAACGTTTTGGCGCTTGCCCAACTTGGGCAAATGAAAAATCGAACGTTTTGGCGCTTGCCCGGGGTTGAGCAAGCACGGCGGCAGGCGCTGACACAGCGTTGATTACAGCCTCGTCTCATTTTGCCTCTACCTTTGGCCGCTGTATAAAACGAGTAGATTAAACATGAAGAAGAGATTCTCGAAATGGCTCCTGCGCTTGATGGGATGGCGCGTGGGGCCAGCCGGCGACGACGTGGCGCGGTGCGTGATTTGCGTAGCGCCACACACCAGCAACATGGATTTCGTGATCGGCAAACTGTTCTATTTCGCCGTCGGTAAACAGGCCGCCTTCCTGATGAAGAAGGAGTGGTTCGCCTTCCCGTTAGGCATCTTCTTCCGCGCGATGGGCGGCGTCCCCATCGACCGCAGCCGCAACACCTCCATGACGGAGCTGATGGCCGCCGAATTTGCTCGCCGCAAGCACTTCCGCCTCGCCATCACGCCCGAGGGGACACGCAAACGAGTCGACGAATGGAAGCGGGGCTTCTACTACATCGCCCTGAAAGCCGGCGTGCCCATCCAGTTGGGATACATCGATTATGGCCGAAAGGAGGTCGGGATCATGGAGACCTTCCACCCCACCGGCGACGCCGAGGCCGACATCCGCTACATCCGCTCGCGCTACGAGGGCATGGCGGGCAACCACCGCGAACGATTTTAAGTAAGCAGGGGGGGGTAACGTCAAGGGAAAAGTGACAGAGCCCCCCCAGCGTCTCCCCCCCCCTTTTTTTACTTCTCATTTCCTCCGTTCCCCCTTCATTTGCGGCCGAATAAAAAAACCAGATACAGTAACAATGAAGAATTTATTACTCATCGCGGCCGCAGCAACATGCCTCACGGCCCCGATCATGGCGCAGGATGATGCGCCTCGCGACACCTCGTATTGGACACATAGCGGCGCCGCCTCGCTGACCTTCGGGCAGACCTCCTTCACCAACTGGGCAGCCGGTGGCGACAACTCCGTCTCCGTGCTGGCAGCCTTCGCCGGCAAATGGAACTACGCGAAGGACCGATGGATGTGGGACAACTCTGTCGACCTCGGCTACGGCCTCACCTATCAAGGCAGCGATCAGATCAAGAATGATGACCACATGGACCTGGCCACGCGCCTCGGATACAAGGCCTCGGCGCTCTGGGCCTACGCCGCGGAGCTCAGCTTCAAGTCGCAGTTCGACAAGGGCTACAGCAAATATCCAGCAGAAGACAGCGCCGAGTACATCTCCAAATTCATGGCGCCGGGCTACCTGCTCGGGTCGATCGGTATGACCTACACCCACCCGCGCGAAGACCTCAAGGTGCTACTCTCGCCCGTGTCTGAGAAGATGACCTTCGTCACCGACCGCCGCCTCTCCGACGAAGGCGCCTACGGCGTCGACAAGGGCGACCGCGTGCTGGCAGAGTTTGGCGCCCTCGTCAAGGGCACTTACTCGAAGAAGATCACCGAGAACATCCTTTTCAATACGGAAGTGTTGCTCACTTCAGCCTACAAATCGTTTGGTAAGATGGACGTGGACTGGAAGATGGCACTCGATTGGAAGCTGAACAAGTATTTCACCTTCAAGGCCAACACCTACCTGCTCTACGACGACGACATCCACTACATCGACAAGAGCGGCACAAAGCATGGCCCGCGCGTGCAGTTCAAGGAAGTAATCGGGCTGGGCGTGGGATACATCTTCTGAGGTGAGGGGATTTATCGTCAAGCGGAAATGGATCATTTGGGGTACCAAGCTGCGCCCCGAAGGGGCAATTCAACTCAGCCCAGGGTAGAGTGACGCCGAAGGCGGCGCGACACCCTGAGTGAGCGATGCCCACCTGATCTCCCCCCGCTCCCTCTGCAAGCCTCCTCCCGCCCTGTCCCCAGCAGGGTGGGAGGAGGCTTGCAGAGGGAGCGGGATTTTTTTGCGCCGTCTGAACCCAGGGCGTTGCCCTGGGCTAAGTTGAATTGCCCCTTCGGGGCGCACCGGGTACACCCTCAATCATTCATGAAACTATTCTTTCATGGAACCATTTCTGCTTGACTATATCCTCTCCCACTCGGTTTTGACGATAAAACAAAGGCGATCTTCATCATGAAGGTCGCCTTTGCCAATACTCCAAATGGTCTCTGGTATAGGAGATAAGGTATAAAGATTGTCTTGGTTATCTGGACGCAAAGAAGGGGCAAACTTGGCAGCCAGACAAACAATTTCAGTTGTTATACAACATGTTTTTGAGGATCATCGGCCTCATCTTTTCCACCTACCGACGCGCGAATTGCACCGCCATGCCACGCACATCCTCATTCACACGGCCATCGGCATAGGCCGGCCGGCCGTTGACGAAGGTCATGCAGACAGCGTGCCGAAACGTCTGCCCCTCCATCGGCGACCAGCCGCAGCGGTAGAGCAGATTGTCGCGCCTCACCGTCCACGATGCCTCAGGGTCGATCAGCACGAGGTCGGCATAAAACCCCGGGCGGATGTAGCCGCGGCGATCGATGCGATAGCGTTCGGCGGGGTGGTGCGCCATCATTTCCACCACCCGTTCGCGCGTCAAGACGCCCTGCGCGGCCAGCTCGAGCATGGCCGGGAGTGAATGCTGCACCATCGGTCCGCCGGAGGCTGCTGTGAGGCAAGAGCCTTCCTTCTCGGCCAGCAGATGCGGCGCGTGATCGGTGGCGACGGTGTCGATGGCTCCGGTGATGAGGGCGTGGCGGAGCGCCGCGCGGTCGTTGGCCGATTTGATGGAGGGGTTCCACTTGATGCGGTTGCCATAGGTGGCGTAGTCGGCTGCGGTGAACCAAAGGTGATGCACGCAGACCTCGGCGGTGATCTTCTTCTCCGACAACGGGCGGCCGGTGGTGAAGAGCGATAGCTCGCGCTCGGTGGAGAGGTGGAGCACGTGCAGGCGGACGCCCATCTTGTCGGCCAGCTCGATGACGCGCGAGGAGGAGGCATAGCAGGCTTCGGCATCGCGGATCTTCGTGTGATAAAGCGGCGGCAGATCCTCGCCCATGAGGTCGACGTAGTGCGCGCGGTTGCGCTGGATGATGGTTTCATCCTCGGCGTGGACGGCGATGAGCAGGTCGGTCTCGCTGAAGATGCGGCGAACGGTGTCGGCGTTCATGGCGCTGTTGCCGGTGGATGATCCGAGGAAGAGCTTCAGGCCGGGCACGCGGGTGGCGTCGAGGCGGCGGATCTCGTCGGCGTTGTTGTCCGATCCGCCGAAGTAGAAGGCGTAGTTGGCGACTGAGGTGTCGGCTGCGCGCTGCATCTTCCACTCCCACGCGCGCCGTGTGAGGGTCTTGGGGTTCGTGTTGGGCATGTCCATAAAGGTGGTCACGCCGCCAGCCACGGCCGCGCGGCTTTCGGTAGCGATGGTGCCTTTGTGCGTCATGCCGGGCTCGCGGAAGTGCACATGTTCGTCGATCACGCCTGGCAGCAACCATTGTCCGCGGGCGTCGATCACTGTGGCGCCGTCTACGCGCGGCGCCTGACCTTCTTCGTAAACCGATGCGATAAATGCGCCGTCGATCAGCACCGACCCGACGAACGCGCGCCCCTCGTTGATGATGAGGGCGTTTTGAATGAGTGTCTTCATATTTGAGTAGTAGGAGGTAGCATAGGGGTAGTTAGGGTAAGTATAAGTGGTCAGAAGTAGCGGGGGGGGGGAATTATATGGGCAAAAAAAAGCGGGGGGCGTCATGTCGATTGATTATGCGCCCCCCGTTCTGTATGGGTCCTATTGGGTTATCTTTTCTTCTGCGGGTATTTCCGGAAGAATCCTTGCCACTTCAGCCTGAGCACGCCGAAGAGTGCCTCGCCGAAGATGGAGGAGTTCATTTTGGACGTCCCTAAGACGCGGTTGACGAACACGATGGGCACTTCCACGATCTTGAATCCGCAGCGGTGGGCGGTGTATTTCATTTCGATCTGGAAGGCGTAGCCCTTGAAACGGATCTTGTCGAGCTCGATCGTCTCGAGCACTTGCCGGCGGTAGCACTTGAAGCCGGCAGTGGTGTCGTGCACCTTGAGGCCGGTGACGAAGCGGACGTAGGCGGAGGCGTAATACGACATCAGCACACGCCCGAGCGGCCAGTTGACCACGTTCACGCCATTGCAGTAGCGCGACCCGACGGCCACATCGGCGCCCTCGTCGGTGCAGGCGGCGTAGAGCCGGAGCAGGTCTTGCGGGTTGTGGCTGAAGTCGGCGTCCATCTCGAAGACGAAGTCGTAGCCGTGCTCTATGGCCCACCGGAAGCCGCGGATGTAGGCCGTGCCGAGGCCCTGTTTGCCGCTGCGCTCCACGAGGTGCAGCCGGCCCGGGAATTCGCCTTGCAGGCGCTTGACGATGTCGGCCGTGCCGTCGGGCGAGCCGTCGTCGATGATGAGGATGTGGAACGCCTTCTCCAGGCCGAACACGGCGCGGATGATGTTTTCGATGTTCTCTTTCTCGTTGTACGTCGGGATGATGACGATGCTGTCCGTTTCCATACGATGATGATTGTTTGCTGAAAATCTCTCCGTTCACACCGCGGAGGGATGTCCTTTTTCTTGTTTTACTCTTTGATTTTGGTGTGCCAAAAGTAGAAATTCACCCAAGGGCGACCGGAAAGGGCGCGCTGCGGCGGGCGCGACCCGGTCTCTATGCCATTCTCTGGCGATTTCATCGTAGAAACCCGGTTTCTAATCCGTTCTCGAGCGATTTCATCGCAGAAACCCGGTTTCTAATCCGTTCTCGAGCGATTTCATCGTAGAAACCCGGTTTCCGGAGCGTTCTCGGGCGATTTCATCGTAGAAACCCGGTTTCTAATCCGTTCTCGAGCGATTTCATCGCAGAAACCCGGTTTCCGGAGCGTTCTCGAGCGATTTCATCGTAGAAACCCGGTTTCTGATCCGTTCTCGAGCGATTTCATCGCAGAAACCCGGTTTCTGATCCCGCATCGGCATGAACCACCAAAAAGAGTGGCATGCTCCCTCGACTGATGCGGGAAGCATGCCACAGAACCTATGATTAAAGAAAGCCCTGAGGGGCGGTATTTACCATGCGAAGATGGGGTAGTCCTTCATCGTGCGGTTCACCTTCTCACGGACGGCAGCGATGGTGGTGTCGCTGGTCGGGGTGGAGAGCACCGTGTCGACCATCTCGACGATCTCGCCCATGAGCGGCTCCTTGGCGCCGCGGGTGGTGATGGCCGGTGTGCCGATGCGGATGCCGGAGGTCTGGAACGGCGAGCGGCTGTCGAAGGGCACCATGTTCTTGTTCACGGTGATGTCAGCAGCCACGAGCGCCTTCTCGGCCACCTTGCCGGTGAGGTCGGGGAACTTCGTGCGCAGGTCGATGAGCATGCTGTGGTTGTCCGTTCCGCCGGAGATGATCTTGTAACCCTTGTCGACGAAGGCCTGCGCCATGACGGCTGCGTTCTTCTTCACCTGCGTCTGGTAGGTCTTGTATTCGGGTTGCAAGGCCTCTTCGAAGGCTACGGCCTTGGCGGCGATGACGTGCTCCAACGGCCCGCCCTGGATGCCGGGGAAGACGGCCGAGTCGAGCAGCTGCGACATCTTCTTCACCTCGCCCTTGGGTGTCTTCTTGCCCCACGGATTCTCGAAGTCCTTGCCGAGGAGGATGACGCCGCCACGCGGTCCGCGCAGGGTCTTGTGCGTTGTGGAGGTGACGATGTGTGCATACTCCAGCGGGTTGTTCAGGAGGCCAGCGGCGATGAGTCCGGCGGGGTGCGCCATGTCGATCATGAGGATGGCTCCGATCTTATCGGCGATCTCGCGCATGCGCTTGTAGTCCCACTCGCGGGAGTAAGCTGATGCACCTCCGATGATCATTTTGGGGCGCTCACGCAGGGCCACTTCCTCCATCTGGTCGTAATCCACACGTCCGGTTTCTTCCTTCACGTTGTACTCTAAGGCGTGGTAGAGGATGCCGGAGCTGTTGACGGGCGAACCGTGCGAGAGGTGCCCACCGTGCGAGAGGTTGAGGCCGAGGAAGGTGTCGCCGGCATTGAGCACGGCCAGGAAGACGGCGGCGTTGGCCTGCGCGCCAGAGTGCGGCTGCACATTGACCCATTCAGCATGGAAGAGCTTCTTCAGCCTTTCGATGGCCAGTGTCTCGCTCTCGTCCACCACCTCGCAACCGCCGTAGTAGCGCTTGCCGGGGTAGCCTTCGGCGTACTTGTTTGTCAGGCAGCTGCCCATGGCCTGCATGACTTCGTCGCTTACGAAGTTTTCTGATGCGATCAGCTCGATGCCTTTCAGCTGGCGTTGATGTTCGCGTTCGATGATCTCGAAGATTACATTGTCTCGTTTCATTTTTGGAATACTGTTTTTGAGGATTAGTGTCTTCTCTGTGTGTCTCTGATTTATTAACGGGCGTAAAAGTACCCCGATTTTGAGATCCACCACCTTGGGGCCAATGGCGCGGGTGGGGCGTCCTTGATTACTCCGTCAGGGGGGGAGGGGCGGGTGGTGGGGCCTGCGTATGCCAGCATGCAGACGGAGGCGCGCCGGATGTGTATATATATAGGTATAAGCGATCAGTGGATTTCCTCGTAATCCACGTACTCCCCTTCGTTGTCGGAAAAGACTTTCTTCTTGCGGGGTGCGGACTCGTCTTCTTCGATATATGTACGCGACGAGCTGGTGGCCGACCGGCTGCTTCCGGATGGAGCCTCGCGGCGGCGATTGCTGGGGAAGAACGACCGGAAGATGCGCAGCACCGAGACGCCAAGCACCAAGAAGAGGAACACGAGGAAGAAAAGGAGGTAGAGGAAAAACGTAAACATGATTCAACTGGGTTTTTTGTAGGCGCCAAATGTAGAGGGATGCGCCACACCCCCAAAGAGGCAGGCCCTCGGCGTAACAGTATTCTGGCATGCCCCCAAGCGGGTGGAGAATCGCTCTACATTTGCGGGCGATTCAAAACTATTAACAAGTAGTGCATTATGAAAAAGTATTTAGCTGAAATGATCGGCACGATGGTGCTGGTCTTGGTGGGCTGCGGCGCGGCTGTGAGCCTGAACTGCTCGTCGGACTGTGCGGACACGGCCAACGCGAGCACGGTGATCGGTACAGCGATGGCCTTTGGCATTTCCGTCGTGGCGATGGCTTACACCATTGGAGGGATCTCCGGGTGCCACATCAATCCCGCCATCACGCTGGGAATGCTGCTGAGTGGGCGGATAAGCGGTAAGGATGCGGGCATGTACATGCTGTTTCAAACGATCGGCGCCATCATCGGGGCGTGCGTGCTGTGGCTACTGACGTCGGGCACGGAATCGCTCTCAGGCACGGGGGCCAACGACTTGCAGGGCGGTGTCTCCGTGATGAGCGGACTGCTGGCTGAGGTCTTCTTTACGTGCGTCTTCGTGCTTGTTGTGCTCGGCGCCACGTCGCGGACTAACGGTGCCACGTCGGGCTTGGCGGGTCTGGCTATTGGGCTCTCGCTCGTGATCGTTCACCTCTGCTGCATCCGTTACACGGGCACGTCAGTCAATCCGGCGCGCTCCATTGGCCCGGCGCTCTTCCAAGGCGGATCGGCGCTTAGCAACTTATGGATCTTCATTGTGGGGCCATTCATCGGTGCAGCGTGCGCCTCAGGTGTGTGGGCTGTTATTAATCCCAATAAGGGTGAATGAAGGAAAGCGACTGAAAGCTGACGAGTGAATGTCATAGCCCCGGCATACGATAAGGTGTGTCGGGGCTTTTTGTCGGGGGGGGGTGGAGCCGTGAGGAAAGCTGGCGCACCAGCTTATCGAAGCTCGCATACCAGCTTACCGGAGCTCACGTGTCAGCTTGCCAAAGCTCGCGCACCAGCTTACCGAAGCTCGCGCACCAGCTTACTGGAGCTCGTGCACCAGCTTACCGAAGCTCGCATACCAGCTTACTAGAGCTCGCGTGTCAGCTTGCCGAAGCTCGTGCACCAGCTTACCGAAGCTCACGTGTCAGCTTGTTGAAGCTCGCGCACCAGCTTACCGGAGCTCACGTGTCAGCTTGCCAAAGCTCACGCACCAGTAAAATTCAGTGGCACGCGGGATGGGGATTTTGACGCACCCAAATGAAAGTCGATCGCCTGTATACTTTTGCCCGCGTTTGATCAAGACGATTTTGTACCCGTGAAAGAGATACTATTCATCAGGCAAAACATCGACAAGTGGAAGGAGCTGGAGCCTGTGGTGGACCGGGCTGACAAGGAAGACCCCGAGCGCCTGGCCGACGCATACATGGAGATTACGACTGACCTCGCCTTCGCGCGCAGCCACTACCCCAGATCGCGCATCACGATCTACCTCAACAACTTGGCCTCGGCCCTCCACAACACCCTCTACAAAAACAAACGCGAAGACCGGGCGCGACTGCTCGACTTCTGGCGCACGGAGCTGCCGATGACCTTCTACGCCTCGAGGCGCGAACTGCTCTACGCGCTGCTCATCTTCCTCGTGAGCGCCATGATCGGCGCCTTTTCCACCGCTCAAGATGCTGACTTCCCGCGCCTCATCCTCGGCGATAACTATGTGGACATGACCATCCGCAACATCAAGGCCGGCACCCCCACGGCCGTCTACGACGACGGATACTCCTGGATGATGTTCTTCCGCATCGTGACGAACAACCTCTTCGTAGCCTTCAGCATCTTCTCCGTCGGGCTCTTCACGGGCGTAGCCACAGCCTTCCACCTCTTCCACAACGGCATCATGCTCGGCGCCTTCCAGGCCTTCTTCTTCCGCTACCATGTCGGGTGGGAGTCCGCGCTCGCCATTTGGATGCACGGCACACTGGAGATCCTCTCCATCATCATCGCCGGCGCCGCGGGCTTCGCCTTGGGCAACGGCTGGCTCTTCCCCGGCACCTATCCGCGCGGCTACGCCTTCCGTCAGGGCGCCCGTCGGGGGCTGAAGATCATCATCGGCGTAGCCCCCTTCTTCATCGTGGCCGGCTTCATTGAGAGCTTCCTCACACGCCTCACCTGGCTGCCCGATGCCCTGCGCGCCACCTTCATCCTCGTCTGCCTGGCCTTTATGATCGTATACGTCGTCTTCTACCCCCGATACCTCTGGCGCAAAGCCCAAACCGACCCAGTAATTCATTGACTCGTTATGGAATACCCCAACCCTAAAATCCGCTTCTATCGCGAACGCACCTTTGGCGAAAAGCTGAACATCACGTTCGATTACCTACGCGAGAACTGGCGCCCCCTGCTCCGCTTCTCGCTCTACCTCATCCTGCCGCTGTGCCTCATCCAATCGTTCTTCCTGAACCGATTCATGGTCAACACCCTGACCGATCTGCCCTCCGAGGGCGACTTCGTCAGCGACATCTTCCCCATCCTGCTCTCGCAGATCGTAGGCCTCTTCTGCTGCTACATGGCCGGCTACATCCTGCTCTCAGCCCTGATCTACGGCCTGATGCAGACCTACGAGCGCCGCGATGGGGGGCTGCGCGGCATCGCGTTCTCCGAGTTCAGCGGCACCCTGCTGCGCATGTCCGGGCGATCCCTGAGCCTCATGCTCTTCGGGTTATTCATAGGCATCCTGCTCGGCGTCGCAGTAGCCGCCCCCGCATTCATGATCTCCAGCTGGACACTCCTCGTGAGCCTCCCCCTCCTCTGCATCGTCCTGCTCCTCATCGCCTCACCGATGTGGCTCTTCCCACCCCTCTATCTGCTGGGCGGCCGGCCCTTCTTCCCAGCCCTCGGCCAATCCTTCCGGTGGGGCTTCCGCGCCTGGTTTGAGGTCTTCGGGCTGATGATCGTCTTCGGGCTCATCGGGGGCATCGTCAATATGATCACCTACCTGCCGTGGTACTTCTTTACCCTCTTCGGCCAGCTTTATAGCCTCACATCTAACGCAGTCGCGCAAGACTCCCTCTGGTATCAGCTCACGAGCTACATCCTCGGCATCATCCAGTCTTACGGCTACTACATCTCGCAGGTCATCGCCCTTACCGGCATCGCCTTCGAATACTTCCACCTCCGCGAGAAACACGAGGGCATCACAGCTCACGCCGACATCGCCTCCTTCTCCCAGCTCTGATCCCCCCCCAATGGCCCTCCCGACCGACACCCTCACCTACGACTTAGACAAGATCGCGCGCTACCAAGCCAACCCGCGCTACGACTACAACAGCCAGCTGCTCCCCAACGACACCAGCTGGTGGGACGCCCTTGTCCGCCAGCTCTCCCGCCTCCTGCGGCGCCTCTTTCGCCAAGTCGACATCGAAGCAGCCGACTCAATCGTCACCTGGGCACTCGTCATCCTCTTCATCCTCCTCGTCGCAGCCCTCATCTTCTTCATTTGGAAGAAGAAGCCCCGCCTCTTCATGCACGATAAGCAAGTAAAGATGCCTTACGATCTGACCTCGGAGGAGGAGTTCTACGAGACCCCCTTCGATCGCGCCATCGCCCAAGCCATCGCCCAGGCAGACTACCGCGCAGCCATCCGCTTGCTCTACCTCCAAACACTCCGCGGAGCCGCCGACCGCGAGTGGATCAATTTCCAGATCTATAAGACGCCCACCGAATACGCCCTCGAGCTCCGCCCCCAGTCGCTCCGCCCGCCCTTCCGCAACTTGACGAACGACTTCCTGCGTGTCCGCTACGGTAACTACCGCGCCACGCCCGAGCTCTTCGATCGCATGCGCCTCTTGCAACAACAAATACTGAAAGGAGCGTGAATGATGCGTCGTAATCAGATCATTTTCATCGTACTCATCGTCGTCTGCTTCGTCGTCGTCTTCTTAGTGCAATACAACGCACCGCGCCCCTTCGTCTGGCGCCCCACCTTCCACCACACCGACCGCCAGCCCTTCGGCTGTGCCGTCTTCGACGACGTCGTCGCCACCTCCCACCCCAATTATCACGTGACGAACCGTTCGCTCTATCAATGCTATACGGATGCCGACGACTCCCCGGTGCTGCCCGAATCGCGGCGACGCTCCTACCTAATCGTAGACGAATACATCTACCTCTCCGACTCCGACATCGTCACCCTCCACCGCATGCTCCGGCAGGGTCACCACGTGATGCTCTGCGCCTCGAGCTTCTCTGACGAGATCGACGAAGCCTTCGGCATCACCACCGAGTTCACCAACGACAACCTCACCAAATACTTCAATCGCGCCGTAAAGCGTGGTGCCGTTCGCGACTCCATCTACCTCGGCTCCACCCGCACCAACGCAGAGCGGATCTATCGCGTCTATCCCCAGCTCCACCCCGCCTACCTCGAGTCCGAACCCGGCGAGTTGGGTAGCGCATACAGCCGCTGCGTCTGCGATAACCGCGGCCGGTCACTCGCCGTAGAAGTCCAAGTAGACAGCTGCCCGGGGCGCCTCTTCATCGTTGCCACGCCGCTCCTCTTCACCAACTACGGCATGCTCGACGGCGACAACGCCTCCTACATCTTCCGCCTACTCTCCCTTATGGGTCGGCGCCCACTCTTCCGCCTCCAAGACGAAGTCATCACCGTCGCCTCCCCCGGCCTGCTCTCCGCCATCACCGACGAGTCCACCCTACACGGAGCCCTCATCACCCTCCTCCTGCTCATCTTCTTACTCATGGCCAACGCCGCCCAACGCCGCCAACGCGCCATCCCCGTCGTCGCTCCCCCCGCCAACGAGATGCTGAAGTTCACCCTCCTCATCGGCAACCTCTTTTATCAGAAGAAGAACTACACCGGCCTCGTCCAGAAGAAGTACCACTACTTCTGCGCCGACCTTCGTCGCCTCTATGCCCTCGACCTCGACGCCACCCCACCCGACGACGCCGCTGCCCAGCTCGCCTCTCGCATGGCCCTCCCCACCGAAGAAGTCGCCCCCTACTTCATCGAACTGAAAAACGTTGTCCACGACGATAAACCCATCACTCAAGCCCACATGCGCCGCCTAATCGATCGCATCAATGAATGGAAACGCAAATTAGGTAGTTAGAAGTAGTAGGGGCGGCCCCTTTCAGGCCGCCCGGTAGTTAGAGGTAGTTAGAGAAGTAGTCCCCCCTAACTACTCCCCATAACTACCGCGGCAAAATCTCCTAACTACTCCCTATAACTACCGCGGCAAAGCCGCATAACTACCCTATAACTACTTTGAAAATGGAAACAAGAACCACCTCCCCCGACCTGACTGATTTCACTGAGAAGATTAACCGCATACGCACCGCCATCGCCGATGTCGTTGTCGGGCAAGAGCGCGTAGCCGACCTGCTGCTCGCCGCCATACTGGCCCGCGGACACGTACTCATCGAAGGCGTCCCCGGCGTAGCCAAGACACTCACCGCTCGACTACTCTCCGCACTCATCGACGCCCGCTTCTCACGCATCCAGTTCACCCCCGACCTCATGCCCTCCGATGTCCTTGGCACCTCCGTCTTCAACATGAAGACGAGCGAGTTCGACTTCCACCGCGGCCCCATCTTTGCCGACATCGTCTTGGCCGACGAGATCAATCGCGCCCCCGCTAAGACGCAAGCCGCCCTCTTCGAGGTCATGGAAGAGCGCCAAGCCACCATCGACGGCACGACGTATCCCATGAGCCCCATCTACACCATCCTCGCCACGCAAAACCCCGTCGAGCAGGAAGGCACCTACAAGCTCCCCGAGGCACAGCTCGACCGCTTCCTCATGAAAGTAACCATGCAATACCCCACACTCGACGAGGAGGTGCACATACTCGAGTTGCACCACGCCAACCGTCGCCTCACCACCCTCGAGGGCATCCGCCCCGTCCTCACCAAGGCCGAGCTGCTCAGCCTCATCGACTGCGTCGGCCACGTCTATGTCGAGCCCACCCTGCTGCGCTACATCGCCCTCATCGTCTCCCGCACACGCACAGCCCGCACCGTCTACTTAGGCGCCTCACCCCGCGCCTCCGTCGCCCTGTTGCAAACCGCCAAAGCCTTCGCCCTGCTGCAAGGCCGCGATTTTGTCACACCTGAAGACGTGAAGCTCATCGCCATGCCCGTCCTCCAACACCGCCTCACACTCACCGCCGAAGCCGAAATGGAGGGGCACACGCCGGTGAAGGTCATCGGCCGACTCATCGAGCAAGTGGAAGTGCCGAAATAACCACCCATCCCCATGTTCTTCACCAAGCGCTTCTTCATAGCCCTTGCCACCATCTTCGTCTTCTTCCTTCTGGGCTACGTCTTCCCCGTTTGCTTCACCGCGGCCTGGGTGCTGAGCTGCATCCTGTTCGTATTGACAGGCATCGATGTGGTGTGGGGCATAAAGAATCGGAAAGCTCAAGGCGTGACGGCCCATCGCATCTGCCCCGGCCGCTTCTCCAACGGCGACGAAAACGAAGTGTGCATCGCTGTCGAAAGCCACCTCTCCGTCCCCATCCACGTCGACATCATCGACGAGTTGCCCGACATCTTCCAGCGCCGCGACGTCCTTTTTCCCATCGACCTCAAGCCCCGCGAACGCCGCGATGTCGTCTACCACCTACGCCCCGTCCGCCGCGGCGTCTATGGCTTCGGACGCATTCGCCTCTTCGTCACCCTCCCTATCGGCCTCATCACCTTCCGCCTTACTGACGGCCAGCCACAAGACGTCAAAGTCTACCCCTCCTACCTCATGCTCAACCGCTACGAGCTCATGGCCGCGCACCACAACCTGACCGAGCTCGGCATCAAACGCATCCGCCGCCTCGGCCACCACACCGAGTTCGAGCACATCAAGGAGTACGTCCGTGGCGACGACTACCGCACCATCAACTGGAAAGCCAGCGCCCGCCGCCACCAGATCATGGTCAACACCTACCAGGACGAGCGCTCGCAGCAGGTCTACAGCGTCATCGACAAAGGCCGCATCATGCAATCCGCCTTCCGCGGCATGACCCTCTTAGACTACGCCATCAACGCCAGCCTCGTCCTCTCCTACGTCGCCATCCGCCGCGACGACAAGGCCGGCCTCGCCACCTTCTCCGACCGCTTCGAGACCTTCCTGCCCGCCTCCCGCCGCTCCGGCCAGATGCAGCACCTCCTCGAAACCCTCTATCGCCAAGCCACCGACTTCGGCGAGAGTGACTACAGCGCCCTCTCCATCTACCTCAACAAGCACGTCACCAAGCGCAGCCTCCTCATCCTCTACACCAACTTCGACAGCCTCATCGGCATCGATCGCCAGCTTGGCTCCCTACGCACCCTTGCCCGTCGCCACGTCGTCCTCGTCGTCTTCTTCGAGAACGCCGGCCTCACCGAATTTGCCGCCCGTCGCCCTCGCACCATCGAAGGCTACTTCAACCAAACCATCGCTGAGAAATACATCTGCGAGAAGCAGCACATCGCCTCTCACCTCCGCCGCCACGGCATCCACGCCCTCCTGACCGCCCCCGAGCGTCTCAGCGTCGACGTCATCAATAAATATCTCGAGATGAAGTCCCGACACTTGATCTGACGGAACGGGGGAGGGAGTTTGTCAACGTTTTTCAGCTCCTTTTTTCCGTGGCAGCCAATAATCCATGTTTTTCGGCTCCTTTTTTCCGTGGCAGCCAATAATCAATGTTTTTCGGCTCCTTTTTTCTGTGGCGGCCAATAATCCATGTTTTTCGGCTCCTTTTTTCTGTGGCGACCAATAATCCATGTTTTTCGGCTCCTTTTTTCTGTGGCAGCCAATAATCCATGTTTTTCAGCTCCCTTTTTTCGCTGACAACCAATAATAAACGATCCCCTCCCCTCCCATCCTCCTCTCTCCGACTGATTACCTTTGCACCCATTACAATATCATTGATCGAAATAATAAGATGAACCAAGCTACCCCTCAGGCCATCAGATCGCGCATGCTGATTCTGATCTTCCTATGCTGTTGCCTTGTCGCCATCGTGCAAAAGGTTCACGCACAAGTCATCAACTTCACCGCCGGATACCCCAAATTCGACCAAGGCACCCTCGTGATGCTGGAAGAAGAACGCACCCTCACGATCCGCTTCACCGTCACAGGCGCCGACCTCCCCAACGCCGCCGTGGCCGTCACCCTGCCCGACGACGTCAACTACACCGCCGCCAACGCCCTCACTTCCGGCGTCACCATCAGTCCCACCATGTTGGGACGCGTCCTGACCCTCAACGTCACCTCCAATGGCGGCACACTGCCCAAAGAGCAAGAGATGCAATTCGAGATCAAGATGCACGCCGACTGCCGCGCCGAGGCAAGCACCACCGTCCCCGTGAAAGTCCTGAGCGCAGGCACATCGATGGGCACTGCATCATCTCCGCTCAACATCGCCCGCCCGAAAGTCACCCTCGTGCCCGACGGCAGCGGCATCGTCGGCTACACCACCCCCACAGAAACAAAGACGATCGGCTACTACCTCCGCACCGCCACCCCCCACGGCGCCTCCTCGGCCCGTGTCACCTTCACCCTGAGTGCGCAGGTCACCGCCGCCGACTTTCGCTTCAATGGCACACCCATCACGCCCACTGTCTCGCCCATCACTGCCGGCATGCGCACCTACACGCTCGACTTCCCCTCGCCCGCTGCGATGGGCGGCAGCAAGATCACCAACGCCAACAACAAGAAGATCACCTTCACCGCCACCGGCTCGGCCGTCCTCTGCGGGCAACAGACCATCACCTCCACCGTGCAGTATCCCCACGCCACGCCCTGCGGCCCCGCCCAAGCCGGCCCCAACGTCACGCTCAACATCAGCACCGCCGGCCAGCCCATCTTCACCATGCCGCCGGCTGCCATCACTCCAGTTTATGTACCCTCCGTACCCTACACCGGCACCCCCATCCTGTCACACAACATACCCATGAACGGAACCACACGGACATACATCAGGGCCATCTTCAACAACACATCCTCGGCTGCAGCACGCAGTTTCCAAGTCGGAGTAAGCGCAGGAGGATTCTTTGGATGGGTCGACACCACAGAACTCTACGTGCAAGTAGACAATCATCCGCCGCGGAAGGTCAGCAGCCAAGACATCAGCAAGTATTCAAAGGTCTACAACCGTAGAGAGTTTGGCTACATCAAGCCCGCCTTGAAAGACAAACCCGTATCCATCGCCTTCGTCACTGAAGAGACCGTCCCGGCCGGAAGCACCCTGACCGTCTATGCAGGTACTTACAACGGCACCATCTACGACAATGGCACCCGCGACGTCTACTACTCCGGCTACCTCTACACCAACAGAGGCTCCGTCACCCTCTCTAACGTCAAAGGATTCTGCGGCAACGACTGGACAGGCCAGGCCTGGCGCGCTCCTTCCAACCTCAACTCCACCCACTATACGGAGAAACCCGGAGAGGTCACCTTCAAACGCGCCGTCACCAAGATGGAGACGATACCCGTGCAGCCCGGATCAATAGAACGTGCCCCCGCCATCTTCACCGTCGAAGCGCCTTCTTGGCTGACGATCGACCGTATCAAGCTGACAAAGGATGCCGCCGGTACCATCGGGATACCTTCGGGAATCACGGTGACAGAAACCTCCCTCGGATCGAACAAACGCCAAATAAAAGTCTCCTCAACCGGTGCTGGCTTTAATCCCAGCACTTGCTATATGCATGTCACCTACACCTCCGCCGCCTGCCCTTCCCCGCCTGTCAACCGTAACGACACGGTGCGCTACATAGCCTCTCAGCAATGGCCGGATGGCACCACCATCCACCGCGTGTCGCAAGTCTCGCAACCCGTGCACCACCTCTGCGACATCCCCGGCATCGAGCTCGACACCTTCTACCTGCAACGCAACACCATCGGTTACAAGGATCTTGACGACAACCATGAGCTCGACGACGGATCGCTCGCCGATCAAGACAGTATAGAGAACGGCAAATACCTCCCCGGCGACGCTGGCAAGCTGTGTTGGGAGGGCACCGTATCGACAGGCGGCCCCTATCATTATATCTATATGCCCATCGACCTGACAGTCGCAGGTGTATGGGCTTTCGACTTCGGCCCAGACAAGAAGACGTTCACCCCTGATCCCGCCTCGGCCGTCGTCACCATCGATGGTTCATCGGTTTCACTCCCAGTCACCTATACCGCGGTCTCGAAGACCAAAGGCTACTTCCGCGTTGACAATACTGCGGGATTCCCAGGCGGGAAAAAGGTCAAGATCTATGTCCCCTTCACCGTCCACACGAACACCGACGCTTCCAAAGAAGCGCTTATTCGCAGCGAGTTTTACGTCAGCCAAACGCCCGTGTCCGATCCGAACAACCCCTCCTCCCCCGGGCGCGTCGGAACCGATGTGGCGACCCTGCGCGCGAAGGTGGTAGGCCTGAACTGGAGCATACCCCCATCGGCACCTATAGTCTTTACCACGCGAGCGCCCAAAACCGGCGTAATACTTGGGGAAATCGGACAGAGCACAGAAAACTTCGTCAAGGAGGCGCGCGTCTTGAATTACCCAAGGCGCATCACCATCGAACTGCCCCCGGGCTACACCATCGACGACTCGCTAAACATTCATCGATCTAAGTATCCTCTTTGGCCACACCTGCAGGTACCCACTCCCGCCTCCGGCTCGGGCTCGTCCACCGTCAAGTGGGATATCAAGTCCATCTATCAGACAAGTCCGATCGTACCGAGCACCTCTCCCAACAGATGGACATTACCCGCGGAGACTTGGCGCATTCGATCTGTCGGTACCCTACGCGTCAACCCCCGCGTTCCCGGATTCCGTGACACGGCGAAACTGAAAATCACCTATGAATATTGGGATCCTTCGACCGATGCAGCTTATAAAATCCCGATTGAAGGCGGACTAAAGGGTCAGCCTCTTAAAAGGGAAGTATTCTATCCCCTGATCTACAACTTCGACGTCAAGTTAAATGTCACGCCAGCAGAAGTCCCCTCCTTCGGCCCCACCGTAAGAGGCCCGCAGATTTCGATGGAAAACAACAGTGCAGATGCCCTGAAAGACGTCTACTACTTCTTCGACGGCCCGATCAAAAACGTCTCCATGAAGCAGGTAGTTGGCGGCTCCACGCCTTACACGCACGCCACAACCACCCCGAACAAGTACGGCTGCTGGGTGAAGGTGGCCGACCTGCCCGCCCATACCCGACACGTATATGATTTGCAATACACCGACACGGCGCCTCAATGCAGCGGCCATATGGTCAAGGTCTACGTCGGGTCGGGCTACTCCGGCACTTGGACGCCCAACACCGCGCAGGCTTTTAATCCAGCTGACCAGCACTTCGTAGAGCAGGACTCCTTCATCATCAAGCCCTCCACCGCAGCGCGGATAACCGGCGAGATCCGCCTCTTCAACCCCGCCAAGCCCGACACCATCCCCGAGGGATCCACCAATCCGGCACAGACCTACACCATCCGTGCGTCGCTCAGCTCGGCCGGAGATGGCATGGTCCGCAAGCCTAAGCTCCAGCTGACCGTCCCCATGGGGCAGATCTATGTGCCCGGAAGCGCCCAAATAGAGTATCCGATCGGCAAATTCTATAGTGTGCCTACCTCGTCGAATTTGGAGGCGGTGTTGGCCACTTTGTCTAATGCAGCGGATTCCGCAGGACGCCCCAAAACCGTCCGTCTGAAATTGAACGAGACAGGCGTCGATTCTATAGGCACGGACTTCATCCTGCCTGGCGATCGCAGCAAGGTCGTCGATGCTGACTCCATCTACTTGCAGGCACGCCTGCACATGAAGTTCCGCGCCATGTGTAACACTCCCTTCCGCGGCATCCAATACACTGGAAAGGTCTACGCCGAAAACATCTGCAACGTCGCGGCCACAGACAACGGCAACGACGCTTCTTCCTTCATGATCTACCCCGATGTGGCTTACGATTACCTCTTCAGCAACATCGACGTACAAACCACCTCGCAGTCCTACGCCTACAACGAGGGCTGGCGCCGCGACACGATCGTCTTGAAATTCCGACGCATCCTCGGCACCACCACCAGTATGAAATCGACGGATTACTTGGAGGTGCTCCTCCCGCCCCAAATGAACATCGACGGCGACTCCATCAAATACTCCGGCTCCGGTTCGATGGCCACCCTCAACGCCCGCCCGAAGGACACCGTGATGGAGAACACACGCACCGCCACCTTCCGCCGCCTGAAGCTCCCCTTCCCCATCGCGCAATACAACATGGCGCCAATTCACGGGGTGGGCGCAGACATACAATGCCGCATCCCTGTGGTGTACACGCCCGAAGGGCAGACCCGCGCCCCGAACCCGGTCGACTCTGTGCAGGCCACCATTTGGAGTGAGCTTCATTTTGGCGGTTGCCCCCCTGTGCCTACCGACTTCGGCAACGGCAAACACAAGGTGGGCCTCTTCACCGCCGTGGCCTACCCCCACATCGCTTGGATTGGCGACACGGCGCGCTTTGAGATCACTTCGCACGGCTTCACCGGCCACTGGTTCAAGACGAAGACGGGCGGCTCAGCCGCAACCACCGCCAACCCATGGATAAACATCCCCTTAGACACGGGCTTGGTGGGCGACACCGTCCTCTACTTCACGCCCTCCATCAACGGCA
>MIQB01000024.1 GCA_002890585.1 Tannerella sp. oral taxon 808
CACACCTTGGGTGTTGTTAATGAATGCAAGTTTACAAAGGGTGAACTACTATACAGCGTATCGCATACGCCCCCTCCAACGTCGCCAGCGGTGACGGATGATCATTCGATGGCGTACACGTAGGGCGTATGCGATACGCCCCTACAGCCTGCCGGCGGAATGTTCCTGCGCGCCAGTTTTTGATCTCTGTACCCCTACGGTGATCTCCCGGACAAGTGGTTTTGATCTCCGTATGATTATGCCACTTTGTCACACCTGATCCCTCGGCACCGAATTTGACTGTTCGGGGGCATCAGAATGAATCATCAAACAGTAAACAAGAAGGAGTAAATAGATATGAACCTGAACAATTTCACTATCAAATCGCAGGAGGCGGTGCAGAAGGCGGTGGAGCTGGTCACCCGGCAAAACCAACAGAGCATCGAAGCTACGCATCTCTTGAAGGCTGTCATACTGACAGGCGAGAGCGTGGTAAACTTCCTGTTTCAGAAGTTAGGAATCAACGCGCAAGGGTTGAACGCGGCATTAGATCGGAAGATCGCTTCCTACCCGAAGGTGGAGGGGGGCGAACCGTACCTCAGCCGCGAGGCCAACGCGGTGCTGCAAAAGGCTGTGGACTATTGTGGCAAGATGGGCGACCAATACGTGTCGCTTGAGCACATCATCCTGGCGCTCTTCTCCGAACACAGCGACGCCTCGCAGATGCTCAAGGACGCGGGCATGACGGAGAAGGAGCTGCGCGCAGCCATCGACGAGCTGCGGAAGGGCAACCACGTGACGAGCCAATCGGCCGAAGACACGTACGACTCGCTGAGCAAGTACGCCATCAACCTGAACGAACGTGCGCGGTCGGGCAAGCTCGATCCCGTGATCGGACGCGATGAGGAGATCCGCCGCGTGCTGCAGATCCTGAGTAGGCGGACGAAGAACAACCCGATCCTGATCGGTGAGCCGGGCGTCGGTAAGACGGCCATCGCCGAAGGGTTGGCGCACCGCATCGTGCGCGGCGACGTGCCCGAGAACCTGAAGAGCAAACAGATCTTCTCGCTCGATATGGGCGCACTGATCGCTGGTGCGAAGTACAAGGGCGAGTTCGAAGAGCGACTCAAGGCGGTGGTGAACGAGGTGACCAAGTCCGAGGGGCAGATCATCCTCTTTATCGATGAGATCCACACGCTGGTGGGCGCAGGCAAGAGCGACGGCGCCATGGACGCAGCCAACATCCTCAAGCCGGCCTTGGCGCGCGGCGAACTGCGGGCCATCGGCGCCACGACGCTCGACGAGTACCAGAAGTATTTCGAGAAAGACAAAGCCTTGGAGCGGCGTTTCCAGACCGTCATGGTGGACGAGCCGGACGAGGCAGACACGATCTCCATCCTCCGCGGACTGAAGGAGAAGTATGAGAATCACCACAAGATCCGCATCAAAGACGACGCCATCATCGCGGCCGTGCAACTCTCCTCGCGCTACATCACCGACCGCTTCCTGCCCGATAAGGCCATCGACCTGATGGACGAGGCCGCGGCCAGACTGCGTATGCAGGTCGATTCCGTGCCCGAATCGCTCGACGAGGTGTCGCGCCGCATCGCCCAGCTTGAGATCGAGCGTGAGGCCATCAAGCGCGAAGACGATCAGCCGAAGCTGGAGCAGCTCAGCCGCGAGATCGCTGACCTGAAGGAGGACGAGAAGAAGCAGAAGGCACGTTGGCAGAACGAGAAGGAGCTGATCGACCGCATCCAGCAGAACCGCATCGACATCGAGTCGCTGAAGTACGAAGCCGACCGCGCCGAACGCGAGGGCGACTACGGCAAGGTGGCCGAGATTCGCTACGGGCGGATCAAGACGAAGGAGGAGGAGAACGCCGACATCCAGCGCCAGCTGCACGAGATGCAGGGCGGGGCAGCCATGATCAAAGAGGAGGTGGACAGCGAAGACATCGCCGACGTCGTCTCCCGCTGGACGGGCATCCCGGTGAGCAAGATGTTGCAAAGCGAGCGCGAGAAACTGCTGCACTTAGAGGACGAACTCCACAAGCGCGTCGTAGGTCAAGACGAGGCCATCCGCGCCATTGCTGACGCTGTGCGTCGCAGTCGGGCGGGGCTACAAGACCCGAAGCGCCCCATCGGATCGTTCATCTTCCTCGGCACTACGGGTGTCGGTAAGACGGAGCTGGCCAAGGCGCTCGCCGAATACCTCTTCGACGACGAGAACATGATGACGCGGATCGACATGAGCGAGTATCAGGAGAAGTTCAGCGCCACGCGACTCGTTGGAGCGCCTCCGGGATACGTCGGTTACGACGAGGGCGGACAGCTGACGGAGGCCATCCGGCGGAAGCCCTACTCGGTCGTCCTCTTCGACGAGATCGAGAAGGCGCACCCGGACGTCTTCAACGTGCTGCTGCAAGTGCTCGACGACGGCCGGCTGACGGACAACAAGGGCCGCACGGTGAACTTCAAGAACACGATCATCATCATGACCAGCAACATGGGTTCGTCGCTCATCCGCGACAACTTCGAGAAGCTGACTGACGAGAACCGCGAGCGCGTCGTCGCCGAGACGAAGTCCGAGGTGCTCGAGCTGCTGAAGAAGACCATCCGCCCGGAGTTCCTCAACCGCATCGACGAGATCATCATGTTCACCCCGCTCACCGAGCAGGAGATACGCCAGATCGTGGCCCTGCAACTGAAGGGCGTGGAGCGCATGGCAGCCGCCAACGGCATCGCGCTGCAATTCTCCGACGCCGCCGTGGCCTACCTCGCCGAGAAGGGCTACGACCCGCAGTTCGGCGCCCGCCCCGTGAAGCGCGCCATCCAGGAGCTTGTCCTCAACGAGCTGTCGAAGGAGATACTCAGCGGCAAGATCGACCGCGGACATGGCGTCAAGGTGGACTTCCGCAACGGGCAACTCACCTTCGGTAACTAACAGCTAACAACGAAAAATGAAAAGCCCTGTCGGCGATGGTCGGCAGGGCTTGTTGTTTTTTGGGGGGGCGCTCCCCCACCCAGGGTTTCGCCCTGGGCTATCGTCCGCCGGCCCTACAGGCCGGATGGATGTGCCCCTACGAGGCTATGCATTTCCCTCACTGCCTACAGTGAAAGAGGCGGGGAGCCTGTGCGCATACATACCCACTAATCCATGTGGCTGCCACCCACATGGGTTAGGTGGGGCGACCCATCTAAGCTATATGGTTCGACCCATCTAAGCTATATGGTTCGACCCATCTAAGCTACATGGGCCGACCCATCTAAGCTACATGGCTCGACCCATCTAAGCTACGTGGGTCGGCCCACCTAACCCATATGGGTGCCAGCCACCTGCACTAATGGGTGTATTAGCGCGCATACAACAAGACCACCGAACAGCAACGTGCTCGATGGTCTGGTGCGGCCTGTAGGGCCGCCGGACGATAGCCCAGGGGGAAACCCTGGGCCGTCGGATGATAGCCCGGGGCGCCCCGGAGGGGCAGATCAACCCAGCCCAGGGTAGAGCGACGCCCCCGGGCGGAGCGACACCCTGGGTCGAATGGCCGCATCCGCCGTCCCGCGCTCTGCAAGCCTTCCCCAACCCTGCTGGGGCAGGGTTGGGGAAGGCTTGCAGAGCGCGGGGAATTTTCTTTTGGCACCTCGTAACCCAGGGTGCCGCTTCGCTTTACCCTGGGCTGGGTTGATTTGCCCTTTCAGGGCGTATACCTGCTGCGGGCTGTAGGGCCGGCGGAGGATAGGTGATTCAATTATCAATTGTCAATTATCAATGATTACCCGGCCTACTGCTGCTCGTAGCACTCGAGGATCTTCTTGCGCAGCAGGAACTCGTACTTGGCTTGCGTGCGGTCGGAGAGGGCTTTGATGAGGTTCGTCTTGGCCTCGTTGTACTCGTAGGTCGTGGCGCGGCCATTCTCGAAGCGGTCGCCGGTGAAGGTGAAGGCTTTCTCGGCCGACTGCCACGCGGCGGTGGCCGATCGGTAGCGCTCGGCGGCTGAGAGGGCGCTGTAGTAGGCCTGCTGGATGTCTTTGTAGAGCGCCTTCTTCGTGTTCTCGAGTTGCAGCTCCTGGTTGCGCATGGCCAGTCGGGCGGAGCGGATGCTGTTGCGCGTGGCGTGGCGGTTGAAGATGGGGATGCGGAGGTCGAAGCCGAGGTACTGGCCGCGGTTGTCGCGGAGCTGGTCGGCGAAGGCGGCGTTGTGCTTGTCGTAGATGTGATAATAGGCGTTGCTGTAGCCTGCGCCGAAGGAGAGCGTGGGGTAGAGGGCGCTCTGGGCCACGCGCACTTGCTTCTCGCTGCTCTGGAGGCGCAGCTCCTCGGCGTGTATGGCGGCGCGGGTGGTGAGGGCGGTGCGATAGATGTCGTCCGGGCGGCGAGCCAGCACGAAGGTGGTGTCTGCCTCCGTAGGCGGCTCCACATCGAAGCCCTCCGGGTCGGGCAGCTCGAGCAGCTGGGTGAGGGTGAGGGTGGCTATACGCAGGTCGTTGGTGGCCTGTACGGCGGAGAGCTCATCGGCAGCCACCTGTGCCTCGGTCTCGTAGATCTGTGCCTCGGAGGCGCGCCCGGCGTCGCGCATCTTGCGTGTACGGTCGAGCTGCGCACGGCTCAGAGCGAGCTTATTCTCGGCTACGCCCAGCAGCTCCTTGTCGAAGAGCACTTGCAGGTAAGCCGACGTGACGGTGATCTCCATGTTGTCGCGCGTCTTCTGCAGGTCAGCGGCAAGGGCCATGAGGTCGAGGCGGGCGGCGGCGATCTCGTTCGGGATCTCGAAGCCGGTGAAGAGCGGCACGTCGGTGGAGAGTGACCACGAGGTGGCGGCCGTCGTCTGCACCTGATACGTGTTGTCAGCCGCTGAGGCCGATCGGCCGAACGACCACCGTTGCGAGGCTCCGGCCGAGAGGTTGGGCAGGCGTTTGCCGCGCGCCGTGTTGAGCGTCACCTCCTGCCGGTCGACCTCCACCTGCCGCATGCGCACCTCCAGGTTGTTCGCCTTGGCATGTTCGATGCAACGCTGGAGGCTCCAGCGCGTGGCCGTCGTGTCCTGCGCTGAGGCGGTGAGGGTGGCCAAGAGGAGCAAGGCGGGGATAAGGGTAAGCGTCTTCATGGCTTATTTCTCCTTACTGATGGCTGCGCCGCGGATCTTGTCCTTCTCCGTCAGCCCCTCTTTCACTTCTATTTTGATGCCGTCGCTGAGGCCCGTCTTGATCTGCCTTTTCTCGAAGATCTGCTTCGGCTTCTCCTGCTTAACCACTTGCACGAAGGCCGTATCGCCATGAAACTCCACCGTGCTTTCGGGGATGGTCAGGGCGTTGTCGGCACGCTCCAACACGATCTCCGCGTTGGCGCTGTATCCGGCGCGCACGAACGAGGTGTCGGGCAGCGACACGGCCGCCTTAATCTCAAACTGTATGGCGCCATTCTTCTCCTCGCCCTTGGGGGAGACGTATTCGAGCACGGCGTCGAAGGTGCGTGTGCCCAGCGCGCCGACGGTCAGCTTGATGGGCATACCCTCGCGGATCTTGCCGATCTCCGTCTCGTCCACATTGCCGCGGAAGATCATGTCGTTCATGTCGGCCACGGAGGCGATGGTGGTGCCATCGTTGAAGCTGTTGCTTTGGATCACGGAGTTGCCCACCTTGATGGGCACGTTAAGGATCATGCCGGTGATGGTGCTACGGATCTGCGTAGTGCTCGAGCTGCGCGTGTTGCGCGAGATGCCGTCGCGGACGATCTCGAGTGCGCTTTGGGCATTAGACAGCTCCTCCTTGGCCTTGCGATAATTAGCCTTCGACACGTCGAACTCCTCGGCCGTGAGGATGCCCTGCTTGAAGAGCTGTTCGTCGCGGCGGTGCGTGTTCTCCACCTGATCTAAGCTGATCCGAGCTACGTTGACGCGCGACTCGGCGCTGTTGAGCTGCCCCATCTCGGGGATGACCTTCACCTTGGCGATGATCTCGCCTTCGGTCACACGTTGGCCAGCTTCCTTGAGCACCTCGGAGATGATGCCCGAGATCTGCGGCTTAATCAGGATCTCGTAGCGCGGTTCCACATTGCCCGTGGCCACGGTCTTCGTCTCTACCGTCCCACGCTCGGGCGTCACGATTTCATACTCGGTCACTTCGGGCTGCGCCTTCTTCCACAGGAACACGAAAGTGCCTACCACGGCCAGCCCCACTACAGAGAGCAGGACGATCCGCTTGATCTTCTTTACAAGTCGATTATTCATAAGCTGAAAACTAAAATCTAAAAACTAACAATGAACGGTTTGGAGCAAGAGCCAAAACATTCCTTTTCTCGTTTGCTCAACCTGAGCAAGGGCTAAAACATTCCTTTTATCGTTTGCTCGGGTTGAGCAAGCATTGGATTCTTCCTTTTCTTGCCTTGATGCAAGAAAAGGAAGCGAAAAGAAAATCAAGGCTTCAAGGAGGCCGACCATGTTTACCGGGTACCTCACATCAACAAGCCAACAGCTCAACAACTCAACATTCCTTTTACTCATCGCGGATCGCATCTATAGCCTTAATCTGCATCGCCCGCCAGGCAGGAATCAGCCCCGCCAACATGCCGCACACAAGCAGCACGATGGTAGCGGCTACGGCTGTACCCATATGCACACCGGGGTGAAGCAGTGTCGCGTCGTCGCCGGGTTGGGCCGAGAGGATGCGGTCGATAAGGTCGATGATGAAGACGCCTACGCTGAGGCCGATCATACCGGCCAAGGCCGTCAGCACGAGGCTCTCGCTCATGATCTGCGAGATGATGTCGCGCGGGCGGGCACCGATGGCGCGCCGCACACCGATCTCACGCGTGCGCTCCTTGACCGTCACCATCATAATGTTACTGATGCCGATCACGCCGGCCAGCAGCGTGCCCATGCCCACGAGCCAGATCAAGGCGTCGATGCCGGCGAAGAGCATGGCGAACGTGGCAAACTGCTCGGCGATGTTGATCACCATCACGGCCTGCTTGTCGGTCGGGGCGATGCTGTTCTGACGGCGGAGGATGCCGGTGATGTCGTCGATGATGCGCTGTATGGGTATGTCTTTGTAGGCGGAGGCGGCCAAGAAGTGGATCACATCGCCTTGGTTCAGCGTCTGCTGCATGGTGGTGAAGGGCAGGAAGACGCTCTCCTCCGACCGCCCGCCGATGTTCACCCGCGCCCGCTGCTTGACGACGCCCACGATCTGATAATAGATGCCGTTGACGCGGATGTACCGGCCGCAGGGGTTTTCGTTACGGAAGAGGGTCTCGTTGATGCGCGAGCCGATGAGGCAGACTTTGCGCTTCTCACGGGCGTCGATCTCGTTAAGCAGTCGGCCGAAGAGTACGCGCTGCGCCTCGATGCGGAAGTAGGCCGGGTCGACACCCTTCACGTTGTATGTGCCGGAGAGTTGGCCGTAGACGACGTTCTTCTCCTTCCGCGCGCCCCACAGGACGGGCGAGATGGCCTCCAGCCCGGGCACCTCGTTGCGGATGCTCTCCAAGTCGCGGTTGCGGATGTTCCACTCGCGCCCTTTGTTGAAGCCGCGGTAGGGCTCGCTGGTGCGGTCGGCAATGAAGAAGACGGAGTTGGTAGCGAAGCCGTCCGTGTTCTTCATTATTCCATTCTTCAGGCCGCGGCCGAGCCCGAGGAGGATGACTAACATGAGTATGCCCCAAAAGACACCGAAGCTGGTCAGCAGGCTGCGCGTCTTGTTGCGGGTGATGGTCACCCAGATTTCCGTCCATCTATCTGCGTCGAAAAACATATCAAGTAGTAGTAATAAGTAGTAGGGGCGACCCTTGTGGTCGCCCTTGGGTAGTCAGAAGTAGCAAGAGGTAGGCCGAGTACTCGCCGGGCTTATGCCTTCCTTTTCTTGCCTTGATGCAAGAAAAGGAAGCGAAAAGAAAATCAAGGCCTCAGGGAGGCCGGCCAAGTTGTTCGGGTACATATCTATGATTATTCACTCCTCATGGCTTCGACGGCGGGAATGCTGACGGCCTTGCGGGCGGGGAAGTATCCGGCTACGACACCGGCAATAATGAGCAGCAGGGTGGCGGACGTAGCGATGCCGAGGCTGACGGTGGGGTGGCGGAAGATGGAGATGTCACCCGGGCCGCCGCCTGTATCGGCATTCATGCCGGCCATGGTCATTCCGTAATCGATAAGCTCGGTCACGCCGATGCCGGCCACCATGCCCACGTAGCCGAAGAGTGTGGTGACGAGGATGGACTCGATGATGATGAGCCGCAGGATGGAGGCGGGGCCGGCGCCGATGGCTTTGCGGATGCCGAACTCACGCGTGCGTTCGCGGACGGTGACGAGCATGATGTTGCTCACGCCTACGATGCCAGCCATGAGTGTGCTGATGCCCACGATCCAGATAAACATCATCAGGCCGCTGAGGATGAGGTCGAGCATGCGGTAGTCGTCGCCCGTGTTCCACATGCCGAGGGCGCCCGTGTCTGAGGGGTCGAAGTGGTGGCGGAGGGCCATGGCGGTGCGGAAGCGTTGCTCGAAGGCTGCGTTTTCTTCTTCGGACTTGATGCCGCGGACGGTGAAGATTAGCTCGTCTACCTCGGTGCCGCTGCGGTAGAGTTGCTGGGCGGTGGTGAAGGGGATGTAGGCGGGCTTGTTGTTGTTCATTTCCTTGTCGCGATAGACGCCGACGACTTGAAACATCATGTGGCCGATGCGCACGTAGCGTCCGATGGGATCCTCTTCGTGGAAGAGCACCTCGGCCATACGTGGGCTGAGGACGATCACTTTGCGGCGTTGCCGGAGGTCGATCTCGTTGATGAAGCGCCCGCGGGTGGGGATGATGAAATCGATGGAGGCGAAGTCGGGCGCAACGCCGCTTAGGTTGGCGTTGACGTATTCTTTATTGTAGGCCAAGGTGTCGCTATGGTCGATGCGACCGGAGTAATACTCCACCTCGGGGAAGTCGGTGGCGAGGTGCTCCACGTCGGCATTGCGGAAGGTTAGGGGTCGGTTTTCGCGGATGCCTTGCCAGGGCTTGGAGGTGTAGTTGGGCCACACCTCGACGCGGTTGGCGGAGAAGTTGCTGAAGTTGTACATCACGCCGTTGCGCAGGCCGTTGCCGGCGGCCAGCAGGATGATGAGGATGAAGATGCCCCAGGCCACGGAGAAGCCGGTGAGGAGGGTGCGCAGGCGATTGCGGCGCATGGTGCTGAGGATCTCGCGGATGTCGTCGAAGTCGAACATGGGATTACTAATTATCAATTGTCAATGGTCAATTATTAATGGTTATGCCAGCACCTGGGGGGGAAAGCCCCGGATAATAATTGATAATTAACCATTAATCATTAGAGACGATGAGCCCATCCTTGACGTGCACCACGCGGTCGGTGGCTTCGGCTACGGAGGGTTCGTGGGTGACGATGACCATGGTCATGCCTTCGCGGTTGACGGCGCGCAGGAGCTCCATCACCTCGACGGTCGTCTTGCTGTCTAATGCGCCCGTGGGCTCGTCGGCGAGGATCACTTGGGGGCGGGCGATGAGGGCGCGGGCGATGGCTACGCGTTGCTTCTGCCCGCCGGACATCTCGTTAGGCAGGTGCTCGGCCCAGTCGCGGAGGCCGACGCGCTCGAGGTAGTCTAAGGCCTGGGCGTTGCGCTGCTTGCGCGGTACGCCTTGATAGTAGAGCGGCAGGGCGACGTTCTCCATTGCGTTTTTGAAGGGGATGAGGTTGAAGGACTGGAAGACGAAGCCGATCATGCGATTGCGCAGCTCGGCGGCGCGACTTTCGCTGAGGTCGCGGATGAGGAGGTCGTCAAGGTAATACTCGCCCGAGTCGTAGGTGTCGAGTATGCCGAGGATGTTGAGCAGGGTGCTCTTGCCCGAGCCGGATGCGCCCATGATGGAGACCATCTCGCCGCGGTCGATGTCTAAGTCGATGCCTTTGAGCACGTGCAGCGGGGCGCCATTGTGGTAAGTCTTGTTGATTCCTCTTAATTGGATCATTGGGTATATATATAAATGTATAGGCGGGAGGATTAATTATTGCGGCTTTTTCCGGCGTTGACGAACGTGGAAATAATACCAGCGACGGCCGTAAATCCAAAGATGCCCGCGAACCACGGTTTGTCTAAATAGAGCGCGTAGGCTGCCAGCGCCACACAGGTCAATAAGGCGAGAAAAGCGAAGACCATGCCCCATAGATTCATGCGCCCGATCCTTCGCTCTGACTTTCGTATAATCTCCAATTTTCCTGCTTCCATCTCATGCCTATGCGCTTGTTCCTTGACCGATGCCGTAATGAGGTAGTCCACAATGCGTGGATCTATCTTCTTATAGTCTGCCAGCTCTTGAGGGGAAGGGAGCGCGTTGTCTTCTACTGAAATGACTTGTTCCAACTGCTTGCCTACCGCATCGCCTGAGGCTACCTCTGTCTCTTTTCTCCGGTATGCTTGCTTAGCCATTTTCCAAAACCAATTTGTTGAAACTTCTACGCATGTCAAGCCCTACACGACGGCGATCCTCGCGGAGATTTTCCGCGTCTTGATGGGCTGATGAAGGCTCCATGAGCTCCTCTTTCAATGTCTTAATGGATTCTGATTCTTCATGATACCGTCCAGCTGAGGCTGCACGGAATACGCTTATGCCATGAGTAATGAATCGGTGGATATGCTTTATGATACACATGATCTATGATCTTCCGTATAAATATGAATGGTGATTCTTCTTTTCTATGAAACAAAAATAATGTCTCTCCTATCTGTCCCCGCGGGGGGACGATGTGTAGACGCCGATGTTCGCATCGGGTTACAGTTTGGGGAATATTTTTTTTCGGGAGAGGCCTTCCCGCGGCGGGAAATGACTTTTCGAAGTCGGAAAACGGTTTCCCGCCACGGGAAATGACTTTTCGAAGTCGGAAAACGGTTTCGCGCGGCGGGAAATGACTTTTTGAAGTTGGAAAACGGTTTCCCGCCGCGGGAAATGACTTTTCGAAGTTGAAAAACGATTTCCCGCGGCGGGAAGGCGCTTGGGGAAGTTCGAGGCTTCCCGCCGCGGGAAGGGATGGAGATGGGCGCGGCGGGGAGCTGATCAATTCTGGAGCGTGAAGGCACGGCGGCCGATCAGGTGGCCATCGGCGAAGATGTCGGCGCGGTAAGTGCCGGGCGAGAGGTATTCCTCCACGTTCCAGTACATGACGACGGGCAAGTCCTCGCCGGCATACTCCACGGTGCGCTTCATGGAGTATCCGATGTTGCGATTCTCGAAAGCAAAGGTGCCCGAGCTGGGCTTGGTCAGGATGTCGTCGTCGGGGCGCATGAGGCGCACGTAGATGGTCTTTTCGCCCGTGGGCGCGGTGATGTTTTTGGCCAGGTGGAAGGAGACGACGAGCTGGGCGATCTTATCAATCTTCTTGGCGTCCTTGCCGCGCGAGGTGATGGGGCGGACGGCGATGGCGGAGGCCTCGAGGCGGCTGGCCAGCGTGACGCGCTCGGTGAGGTGCTCCTTCTCGCGCGAGAGCTGCGCCGCGGCCGAGGAGGCCTGGCGATATTGCTCCGTGACGCGTTCGTTCTCGTTGCGCAGGCGGCCATTTTCGGCGTTGAGGGAGTCGATCTGGACGACGTAGCCCCGCATGATCTTGCGGAGCGTCTCAAGCTCACGTTTCAGCTCGGTGATGCGGCGCGTGTTAGTGGCCTTGACGGTGCGGAGCTCCTCCATGAGGCGTTGCACCTTCATCTGCTCCGTAGTCAGCAGGGCCACGAGCGAGTCGTTACCGACGCTGAACTTATACCCCTCATATTGCAGCGAAAGCTCCGCGTATTCGTCTGTCAAGTGTTCCTTTTCAATGGCGAAGAGCTCCGTCATGTCCTCCATCTGCTTCCGCTGGTGAAAGATGACGTAGCCCACGCCGATCAGCGCAATGACCACGATGATGATGGCCATGATCAGCAGCGTGCGTTTCCTAATCTCTTTATCCTCCGGGTTCATGTCTTTGTGTGTGTGTTATAGTGAGTAATACGTTATGGCCGCCAAAGATAAACGGCAGCAAAAAGAGCAGCGGAACCAAGTGTTGCCCTCCGATTTCCGATCGCTGTAGCCTTGTTATAGCGTTCGCAGAAATGCAGAAAATTCTTCAATCGAAGCGGACGAGAAGTCTAACGTCTTAACATCCTCTTTTTCTCTGACGCGCTTCTTGCTACGCCCGCTCCACACAATCTGCATCATTCGTTCGACAAACTCCGCTGCATGCTCAAAGTGCACCGCGCCATAATCCTGTTGCAGGTTATACAGTTCATCTGCCACTGAACGAGAAATAAATGTCACGCCCTCCATATCGATCACATACGCTTTGCCAGCCGTCATCAGAGCCTTCACGGCATTGAGCGAAATACGCGAACGAATATCCGTGCCAACCACGTCTTTTACACTGATTCTTTCCATAGTTATTGGTCTCCTTACTTATTCTACATATTCATAAAACTCAAATCCCCTCGGCACCTCAAGCGGGAGCCTTAGCAGGATGATGGTGCCATTCCATCGGCACGATTCCGGGACATTAAGAGTAAGGATGTCATCCTCGTTGCTCCCCCTTGCTTCCTGCCTGTAAAAGGCTGCACCCGACAGCATGAAATAGGCGCCGCCCAATCCCTTTACGATCATTTTCCTCGATCGGGATAATCCATACCCCCGATTCTCCGCCGTCGGCAGGTTCTTTGTTGAATAGCCTTCGTTGGCTATGCGTAAAGCTGCTGCCTCGTCTATGCCCACAATGTCTTCATACCGCTTGGCGTAGATGTAATTGCCATAAATCGTCCGGCCACTGTCGGCAATGATGATGTATAACTCACGCCGCACCCTTTGGCAAAAGAGGTAGCCAAAATGGCTTCCGGAGTGCTCGCCAATATTGTCGATCAACTCACTGAGCAAATAGGATATCGGCATACGCATCTTATAAGAGAGGCCAGACTGAGCCTCGATAATTCCCTGAAGTACCTCTTGAATCCGATCCACGCTCTTGTCCCCCACCGTGAAGCGCGATACAGGGATGTAGCTCTTGGTTAGATAAGCATTGAGCACCTCCCGATTGTCCGCCTGCGAGGCGTCAAAGACATGATCGAAACAGATCGCCCGGAAGTAGTTGTCCATGCGGCCTTGCAACCCTGTACAAATGATTGCTCGTTCGCTGCTGTCTTTATAGATAGCCAACGGAGCAAGGAAGAAGGGATGCAGAAATAGAGTCTGCATAAAGTCCCACGCCACGACGTCCGCGGCCAACTCTGTCTGGTGAATGACGGGGAAGAGATGATTGAAAGCGCTACCAATCCGCTCGTCGCGGGATACGTTGGGAATAAGAATACGACTCATCTTTTTTTTCGTGCGTGTATGGGGGGGAAGAGGAATATCCGCCCACAAAGGTGCACTGATCAAGCAGGCATGCAAAGGCTCTCCCCTGATCTCTCCCAATACTCATCCACGCTCCACCTCATTTTAATTCTTTTTTAACAGCCACGAAATCGCCCCTATCTTTGTGGCAAATTAGATGAGTAAAGATGTCATTACCGAAGCTGTTTATTATCGGATGTATAGGCTGTCTGCTGGCAGCATGCGGGCAAAAGACAGCCTATCGGGTGGAGCTCAAACTCTCCAACTTGAAGGCGCAAAACCTCTACGCCGTCTTTGAGTCAGCCGACGGAAAGCAGGTCGACACCGTCGCCTATCAGCCGGAAAAAGGAGCCGTCATCACACGCAACGAGGGCGTATACGATCTGCTTACGATTTATTTCGAGAATCATCAGGAGGGCATCACCATCTACTTAGAGCCAGGGCGGAAGATCACCGTCACCGGCGATGCACGCCATCCGCTCACCCTGCAAGTGAAAGGCACACGCACCAACGAGCAGCTCTCCGACTTCCGCCGCAAAGCCGCCGCCCTGCTCAACGAGAAAACAGAACGCTCCGGCGGCGCCAAGCCCGAACCCGACACCGCCCCCGCCGAAGCCCCCCAGACGGGACACCTACCCCGCCTGGCCAACATAGACCATGAACTGGCACAGCTGGCCGAAGACTTCATCCTGAAACACCCCAAAGACGAAGCCTCGGCCATCCTTATCCAAGACTACATCCTCGACCCCGAAGACCCCGCACGCGCCGAAAAGCTAATCAGCACACTCAGCCCCAAACTCGACAAGACATACACCGTGCGCAACCTCCGGGCCTACTGCCAACGCGCCCGGCGCACAATGGTCGGAGTGAAGGCGCCAGACTTTAGCCTCTGCAACCTCGACGGCAAGACCTTCACGCGCGACTCCTTCGCCGGCCGCCACCTTGTGCTGGCCTTCACCGCCTCCTGGTGCGACCTCTGCAAGACGGATAAGCTGCTGCTTGACAAGATCCTCTCCGACTTCCGCCGCCAAGACGTCGACGTGGCCCTCGTCAGCCTCGACGAAGAGCCGCAAGACGTCCGCATCCAAATGCGTGGCGATACCACCCATTGGAATGTCTTCACCGACTCCGCCGGGCAAGCCATCCGCGTCCTCGAGGCTTACAACATCAACGCCCTGCCCCGCTGCTTCCTGATCGATCCCAAGGGGACAATCCTCCTGAAAACAGACAACGGCATCGAGCTTCGGCAGACGCTCGAGAATCGGCTGAAGAAGTAACAGCGTACACGCTTACGCCTTAGATACCCGGTTTCCGGAGCGTTTTCGAACGATTTCGTCTCAGAAACCGGGTTTCTAATGTGTTTTCGGGCGGTGTATGCATAAAAACAAAGCTGCCCGCAGCGCCTTATGGCTCCGCGGGCAGCTCACCCAATCATTATTTAAA
This sequence comes from Tannerella sp. oral taxon 808, assembly GCA_002890585.1. GTDB lineage: Bacteria > Bacteroidota > Bacteroidia > Bacteroidales > Tannerellaceae > Tannerella. Next base: position 14,769 of record MIQB01000024.1, read on the forward strand.
AGACAAAACCTTGAGGGTCGCTGATTACATCATGCCACCCATGCCGCCGCCCATGCCCGGGTTCATCGGGGGCATCGCGGGGTTGTCTTCTTTCTTCTCGGCCACGACGCACTCGGTGGTCAGGAACATGCCGGCGATGGAAGCGGCGTTCTCAAGCGCGATGCGCGCCACCTTGGCGGGATCTACCACGCCAGCCTGACCGAGGTCTTCGTACACATCCGTGCGAGCGTTGTAACCGAAGGCACCCTTGCCCTCCTTCACGCGCTGCACAACGACGGCGCCCTCTTTGCCTGCATTGTCAACGATCTGACGGAGCGGCTCTTCGATGGCACGCTTGATGATCTCGATGCCTGTCATCTCATCTTCATTCTCGCCCTTGAGGCCTTCCAATGCAGAGATGGCACGGATGTAAGCTACGCCACCACCAGGCACGGTGCCCTCTTCGATGGCTGCGCGTGTGGCATGCAACGCATCGTCCACGCGATCCTTCTTCTCCTTCATCTCCACCTCAGAGGCGGCACCGACGTAAAGCACAGCCACACCGCCGGCCAGCTTAGCCAGCCGCTCTTGCAGCTTCTCCTTGTCGTAGTCCGACGTAGTGGTCTCGATCTGCGCCTTGATCTGGTTGACGCGCGCCGCGATGGCCTTCTTGTCGCCATGACCCTTCACGATCGTGGTGTTGTCCTTGTCTACGGTCACCTTCTCGGCCGTGCCCAGCATGTCCATCTTGGCATCCTCGAGCTTCATGCCCTTCTCTTCAGTGATGACGGTGCCACCGGTCAATACGGCGATGTCTTCCAACATAGCCTTGCGACGATCGCCGAAGCCCGGAGCCTTCACGGCGCACACCTTCAGGCCGCCGCGCAGACGGTTCACAACGAGGGTAGCCAGCGCTTCGCTGTCGATATCCTCCGCGATGATCAGCAGGGCGCGACCCGACTGTACGACTTGCTCCAGAATGGGCAGCAGGTCTTTCAGCACGGAGATTTTCTTGTCGTAGATGAGGATGTAGGGGTTCTCGAACTGCGTTTCCATCTTCTCCGTGTCGGTCACGAAGTAGGCGGAGATATAGCCGCGGTCAAACTGCATGCCTTCAACCACCTCGACGGTCGTGTCGGTGCCCTTAGCCTCTTCCACGGTGATGACGCCTTCCTTCTTCACCTTCTGCATGGCCTCAGCAATCAGCTTGCCGATGCTCTCGTCGCCATTGGCGGAGATCTTAGCCACGTGCTCGATGCGCTCCATGTTCGACCCCACCTCTTCAGCCTGCGAGGCGATGCTCTCTACGACCTTGGCCACGGCCTTGTCGATACCGCGCTTCAGATCCATCGGGTTCGCACCGGCCGTCACATTCTTCAGGCCTACGCCGATAATGGATTGCGCCAGAACGGTCGCCGTCGTGGTGCCGTCGCCAGCCTTATCGTTCGTTTTCGAGGCTACTTCCTTAACTAACTGAGCGCCCATGTTCTCATACGGGCAGGCCAGCTCGATTTCCTTGGCCACCGTCACACCGTCCTTGGTGATCTGCGGTGCGCCGAATTTCTTTTCGATGATCACGTTGCGACCCTTCGGGCCGAGTGTCACTTTCACTGCGTTTGCCAGCTCGTCCACGCCCTTCTTCAGCGCGTCGCGGGCTTCCATATCGAACTTAATCTCTTTTGCCATGATCTTATTTTCTGTTTTACGTGTTAGACATTATATGATTGCCAAAACGTCGGACTGACGCATGATGAGGTATTTCTCGCCCTCGAGTTCGATCTCCGTGCCGGCATATTTGCCATAGAGCACGTGGTCACCCGGTTTGAGCACCATCTCCTCATCCTTCGTTCCCTTGCCCGCGGCGATGATCTCGCCCTTGAGGGGTTTTTCCTTGGCCGAGTCAGGGATGATGATCCCGCTCGCCGTCTTCTCTTCAGCTTCTGCCGGCTTAACCAGCACTCTGTCTGCTAATGGCTTTACATTCATGATTCTCTTCTTTTTACTGTTTACTTATTGTGTTCTGATTCTCGTTTTTCGATTTACAACGGCGCCTTATTGCGAATATCATGCCAAAGAATACAACTGTCACACGTCCGTCAATCCGTCAGGTGCAAAAGACAGCATGGCAGGCGCGGCAAAACCCCGTCCACCCTTGCGCCCCTTGGGGCCGCTGCTACCTTTGCCAGCCATTATAATATGTATATAACCCCTACTCAAAACAATGATCCTTATCGCCGATAGTGGTTCCACCAAGACGCAGTGGAACATCATCCGCAACGGACAGCTCGTCTGCGAGGTGTTCACCAAAGGCCTGAACCCCTACTTCCAAACGCCCGAAGAGATGGGCAAGGAGCTGCGCAGCGCACTGCTGCCACACATCCCGGACGGGCCCTACGCCGCCGTCCGATTCTTCGGCGCGGGGTGCACACCAGAGAAGATCCGCAGTATGGAACGCATGCTCATGGACAACCTGTCCGTGAGTGGCACCGTGGAGGTGGGCAGCGATATGCTCGGCGCCGCGCGCAGCACCTGCGGACGCGAGGCGGGTATCGCCTGCATCCTCGGTACCGGCTCCAACTCCTGCCTCTACGACGGCGCGGCGATCACGGCCAACATCTCGCCCTTAGGCTTCATCCTCGGCGACGAGGGTAGCGGCGCTGTGCTCGGCCGACTGTTGGTGGGCCATCTGCTGAAGAACCAGTTAGGCAAAGAGCTGAAGGAGCGCTTCCTCAGCGAGTATGGCCTGACCGTGGCCGACATCATCGAGCGCGTCTACCGCCAGCCCTTTCCGAACCGTTTCTTGGCCAGCTTCTCGCCCTTCATCACCCGTCACTTAGACGACCCGCGCATGCGGCAGCTCGTCCATGGCGCTTTCAAGGATTTCTTCGCTCGCAACGTGATGCAGTACGATGGCTATGCCGATCACCCCGTGCACTTCGTCGGCTCCGTGGCCTACCATTATCAGCTGCTCCTCCGCGAAGCCGCCCAAGGCCTCGGCATCCACATCGGCACCATTGCCCAAAGCCCGATGGAGGGGCTCAGGGAGTATTATTCAGTCAATCAACAATGACCTTTACGAAAATCACGGAGCAAGACTCGCTCTACGACAACTTAGAGAACAAGAGCGTCCGCGAACTGCTGGACGACATCAATCGCGAGGATCGCAAGGTGGCTGTGGCCGTCGGCGAGGCCATTCCGCAAGTAGAGAAATTAGTGGAGCAGATCGTGCCGCGCATGCAACGCGGCGGACGCATCTTCTACCTCGGCGCCGGCACCAGCGGACGCCTCGGTGTGCTCGACGCGTCGGAGATACCGCCCACGTTCGGCATGCCGCCTACGCTCGTCATCGGACTCATTGCCGGTGGCGACACGGCACTGCGTAACCCGGTGGAAAACGCCGAGGATGACACCGAGCGCGGTTGGCAGGAGTTACAGGAGCGTCACATCACGGCCGACGACACCGTGGTCGGCATCGCGGCCTCGGGCACGACGCCCTACGTAGTCGGTGCCCTGCGTGCGGCGCGTCAGGCGGGCATCCTCACGGCAGGCATCACGAGCAATCCCGGATCGCCCGTGGCTACGGAGGCCGAGATACCGATCGAGGTCGTCCTCGGCCCCGAGTTCGTCACCGGCAGCTCCCGCATGAAGTCGGGCACGGCGCAGAAGATGATCCTGAACATGATCACCACCTCGACGATGATCCGCTTAGGTCGCGTGCGTGGGAATAAGATGGTGAACATGCAGCTGAGCAACCAGAAGCTCGTCGACCGTGGCGCGCGCATGCTCGTGAACGAGCTCGGCCTGCCCTACGACCGCGCCCGCACCCTGCTCCTCCTCCACGGCTCAGTCAAAAAAGCCCTCGACGCCTTCGGGCAGGCGGGGAGGAATAAAGAGATAACGACGTGAATCATCGCACGGACACCCCGCTCCTCGTCGCCCTCCGCGAGCAGAAGGCCGCCCGGCTGAAGGGCGGCATCTATCACCGCACACAGGTGGATCTGACTTACAACTCGAACCGCATCGAGGGTAGCCGCCTGACGCACGAGCAGACGCGCTGCATCTTTGAAACAAACACGATCGGGCCGGCGGATGAAGCAGTGAACGTGGACGACATCCTCGAGACGGTCAACCATTTCCGCTGCGTCGATCGGATTATTGACGAGGCCGATCAGCCACTGACAGAGACGCTCATCAAGGAACTGCACGCCACGCTGAAGCAATCCACCACAGACAGCCGACGAGAATGGTTCGCTGTGGGCGACTACAAGCGACTGCCCAACGAGGTGGGCGGCATGGAAACGTGTCCGCCCGAGGATGTGGCGGATCGCATCCAGTCACTCCTTGCCGCATACCACGCCGATCCCCACCCAACGCTCGAATCACTCATCGACTTCCACCACCGCTTCGAGTCCATCCACCCCTTCCAAGACGGCAACGGACGTGTTGGCCGACTGATTCTCTTCAAGGAGTGCCTCCGCCACGCCATTGTCCCCTTCATCATCACCGACCGCCTGAAGCCGTTTTACTATCGTGGACTACGGGAGTGGGGGCGGATGAATGGCTACCTGCTCGACACCTGCCTCACGGCACAAGACGAGTATCGCGCGCTGATGCAGTATTTCCGGATAGGGGAGTAGAACACCCCCACTTTCCCCTTTTCAATTTTCCCCTCAATCCCCCCCCCCCTAAACATGGAACAATTCAGCATTAAAAACCTTGGCCCAATCAGCGAGGCTTCGGTAGAGTTCGGCGACTTGACCTTCCTCGTCGGCCCACAAGCCACCGGAAAGAGTCTCTTTCTCGAAACGCTGAAGCTGATCATCGATCGCGGGCACATCGTCCGCACGCTTGACACGTACAGCTACGCCACAGGCCGCGCGGAGAACATCCTGAACGCGTACTACGGAGACGGCATGTCGAAACTTTGGCGCGAGAGCACGTCCGCGACGTACGGAGAGAAGACTTATTGCGGCACATCATGGTTACTCGAAAAAGGCCACGAGCCTTCGCCGAAAGAGTCATTACTCTACGTTCCCGCGCAACGCATCCTCAGCCTCTCGGACGGTAGGCCAAAGAACTTCATGGAGTTCGATGCCGCCACGCCGTATGTGTTGCGACATTTCAGCGAGACGCTACGCATGTTTTTCGGGCATATCACTTCGATGGGTGATCGTGTGATCCAATTCAAATCGGACGCTGGGGGAGCGCATCACCAGACCATCCTCTATTCTCGCGCTGAACAGGAGATCTTCAACAACGCAGACATCACAATCGAGGAGGAGCGCGGACAGAAGCAGCTTTTTCAGCGGATCGGCGGCATGCGGGTGCCGTTCATGTCGTGGAGCGCGGGGCAGAAGGAGTTTATGCCGCTGCTGTTCATTTTCTATCGTTTGGTGGATGGCGAGCAGTATAAATACATCATCATCGAAGAGCCCGAGATGGGCCTCCACCCGCGGGCGATCAATACGATCATTCTGCAAATGCTCATCTTCATGCAGGCGGGCTATCGGATCATTGTCTCCACCCATTCGCCCATGTTCTTGGAGTTTGCGTGGGCTTTCAACTTCCTCCAGTCGTTGAAGACGGCGCGCTTCCATGAGGCGCTCGCAGAGATCTTATCCATGGACGGCTGGGAGAAGGGCATGACCGATAAAGTCTCAACAAAACAGATCAAGACCTACTTCTTCCAACGGAATTCGGACGGCAAAGTCTCCACGGACGACATCTCGTCGCTCGATGTGGACGACGACGATACGATCGTCTCTGAATGGGGCGGACTCTCATCCTTCGCAAGCAAAGCCTCCGAGGTCGTTTCAAAATACGCCCCAGATGATGAGTGACATGAATACATCCAGGCTCAAAGAGGCCGTGGACGAGACGCCGGATGTGATGGGTAATCACAAGGAAGGACTCATGGCACTGAAAGCTTCTGACAGGAAGCTGATCATTGTGCCGAACTCGCGGAAAATTGGTGGGAGCTTAGACATTGACAACACAACAAAAAGGCTGTATCCGAACGATACGCGCTGGGACTATGCGGTGGAATACGATGACGAAATCTTTTTCATCGAGATACATCCAGCCTCCACCACCAAGATCGACGTAATGCTCAGCAAACTGGAATGGCTAAAGGAATGGCTAAAGACGAAAGCGCCGCGAATCGATGCGCTTAAGGCCAAGAGCAAGCCTCCCTATCACTGGGTGCATACCGGTAGTTCCAAAATAGCCAAGGGGTCGAAGCAATATAAGCAACTGGCCACGCACAAACTCCTCCCCGTCAAAGTCTGGGACTACGCCCACCTCTGACTCCCCCCCACTATCCGCCGTCAGAGGCTTGCTCCCGCGGGGATTCGGGGCATTGACAACTGTCAGAGGCATCCAAAACGCGTTTTACGGCTCATTGACAACTGTCAGAGGCATCCAAAACGCGTTTTACGGCCCATTGACAACTGTCAGAGGTACCTAAAACGCGTTTTACGCCCCATTGACAACTGTCAGAGGCACCTAAAACGCGTTTTGCAACCCATTGACAGCAGTCAGCGGGTCATCTGTTAAGAAATTTCACACTTCGATGCCCGCCCGGCTGCTCCCCAGCCGCCCAACCTCGCCCCGAACCACGGCTTTGCATGGGTTAAGACTTTGCCATACCTTTGCCCACGTCTCTTCCGAAGAGATACACCCCAGGATGAAGCGATTGTATATTTTCTTACTAAAAACATTCCTGCCGTTGTTCTTCATGACCTTCGGCATCTGTCTTTTCATCGTACTCATGCAGTTCCTGTGGAAGTATGTGGACGATATGGTCGGCAAGGGCATCGGCATCGGCGTCCTTGCCGAGATGTTTTTCTACGCCGCCCTCTCCTTCGTCCCCATGGCCCTGCCGCTGGCCATCCTGCTGGCCTCACTGATGACCTTCGGCAACCTCGGCGAGCAACTCGAGCTCCTGGCCATGAAATCCGCCGGCATCTCCCTGCCCCGCATCATGCAGCCCTTCATCGTCCTGCTCGCCTTCGTGGCCGTCGGGGCATTCTTTTTTCAAAACAACATCATCCCCCTCTCGCAGGTCAAGATGTACACCTTGCTCAGCTCCGTACGCGACAAGTCGCCCGAGCTCGAGATCCCCGAAAGCACCTTCTACAGCCAGATCTCAGGCTTCAACGTATACGTCAAGAAGAAAGACCGCGACGGCCTGCTGCACCACCTGATGATCTACGACTACTCCGACGGATTCAACAACGCGCAAGTCATCGTCGCCGACTCCGGACGGCTGAAAGTCTCCACCGATAAACAGTTCCTCGTCCTCTACCTCTTCGACGGGCGCATGTTCAAGAACCTCCGCGACCAGGGCGAAGCCACAGAGGGCGGCGCAGTGCCTTATCAGAAAGAGTCCTTCAAGTCGCGCGAGATCCTCATCCGCTTCGACTCCGAGTTCCACCGCGCCGACGAGTCCGCCATGCAAGACCGCTACGTAGGCAAAAACCTCCACAGCCTCCGCGCCTCCATCGACTCCATGACCGTCCGCATCGACAGCGTCAAGGAGTCCAACGCCCGCGAAGTCTACGCCCGCTCCTACCGCCGCGAGCTTTACCCCACCGACACCGCCGCCCTCGCGCCCGCGCCACAGCCCACGCCCACCACCTTCGACAGCCTCCTGGCCGCCCTCCCACCCGAACGCCGCATCTCCTACATGCAGAGCGCCCGCAACGCCATCGAAATGCTCAAGGCCGACAACGAGTTTCAGGCCGAAATCCTCGCCAGCGACGAGAAGGAGATGCGCCGCCACCACACCGAGATGCACAAGAAGTTCACCCTCTCCTTCGCCTGCCTCATCTTCTTCTTCATCGGCGCCCCCTTAGGCGCCATCATCCGCAAGGGCGGCCTGGGCATGCCCGTCGTCATCTCCGTCTTCCTCTTCATCTTCTATTACGTCATCGACAACATCGGGTTCAAGATGGCCAGCAACGGCATGTGGCAACCCTGGCAAGGCATGTGGCTCAGCTCCGCCGTCCTCCTCCCCCTCGGCATCTTCCTGACCTATAAAGCATCGAACGATTCGGCCATCCTCAACGCCGACACCTACACCGAGGCCCTCAAACGGATCATCGGCAAACGCCCCACGCGCAAGGTGGAGAAGAAGGAAGTCATCATGTACGCCCTCGACTATACCGCATGGAGTCGCCACATCACAGCCCTACAGACCGGCATCACAGCCTACCTGCAAGGCGCCCGACGCTGGCTGCCCTACTTCAGCTTCTGGCGTCAAGGCGGCCGCGACCCAGAGGCCGAACGCATCGCCCATCAGTTAGAAGAAGTCGTGGAGGAAGGCCGCAACTCCGACCGCAACCTGGTGCTCAACAAACTCATGGATTACCCCATCCTCAGCGGATACGACCTCGTAGACTTCCGCATGAGCCCACGCGCAGGGCGCATCATGGCGTGGATCATCCCCGCCTCCCTGCCCATCTATCTACTCTCCATGATCCGGCGCAAACTGCTGCTGCACGACATGCGTACCACCCTCCGCGTCTCAGACGAGATGCAAGCACTCATTCCCAATGATAACCCGTAATACATCCGTATAAAATGAACCGATTGAACACAATCAAAGAAGCGATCGAAGACTTCCGCGAAGGCAAGTTCCTCATTGTCGTCGACGACGAAGACCGCGAAAACGAAGGCGACTTCATCATCGCCGCCGAAAAGATCACCCCAGAGAAAGTCAACTTCATGCTCAAGAATGGCCGCGGCGTGCTCTGCGCACCCATCACGGAGGAGCGCTGCGAAGAGCTCGGCCTCGACATGCAAGTGACCCACAACACCTCCACCTTAGAGACGCCCTTCACCGTCACCGTCGACCGGCTCGGCAACGGCTGCACCACGGGCGTCTCCATCCACGACCGCGCGCAGACCATCCGCGCACTGGCCGATCCAGCCACGAAACCTACCGACCTCGGTCGGCCGGGACACATCAACCCGCTGCGTGCCCGTTCGCGGGGCGTGCTGCGCCGTGCCGGACACACCGAAGCCACCGTCGACATGGCCCGCTTAGCCGGACTCTATCCCGCCGGTGCACTCATCGAAATCCTCAACGAAGACGGCACGATGGCACGTATGCCGCAGCTCTTGGAGGTGGCCAAACGTTTCGATATTAAGATTATCACCATCCGCGACCTCATCGCCTACCGCCTCCGCACCGAGTCGCTCGTCGAAGAAGGCGTCGAGGCCAAGCTGCCCACCAAATACGGCCCCTTCCGCATCATCCCCTTCCGTCAGAAAAGCAACGGATTAGAGCACGCGGCGCTGATCAAGGGCAACTTAGACGAGCGCCCGGACGAGCCAGTCTTGGTACGCATGCACTCCTCCTGCATGACGGGCGACATCTTCGGCTCCCTGCGTTGCGACTGCGGCGAGCAGCTCCACTTAGCCATGCGCATGATCGAAAAGGAAGGGCGCGGCGTCGTGGTCTACCTCAACCAAGAGGGCCGCGGCATCGGCCTCATGGACAAGATCCACGCCTACAAGCTGCAAGACGAAGGCATGGACACCGTCGAGGCCAACCTGCACCTCTGCCACCAAGCTGACGAGCGCGACTATGGCGTCGGGGCACAGATCCTCAGCCGTATCGGCGTCACCAAGATGCGCCTCATCACCAACAACCCCGTCAAGCGCGTCGGACTCGAGGCCTACGGCTTGGAGGTCGTCGAGAACGTGCCCATCGAAGTCACCCCCAACGAATACAACGCCTTCTACATGCGCACCAAGAAGAACCGCATGGGGCATATGCTGAATCATGTGTAGTATATGCGCCTTACGGCGCGGTAGTAGGGGCGCCCCTTGTGGGCGCCCGGTAGTTATGAGGGCTTCCGCCCTCAGGTAGTACGGGGCTGCGCCCCGGGTAGTACGGCCTTGCGGCCGGGTAGTCAGAAGAAGTTAGAAGTAGCCCCATAACTCCCCCGACTACCGCGCCGCAGGCGCATAACTACCGGCCGCAAGGCCGTAACTACCCTCTAACTACCTGCGCCGCAAGGCGCATAACTACCGGCCGCAAGGCCGTAACTACCCTTTAACTACCTGCGGGCGAAAGCCCGCATAACTCCCCTATACAACAACCATAAATTGAAATCACAATGGAACATCTTTCTGTTCGCCTGACGAGCCTCTCGTCGTCTGCCACACTGGCCATGTCGCAGAAAAGCAATGAGCTGAAGGCACAAGGCGTCGACGTCATCAACCTGAGCGTCGGCGAGCCCGATTTCTTCACCCCCGACCCCATCAAGGTCGCCGCGAAGAAGGCCATCGACAACAACTTCTCCTTCTACACCCCCGTGCCAGGCTACATGGATCTGAGGAAAGCCATCGTCGCCAAGCTCAAGAAGGAGAACGGCCTCGACTTCCCCGTCGACCAGATCGTCGTCTCCAACGGCGCCAAGCAGTCCATCTGCAACGCCCTGCTCTGCCTCATCAATCCGGGTGATGAGGTCATCGTGCCCGCCCCCTACTGGGTGAGCTACGTGGAGATGGTCAAGCTGGCCGAAGGCACGAACGTGATCCTGCCCGCCGGCATCGACCAGCAGTTCAAGATCACACCCAAGCAGCTCGAAGCCGCCATCACGCCCAAGACGAAGGCGCTCATCCTCTGCTCGCCGTCCAACCCCACGGGCAGCGTCTACAGCCACGACGAGCTCCGCGCCCTGGCCGACGTCTTGGCGCGCCACCCGCAGGTGGTCATCCTCTCGGACGAGATCTACGAACACATCAACTACGTCGGCCGCCACGAAAGCATCGCCCAGTTCCCCGAGCTTCGCGACCGCGTGGCCGTCATCAACGGCGTCTCCAAGGCCTACGCCATGACCGGATGGCGCATCGGTTTCCTCGCCGCCCCGCTTTGGTTAGCCAAGGCCGCCGGCAAACTGCAAGGCCAATACACCTCCGGCGCCAGCAGCATCGCGCAGAAAGCCGCCTGCGAGGCCTTCGCCGGCGATCAGTCGTGCGTCGAGGAGATGCGCCAAGCCTTCATGCGTCGGCGCGACCTGATCTGCCGCCTCTGCCGCGAGATCCCCGACGTGCGCCTGGCTGTGCCCGACGGCGCCTTCTACATCTTCCCCGACGTCAGCCGCTACTTCGGCCGCAGCGCCGGCGATCGCAAGATCTGCGACTCGGCCGACCTCGCCATGTACCTCCTGGAGACAGCCCACGTGGCCACCGTCGGCGGTCATGCCTTCGGCGCCCCAGACTGCCTCCGCCTCTCCTACGCCGCCTCCGACGAGGCCATCACCGAGGCCATGCGCCGCATCGCCAAAGCGCTCTCGGAGCTCAAATGACAGAGACCTTGCACCATGCAAGGCCTCTGACACTACCTTTTCATTACACACGCTTGTACATAGCGGGGGTACGGGATGCAGTCCCTGCCCCCGCTTCCTGTTTTTATAAGGGGGAGCGTTGCCCTGTCATCCCCCAGCCCCGGGGGCGGCCTGCACAGGGTTGCACCTTGGGCTATCGTCCGGCGGCCCGGGGTTTCGCCCTGGGCTATCCTCCACCGGCCCGGGGTTTCGCCCCGGGCTATCGTCCGGCGGCCCTACAGGCCGCACCGGGTACATTAATCCGGGCTGTAGGCCCGAGGAATGATAGCCCAGGGCAAAACCCTGGGCGTATTAGACCACCGAGCACGTTGCTGTTCGGTGGTCTTGTTGTATGCGTACTAATACACCCATTAGCTCATATGGCTATCAGCCATATGGGTTAGATGGGTCGGCACATATAGCTTAGATGGGTCGGCACATATAGCTTAGATGGGTCGACCCATGTAGCTTAGATGGGTCGAACCATATAGCTTAGATGGGTCGGCCCATGTAGCTTAGATGGGTCGGCCCATGTAGCTTAGATGGGTCGGCCCATATAGCTTAGATGGTTCGACCCATATAGCTTAGATGGTTCGACCCAT
>MIQB01000025.1 GCA_002890585.1 Tannerella sp. oral taxon 808
CGGTCGGAAATGCCGTTTTATGTCGCACGAAATGGCATCGACGGTCGGAAATGCCATTTTATGCCGCACGAAAAACGACTTCGACAATCGTTTACGCCACTTCCATCCACGAAAAACGCCCTTTCCCCGAAGGCTCCCCTTCTCGATCCGCGGAAGCACCCTCAGCAGCCGTCGAACGCCGCCTTATCCCCCCGAATGCTTTTTAATCTAAGAACCGTGCTTTACCTTTGTTTACGAATAAGAAAAGATGAAGGAGGCGCTTGGAAAAACCTCCTAATCTTCGACAATAAGGGACTTACACGCGTGGAAAGAATAAGGCAATACAGCAAAATACACGCTCGGCAACGGAGGGATCCCGGCCGAGTGCGCATCCTATATCACTAACACATCCTCATTTTTAATTCGTTACATATTATGGTAAACACAAGAAAACGAAGCATTCATCTTGAGCGAATCATTGCAGCCTGGGCAGTGATCGCGCTGGCCGGAGGCATGCCTCAGGCTATGAAAGCGGACGGAGCAGCCCTAAGGGCAGCAACCTCCGAAATGCAACAGACTGACGGCGTCGTGCACGGCGTGATCGTCGACGATAAGGGCGAGGCCATTATCGGAGCGAGCGTACTGGAAAAGGGCACGTCGAACGGGACGATCACTGACGCCGATGGGCACTTCACGCTCCGTGCCAAGCCTGGCGCACGTCTCGTGATCTCCTACATCGGCTACCGCACCCAGGAAGTAACGGCCTCGGCCACCATGCGCATCGTGCTGCACGAAGACAGCGAGCTGCTGAACGAAGTCGTCGTCGTCGGTTACGGCACCCAGAAGAAGGTCAACCTGACTGGCGCCGTGGCCACGGTCGACATCGGCAAGACGCTCGAGGCCCGGCCCTACTCTGACGTCTCGAAGGCCCTCCAGGGCGCCGTCTCAGGCCTCTCCGTCGTGAGCAGCAGCGGAAAACTTGGCACCGAACCCACACTGACCATCCGCGGCGTGGGCACGCTGAGCAACGACGCCAAGAGCGCACCCTTCATCCTCGTCGACGGTGTGCCAATGGACGACATCTCGCTCCTCAACACCCAAGACATCCAAAGCGTCTCCGTGCTCAAAGACGCCGCCTCCACCTCCATCTACGGTGCACGCGCAGCCTTCGGCGTGATCCTCATCACCACGAAATCGGCCAGCAAGGTGGACCGCACGACGGTGAACTACACGAACAACATTGCTTGGGAAACGCCCACCATCCTGCCGAACTACCCCGACGTGCCGACACAGCTCCGCGCCCTCATCGAAGCAAACAACCGCGCCGGTGAGGAGAACGAAATCTTCGGCATGCACCTCGATCTGATGCTACCGGATGCGGAGAAATGGCGCGACAGACACAACGGCAAGAAGTCAGGATACCGCGAGATGGTGCTCGGCGAAGACTTCACCTTAGATAAGAACGGCGTCGGCAGCTACTTCGCCGACTGGGACATGGTCAACATCATGTTCCGCAAATGGCGCCCCTCGCAGAGCCACAACATCTCCGTCCAGGGCACCAGCGGCAAGACGTCTTACTACATGTCCGTGGGTTACAACCACGACGAGGGCGTGATGAAGTACAACCCCGAGAAGCTGAACAAGTGGACAACGATGCTCAACGTGACCACCGACCTCACCGACTGGCTGCAAGTGGGTGCCCGCTTCAATTACAGCAACAAGGACCTGAAAGGGCCGGCTACCAGACGCACCACCTATCAATATATGTGGCGCTGGGGCAGCTTCTTCGGGCCTTACGGCACATACAAGGGCACCGACTTCCGCAACGACATCGCCTACCGCAAGCAAGCCGGCGACCAAACCGATAACGATTCCTACACACGCCTCGGAGGCTTCGCCAAAGCCACGTTGGCCAAGGGGCTTACGCTGAACGCAGACTACACCTTCAACCTCCGCAACCGCAAGCGAAAGATCGCTAAGGTGCCGGTGAAGGGCTGGCAGTCGTGGGGCGGCAAGATCAACGACATCGCGTACTACACCACCTCATCCTCGCTCGAAGAGAAATCAAACCTGGATCGCGACTACGTCTTCAATCTCTACGGCAACTACCTGCTCGACCTCCAAGACGCCCACCACTTCAACTTCATGCTCGGTGCCAACGCCGAGAGTGGCACGCTTGAGATGCACTCCTCCACACGCAACGACCTGCTGACCTCGGGCATGCCGGAGTTCAACCTCGCCAACGGCGACCAGTTTGTCGATGGATCACACTCCCAGTGGGCCACCGCGGGTTACTTCGGACGTATCAACTACGACTACAAAGGCATCTGGCTCTTAGAGCTCAACGGCCGCTACGACGGCTCGTCGCGCTTCCCATCCAACAGCCGCTGGGCCTTCTTCCCGTCTGTGTCGGGCGGATGGCGCATCAGTGAGCAGAGCTTCTTCGAGCCGATCCGCCGCACGATCAGCAACATGAAGCTGCGCGCCTCCTATGGCGAAATCGGCAACCAAGCCGTGGGCAACAACATGTTTATTTCCACCATCGGCAAGCTAAGCGATGACGACGCTGTGCAATGGTTGGCCAACAGCGGCGACCTCGTCGTGGCTTACGACATGCCCAAGCTCGTCTCCTCAAAGCTGAAGTGGGAACGCATCCAAACGCTCGACGTGGGTGGCGACTTCGGCTTCCTGAACAATGAGCTAAACCTCTCCTTCGACTGGTATCAACGCACTACGCGCGACATGCTCGCCCCCGGGCGCACCGTGCCACAAGTCTTGGGCACAAAGCCCCCCTACGTCAACGCCGGTGTACTCCGCACCCGCGGCTGGGAGTTGAACATCGATTGGCGCCACCGCTTTGGCGAAGTCACAGTTTATGCCAATGCCAACGTGGGCGACTTCATCACCACCGTCGTAGAGTGGGACAACGACACGAAGCTGCTCAACTCCAACTACAGCGGCAAGCGCTACGGCGACATCTGGGGCTTCGAGACGGATCGCTACTTCAAGAAGGAGGACTTCAACGCCGATGGCACATATAAGTCCGGCGTCGCCTCACAGAAGGGACTCGAAAGCGGCAAATTCACCTACGGACCGGGCGACATCAAGTTCAAAGACCTCAATGGCGACGGCAAGATCGACGGTGGTAAAGGCACAGAAGACGACCACGGCGACCTGAAGGTGATCGGTAACACCACGCCCCGCTATCAGTACGGCTTCCGCATCGGCGGCGAATGGCGCGGCTTCGACGTAGACCTCTTCTTCCAAGGCGTCGGCAAACGCGACGTGTGGACACAGAGTGCGTTCGTGATGCCCTTCATGCGTGGTGCCGATGCGCTCTACGAGAACCAAACGAGCTACTGGACGGAAAAGAATCCGGATCAGAACGCAGACTTCCCGCGCCTCTTCCCCGGTAATGCTTCGCGCGGTACAATCAGCGTCTTGGAGCAGGGCTGCAACAACTTCTATCCGCAGACGAAGTACTTAGTCAACATGGCTTACCTGCGCTTCAAGAACCTCACCGTGGGCTACACCCTGCCGCAGGAACTCACCCGCAAGGCACACATTCAGAAAGTGCGCGTCTACTTCAGTGGTAACAACCTCATGGAGATCATCAAGCGCAGCAAAGCCCCCGTCGATCCGGAAGTGAACGACAAGGAGGAGGGCGCCAAGCTCGGCAACGCCACTTGGGGACGCATCGACCCGATGTATCGCACCATCTCCTTTGGCCTTCAGCTGACGCTTTAATCCACCCCCATTCAACCATCGTTTAATCATCACTTAAAAAGGATACATGATGAAAAGAATAGCTATACCAAGCATCCTGCTGGCCGTAGCGCTCACCTCGGCCTGCAACAGTTTCTTAGATAAGGAGCCTCTCGACACGTTCACCGACGAAAACTTCTGGGAGAGCGAGAATACCGTCGCCAGCTTCGCCAACGCCTTCTACGATCAATTCACCGGCTACGGCAACGGCGGCTCTTACGGCGACTTCTACTTCAAAACCCTCTCCGACGACCAAGCCGGTGGCTACAGCTTCGCCAACTGGAACTTCAAGAACGTGCCCGCCAACAGCACCGAGTGGAAGGACGGATGGGTGGAGATCCGGCGCGCCAACATCCTCATCGACCGCGTCGACCGTGTCCCCATGTCCGACGAGGCCAAGGCACACTGGCGCGGCGTGGGCCGACTCATGCGCGCATGGCAGTACTACAAGTTAATCCGCGCTTATGGCGACGTACAGTGGATCGATAAGCCCGTCGACTTCAACGACAACAACACGCTCTACGCTGCCCGCGAGAGTCGTGACGCTGTGATGGATAAGGTGCTTGCAGACCTCAATTACGCCTGCGAAAACATGTACGACAACAAGTCGCGCACGACGCTCAACCGCGATGTGGCTTACGCCATGAAGGCCGAAGTCTGCCTCTTCGAGGGCACCTTCCGCAAGTATCGCAAGGTCGAAGACGGCCAGACAGCCCCCGACGCCGCTGGTGCCACGCGCTACCTGACCGCCGCTAAGGAGGCCGCCTCATACCTGATGACGAAGACCTTCAAGATCAATAACACCCTGAAGAATAGTTTCGAGATCAACAGCTCCTATCAGGCGAACTATAACTCCACCGACCTCAGCAGGAACACGGAGATGATCTTATACAAGGCCTACAAGAAGGACGTGCTGCAGCACTCCCTCATCGCCTATGTGAGCTCCTCGACGCAGCTCAACGGCATGTCGAAGGACGCCTTCGAGGCGTATCTCTTCACCGACGGCAAGCCGCTCGCCCTGACCTCGCTCGACAAGAGCGACGCCGCACGCGTCATACCCGTAACGCGCATCGTAGACAAAAAGACGGTGCACGACACTGTCATGTCCATCAGCCACCTGCTCGCCGTGCGCGACAAGCGCCTCGCCGCCACTATCGACACGGCGCTCTGCTATGTTGGTCGTGGCTTCACGCGCTATGGTGCCGGCATGGCCATGACCTCCTCCACCGGCTACGGCGTCTGCAAGTACGACAACCCCGCCCTCGTCGAGCGCGACCGCAACCAAACGGGACGCAACTACACGCACGCGCCCATCTTCTGGATCTCCGTCGTCTACCTTGAGTACGCCGAGGCTTGTGCCGAGTTAGGCACCATCACGCAGGCCGATCTCGACCGCAGCATCAACCTGCTCCGCGACCGCGCCGGACTGCCGCACCTCACGGTCAACCCAGGCTTCGACGATCCGGCAAACAAGAGCGGCGTCAGCTCGCTCATCTGGGAAGTGCGCCGCGAACGCCGTTGCGAGCTGATGTTCGACAACGACTTCCGCTACTGGGACCTCATCCGTTGGCACCAGCTTGACCGCCTCGACTCGTCCACGCACCCCGACATCCTGAACGGCGCCAACATCTCGGCCGACGTGACGGACAAGCTCGTCTCTCGCTCGGGCAACTACGTCAATGGCTCGAAGGGCAAGACGCGTACCTACGACAAGAAGCATTATTGGTACCCCATCCCCTCGGATCAGATGGCGCTGAACAGTAAGCTGAAGCAGAATCCGGGCTGGTGAGGCTCCGCATCGCGGCTACTGCCCGGGGGGTCGTCCTGGGCTATCGTCCAGCGGCCCTTCAGGCCGCATCAGACCACCCCTAACCGGATCATGTGCCCTTGCTGGCACCCTCGTAGGGGCGAATGATTATTCGCCCCTACACCTTTCCTCGGGGTAATCATTGACAATTGATAATTAATCATTGACCAAGGCGGATTGTGTTTGCACCGCCTCGTAGGGGCACCCCTTGTGGGTGCCCTTTTTATATGCAACCCTTCCCGCCTAAGTGAAGACCCTCTTCACACCTAAGTGAAGACGCCCTTCCTGCCTCGGGGAAGACACTCTTCCCGCCTCGGGGAAGATCCTCTTCACACCTCAGTGAAGATCCTCTTCATACCTAAGTGAAGACGCCCTTCCTGCCTCGGGGAAGACACTCTTCCTGCCTCGGGGAAGACACCCTCCCCGCCTCGGGGGAGACACCCTCCCCGCCTCGGGGAAGACACCCTCCCCGCCTTGGGGGAGACACCCTCCCCAATGGCTCACAGCCATCGTGCAAGCATGCTTGTAGACATCGTGCAAGGTAGCTTGCAGCCATCGTGCAAGCACGCTTGCAAGCGTCTTATCATTCCTCAGCAAGTACTCCTATATGCAATCCCATCTTCATGCATCAGCAACCCTTCCGAGGGGGGGCGCTGGTGTCGTGCCATGAGGGCTGACGGACTACATCCGCCGGAAGGTGTACGCCGGGCCATCCGATTCGGAGCGGTTCGACAGCCAGAGCTCGTCGGCCTTCAGGATGTAGCGGTATTCCGTGCCGCCGATGGTGAGGTACTCCCGCTTGAACCAGGGGTGGAAGATGTATTGCGACGTATTGCCCTGCCCGAAGAACGTCAGACCCGTCAGCTCGGCGATGCCGTCGGCGCGGAGGGTGAGGACGTGCTGCCCCGGCGGATAGATGGTGGGTCTGCCGCGGCCATTCTGTCGTTCGACGAGTGTCCACCGACCGAGTAGGGCGGCGGGTGGCGTTTCGCCGATCAGCTCGGGTGCGGCGCGGAAGAGCAGGTAGCTGCGCCCCTCGTTGTAGAAGATCTTCAGCCGCTTCCCGTCGGCGGTTAGCTTGAAGCGCTCGGAGCGGTCGAGAGCGTTGAGGTACTTACGGCCGTCGTCTGTTTCGCTCATTTTCGTGCCGCCGATATAGGTGATGTGAATACGATTGTCGTTGGCATGATAGCGACCAAAGCCGCGATTGGAGGACGAGTAGGTAAGCACCTCTCCGTTGTACAAAAACTGAATCATGAACCTCCATGATTTTTTCACCCAAAGGGCACTATGATTCTCGGGCGAATACTGAGAGCCGTCGGAGGTGCGGCCAAAGGCGATGAGCTTCCAAGCGTTGAGCAGCTTTTCCGAGAATGGGCCGGCCATGAACATGTCTGAGCGGATGAAGAGCAGGTAGTCGTCATTGTCGCCATAGTAGAGCCGGAGCGAGTCATGGTCAGTAGCGGGGCGATACCACTGGACCTGCCGCAGGGCGTCGATGTAGCGACGGCCAAGGGCGCTCTCGCCGGCGGTCGTTGGCTCGGTGTCGAAGGCGAGCGTCACAAAGGGTTCGTCGGTGCGGAACGTACCGGAGAGGCGATGCACGGAGGCACAGCCCGTCCACGTCCGTTCCTCGAGGAAGATCAGGCTGAAGCGGTCGTCGCCGGTGGGTGCGACGGGCGTCAGCGAGCCGTCGGAGGTGCGGCCGAAGCCAGCCAGTCGCCAGTGATGAAGCAGGTACGAAGTGACGGGGCGCAGCGGGCGAGGCGTGGGGTTGGGGTCGGGCGGGAGGCTGGAGAAATAGAGGTAGCGCCGACCGCTGGCGTAGTAGATCTTCAGCGAGTGGTAGGCCGTGTCGATCTCGAAGCGATCGATGTGGCGGAGGGCATTGCGGAGCCGTCGGGAGAGGTCGGGCAGGGCGGCCTCGTCGATGTCGGCGAGGGTGATGCGGAGCGTGGAGTCGGTCAGTGTGTAGCGGCCGCTGACGTCGCGTCCGTAGAAGGTGCCGTCGGCGCGGAGGGTCAGCGCGTAGACGGCCGTATCGATCGTCTCCGAGGCGTGCGCCGACACGTTGTGGATGGCTACGAGGTGCCATGTGTCCTCGATGGGTGGGGATGCAGGCGCAGGTGTGGGCGGCGACGTGGGGGGATTCGGGTTCGGTGTCGGAGGGGGCACCGGATCGTCGTTGCAGGCTGCCCAAACAAAGGCGAAGAGCAGCAGGGCGAGAAGCCCACGGAGGGTAGTTCTTGTCTTCATTATCGTGTGATATTTAGGTGTGAAACGTTACACATGGGGGGGATGTGTGGCGGGGCTGTTCTGCTGCCATCGTCCAAATGTTGGACGCCGTTGTCTAAATGTTGGACAAACAGCCGGCCACGCGCGTTGCGTAAACGATTGATAGTAAGCCGTAGGCCAAAGGTGGCATTATTGTTGGATTGATTATAGCGGAGAATAGAGCCAAGCACTCATCCTCCACCCTTCACCCTCTAACCTCTACCCTCTATTTATGATACTCCTAAGAAGATTACTGAAAAGCAAGTCCCTGCGCATCGTAAACATCGCGGGGCTGGCAGTGGTGTTTGCGTGCATGCTGCTGTCATACGCCTACGTGCGCCACGAGTGGAGCTACGACCGCTTCCACTCGAAAGCCGACCGCATCTATCGCCTCTCGTTGCGCACCGAGGGCGAGCCTGTCGATGTGCGCATCCACGGCTTTGAGACGGACGACGCGATGACGGCCGGCGTGAGTGGCATCGAGGAGGTCGTGCGGATGTTCAAGGGCAATGGGGGCGAGATACGCTGCGAGGGGCGCATCGACCTGCCTGGGGAATTCTACTTCGTGAGCGGCAACTTCCTCGACGTCTTCAGCCTCCACCTCATCGAGGGCGACCCGCTGACGGCACTCGACACGCCCGAGAAGGCGCTCATCAGCCGCAGTTATGCCCGCCGCCTCTTCGGCAATGCTCCGGCTGTGGGCCGAGAACTGACGCTCACGGGTGGACGTATGTATGCTGACCGGCGGCTGTTTGTCGGTGGGGTGTACGACGACCTGCCCGACGTGTCGCACTTCCACTCCGACCTCTTCGTGCGGCTGCCGGATGACGACGCCGGCATGTTCACCTACGTCTACCTGCTGCTCCGCCCCGGTGCGCACCCCGACGACGTAGCCCGGGCCATCGCCTCCAACATGCACCGCCTCAACGACGACAAGAACGGCCCGCAGGTCACGCCCCTGCTCTTCCCCCTCACCGACATCCACCTGCGTAGCCACTTCCTGCGCGAGCACGAGCCGAACGGCAACATCCTTTACCTCTACCTCATCGCCGGCGCCAACCTGCTGCTGTTGCTGATTGTGCTCTTCAACCTGTGGCTCAACGCGGGGCTGATCTTCGCCTTCAACCAACGGTTTTACCAACTCCTGCGGCTCAATGGCGCCTCCTCCCGGCGTGTCCTGACGGACGAGGGCGTGCTCGGCGCGGTGCTGGGCGTCGTCGCTGTGGCTTTGGGTTATGGGTTGGCTTATGCTGTCGCGCCGCAGTGGGCAGCCGAGGTGCCGGCCAGTGTGGCGGCGGTCGGCAGCCTTGTGTTTGTGCTGACGGTGGTGGCGGTCTCCGTCGTGCCCGTCGTTGCGCGCATGTCGACGACGCGCTTCCTGAGCATGCAGGGCAACAACCTACGCGGGTCGAGCTTCGCGCTCAGCGGTGTCAAGTACATGCTTATCGGGCAATACGCCATCGTCCTCTTCGTGACTCTCGTCAGTGTGTGCATCACGCGGCAGCTCGGGCTGATCCGTACCTCGCAGGTGGGCGGACGCGAGCCGTCCGTATTGGTCATGCAGTCGCAACCGATGGAGGTGACGCGGCGCTTCGGACTGCTGCGGACGGAGCTGCTCCGTCAGCCGGGCATCGAGGCGGTGACGACGGCCATGCAGCTGCCCGGGTCGGCCATTCGCGACGGGGTGAGGGTGTGGCGCGAGGGGGAGAGCGAGGACGACGCGCGCCGTATCGCAGCGCTTGTGGTGGGCGACGACTTCCTGAGCTTCTTCCGCCTTCGCCCCGTGGCGGGCAAAACCTTCAGCCCCCTGCGCCGCACAGTGGACGATGAGGAGCGTATGCTGATGAACGCCATCGAAGGCAAGCGCACGGATACGGGGGCGGAGGAGTACGTCGTGAACCGCAGTGCGGCTGCGCTGCTCGGTTTCCGCACGCCGGCTGAGGCCATCGGGCAGCAGCTGCGCATCTACTCCGGCGACGGGGGCTTGGACTACATCAACCGCGGCACGATCGTGGGCGTGACGGACGACTTCAACTACACGACCACCTTCGAGGAGACTGAACCGCAACTCATCGCCCACCGCGCCTTCTTCCAGCATTGCCTCATGGTGCGCCTCGACCCTGATCGCACGGAGGAGGCGCTGGCCAGCTTCCTCCGCGTCTGGGGCGAGGTGAACCCGGGCTATCCTGCGCAGTACACCTTCCTCCGCGATGTCTACGACGGTGTCTATGCCAATGAACGCTACGCCGAGCGCCTGACGCGCATCTTCTCCGCGCTCTGCCTCATCGTGGCCACGCTCGGGCTCATCATCGTTATGGCGTTCATCGTCCGACGCCGGACGAAGGAGATCGGCATCCGCAAGATCAACGGCGCGCGTCCGTCAGACATCGTGCGCATGCTGAACTATCGGTTTGTGCTGTGGATCGGCATCGCCTTCCTGCTGGCGGCGCCCGCGGCCTACGTGTTGATGACAAAATGGTTGGAGAGCTTCGCCAGCAAGACGTCGCTCGACTGGTGGCTCTTCCTCGTGACGGGTCTCGGCGTGCTCAGCGTGTCTGTGGCCGCCGTGTCGTGGCAGAGCTGGCGTGCGGCAACGATCAATCCCGTGGATAC
This sequence comes from Tannerella sp. oral taxon 808, assembly GCA_002890585.1. Lineage (GTDB taxonomy): Bacteria > Bacteroidota > Bacteroidia > Bacteroidales > Tannerellaceae > Tannerella. Next base: position 10,439 of record MIQB01000025.1, read on the forward strand.
ACTGAAGATGGAGTGAGTTGTTGTCCCCTCCTTTGCCCCCGTTATATGCACCAACCCCTATCCATTATGACGTGCCCCGAATGCTACGCGACGGATCCGCGCATCACGCCGCTACTGAACCCCGAAGCCTGCCTCCTGCATCACCAGCAATACATCTGCTCCACCTGCGGGCGGGCCATCTGTGCTGACATCGATGAGAAGGGCCGCTTCCGCGCCATGTTCCCCTTCCGGTCGCTCGAGGTGGCTAAGCTCTACCTCCGCGCCGCCGAGGTGATCCACCAATGCCCCTGCGGCATCTACGAGATTGCCTCGGCCAACGGCCGCCGCCAATACAAGATCTTCGCCTCGGCCGACGAGCTACAGACCTACCTCCGTAAACACAAAGACAAGCATTGCCCCACCCTCGCGCCGCTCTTCACATCGCCCCACTACACCGCCTGCGCGCCGCACCAGCTCCGCCACCTCACCCCCGCTGAGGCCGACCGATACATGCAGGAGAAACGAAAAGCGAAAGGCTAAAAACGGCCGGGCACATGCGATCGAGAAAGCCTCCCCCGATCGCATGTGCCCGGCCTAATCATTCATCATCGATTGCGGATCACCGCTTGGCGCCGCGCTTCAGGATCACGAATGGCAGCGGCGTGCGCTCGGGGAGCGCTTTGGCGCCGATCATGTGCGGGTGATAATGCGCCTCATAGCGCTCGCTGCCGACGGTGAAGTGGTACTTAAACTGCGGGTCGTGCACCTCCTTGAAGTCCACTTCGCAAGCCAGCTTGTCGCCGCTGCGGAGCGTGCGCCCCACCTCTTGGCGATGGATCTCGCGGCCGTCGCTCTCCACGATGAAGCGCTCCACATAGATGTCGCGATCGCTGCCATTGCGCAGGGTCATGCGAGCCTGGGCCGTGACGCGATTGTCGCCCATGTAAATCCACGTGCCGGAAAACATGACGCAGATGCGATCCGTGAAGTGCTGCACCGTCACTTGGCACGTGGCCTTGAGCCCCCCGCTGACGGTGCGCGCCGTGAGGGTGGCCACGCCGCGCCGATGCGCTGTGACGACGCCCTCGGGGCTGATGGTGGCCACCGTCGTGTCAGACGAGGCATAGACGAGGCGCCGATCGTCCGCACCCGCGGGGGTGAAGACAACGGCTGTGGCCTGGCGTTCGCCGATGAGTAGGCTGAAGGCGGGGTCGCTGAAGGCGATGCTTTGCGTCGGGCGCTGCGCGACGGTGAGGGCGTACGTGGCCGAGAGGTTCGCGCCCTTCACCGCGGCCGTGATGACGGCTTTGCCCGGACGCACGCAGCGCACCAACCCCTCGGGCGTGACGACGGCCACGAGCGAGTCGCTCGAGCTCCACGCGACGCCCTCGGTGGAGGCCTCCGGCGGGGTGGGCGTGAGGGTGAGCTGCACCGCGTCGCCCTTGTGGAAGGTGGCGCCCACTGGGGCGGTGATGCGGAGCGATTGCAGGTCGGGGCGGACCACCTCGATGGGCAGCTCGTCGGTCAGGCTCAGCGTACGGCCGTCGCGGTGCGCGACGGTCATGAGCAGCTTCACCGTGGCGCGCCCCGTGCGGCGTGGGCGCAGTGTGCCGTCGGCGAGGACGGCGAGGACGGCCGTGTCAGACGAGGCCCACGCCACCGTGCCCGGCTCGGCCTTCGCGTCGGTGTATTCATACGTCAGGCGGTGCGTCTCGCCCAGCCGGATCCGGTCGATGCGCGAAGCGATCTTCACGGCCGTCACCTCCGGCTCGGGCTCATCCTTGTGGCAGGCCGCGAGGGCCCATGCCACGAGGGCAAGGAGTAGGATTTTCTTCTTCATATCGGATTAAGTAGTAATAAGTAGTCGTGTTCTTGCGGCGCCAAAGATAGACGCGCGCCTTTTGCCCGTCCGCCGCTGGCCGGGGGGCTTTGCTGTGTGGCGCGCCTCCCCGTCCGGAAGCCTTGTGCGCAATGTCTCCGCCCGTAAGGCCTCTGTTTTTCTTTTGGCCAGCATGATTTATGTTTTTCGGGTTGCTGTTTATGATCGTGATAAGTTTATCTATCATTTTATGCCTGTTGTCTATGATCTATATATGATGGATACACTTCTTAGGCATACTGTTTATAATCTAATCAATATGGTTAAGGAACTTAGGGTTGCTGTCTATGATCTAATTAATATGGTTAAGGTTCTTAGGCTTACTGTTTATGATCTAATCAATATGGTTAAGGAGCTTAGGGTTGCTGTCTATGATCTAATCAATATGGTTAAGGTTCTTAGGCATACTGTCTATGATCTAATCAATATGGTTAAGGTTCTTAGGCATACTGTTTATGATCTTAGCAGTATGGTTAAGGTTCTTAGGCATACTGTCTATGATATAGACAGAGGTTAAAAGGATATTAGACATACTGATTAAAAGATAGACAGCTGGGGGAAAGTCTTTGTGTAACGTGCACATAAAAAAATAGCACATCTTTGCCATCAGATAAAGCGTATAAAGAATAAACAGTAAGGAATAACGAAGGGATGAAACCCATTAAGCGAAACGAAAGGAGAATAAGATGGGAGAGCAAACAGAAACGAAGCTGCCACGATGGGTGAAAATTGATCCGGGAACACAAGTGACATTTCGCGGAGCACTCCATGTGAAGTTTCATCAGACACAGAGCTACTTAATAGCGAAAATGGGCGGGGAGAAACTGCATTTCCCCGCAGGATTGATGAAGGAATGGACGGACACGATCGCATTAGAAAACGATGCGGAGACGGAAGCAAAAAAGTCCCTCATCACAGATCAATTGAAGGCGAAGGATCGCGAGCGAGACGACGCATTGAAACACATATTCGGCATGATCCGGGCGCAGCTCTACTCGCCCAGCGAGGCAACGCGCGAGGCCGCACGAAAGGTCGATGTGCGCTTCAAAAACTTCCGCTACATCCGCCATGAAGGCTTCCAAACCGAGAGTGCGCACATCTCAGCGCTGCTGATGGATGCGGAAGATCACAAGGCGGAGCTGGAAACATTAGGGCTTACGACGGTGTTCAAACAGCTCGAGGCTGCCAATGAGGCATATAATGCACTCGTGCAGCAACGTGCCGCGGAGAAGGCAGACCTGCAAGCTCGCCTGCCAAGCATGCGGCGGGTGCGGCCGAAGACGGATGAGCTCTATGAGCTGATCTGCCAATATGTCCAAGCGGCTTACCTCTTCGCAGAGAAGGACGAAGACCGGGCAGCCATCCTGCGCTTGGTGAATTACATGAACCAAACGACGAAAGACTTCAAGACGACACACCGCAAAAGTGTCAGCCAGAAGCGAAGACATAAGAAGGTTACGAGTGACGAGTCGCCAGTTACGAGTGACGAATTACAAGTTACAAGTGATGAGCACCCGTAACCCGTAACTCGTAACCCGTAACTCGTAACCCGTAACTCGTAACCCGTAACTAAAGAATATGGAAGCAGAAAAAAGCATCGTGTCGGTGATCTTCGGCGCGTCGGGCGACCTGACGTGGCGCAAGCTCGTGCCGGCACTTTATGACATGTATTACCGCGGCCTCTTGCCGGGCGGATTCAAAGTGCTCGGCGTGGGCCGCGCGAAGCTCACGGACGACTCGTTCCGCGAGAAAATGCGGGAAGGCCTCGACCGCTTCGTGCCGGCCAGCTTTGTCGATCAGCAGCGCATGGACCACTTCATGGCGCAGCTCCATTACCACGCAATGGACACGAACGCCCCCGCCGACTACGCCGGGCTCCGCACGCGCCTCACGACGCTCTCCCAGACGGCTGACCGCGACGACTACCTCTACTACTTCGCCATGCCGCCCTTCATGTACGCCCCCGTCGCCGCCAGCCTGCACGCCGTCGGGCTCACCCGCCGCACCTCCGCCCAGAGCGGCTTCCGGCGCGTAATCATCGAAAAACCCTTCGGCCACGACGCCCCCAGCGCCGCCAACCTCAACCGCGAACTGCTCCGCTACTTCAGTGAAGATCAGATCTACCGCATCGACCATTACTTAGGCAAGGAGGCCGTGCAAAACATGCTCGTCATACGCTTCTCGAACGGCATCTTCGAGCCGCTCTGGAACCGTAACTATGTGGAGTACGTCGAGATCACCTCCTCCGAAGCGCTCGGCGTCGGCTCGCGAGCCGGCTACTACGAGTCGGCCGGAGCACTGCGCGACATGGTGCAGAACCACCTGCTGCAACTCCTGGCCATCGGAGCAATGGACCCGCCCGTCTCGTCCGATGCAAACGCCATCCGCAACGAGATGGTGAAAGTCTTCCTCTCCCTCCGCCGCATGACGCCCGAGCAAGTGCCCCAGTACGTCATCCGCGGGCAATACACCGCCGCCACACGCCGCGGCGAACCGCTCCGAGCCTACCGCGAAGAGAAGGGCGTGGCGCCCGATTCAAAGACGGAAACATTCGTCGCCATGAAGTGCTACATCGACAACTGGCGCTGGAGCGGCGTGCCCTTCTACATCCGCACAGGCAAGTGCCTGCCCACACGCGTCACCGAGGTAGTCGTCCACTTCCGGCCCAACCCGCACCACATCTTCGCCCGCCGCAGCGGCATGGAGAACATCGGCAACCAACTCATCCTGCGCATCCAGCCCGACGAAGGCATCCTGCTGCGGTTCGGCATGAAGGTGCCCGGCGCCGGCTTCCATGTCGACCAAGTCAGCATGGACTTCCACTACTCCTCATTAGGCGAGAAACACATCCCCGACGCCTACGAGCGCCTGCTCTCCGACTGCATGACGGGCGACGCGACACTCTATCAGCGCGGCGACGCCGTGGAAGCCACCTGGCAGTACGTCCAACCCATCCTCGACGCCTGGGCCAGCGATCCCACCATCCCGCTCTACGGCTACCCCGCCGGCTCGTGGGGCCCCGAGCAAGCCGACGCGCTCCTCGCCACCGACGGTCACGCCTGGCGTTACCCCTGCAAGAACCTCACGTCTGACGACGGGTATTGTGAGCTGTAAATCAAAACGGGCAGGCATATAGCCCCTCTACTACTAATAACTACCTCTAACTACCGGGCACCCACAAGGGGGTGCCCCTACTACCCGGCCTTCTGGCCATAACTACTACTTATTATGCGAGAAATACAGATCTATGAAAACGCAGATAGCCTCTGCGCAGAAATGGTCGAAGCGATGATCGCCACGTCCACCTTCGATCCGGTTCACATCGCCCTCTCGGGCGGCTCCACGCCCACGCTCCTCTTTGAGAAGATGGCGGAATACGACGATCCGGACGTGCTTAGGAACATCCACTTCTACTGGGTCGATGAGCGGCACGTGCCCGAGGACGACCCAGAGAGCAACTACGGTGTCTTCCGCCGCCTCTTGGTTGACACCGGCATCGTCCCCGAGGAGAACGTCCACCCCATCAAGTATCACCCGGACATTCACCAAATGGCAGCGAACTACGAGCAGGAACTGCGCCAATTGGTGCCCTTCATGGACGATCTCCCCGTGTTCGACGAGATCATCCTCGGCGTCGGTGAGGACGGCCACACAGCCTCCATCTTCCCCGACCGCCTCGACCTCTTTGAGACGAAAGACATCGTAGCCGTCACACGTCACCCCGTGACCGGCCAAAGGCGCGTCACCCTGACCGGCAGCACGATCAATAACTGCTACGAAGTGACGGTGCTTTGCACCGGGGAGAAGAAGCGCCGCATCCTCGATAAGGTGCTCCGTTGGAATAATCCCGAGTATCCTATTTCGCACGTCAAGCTGCTACTGTTCGCGTCAGTCATCTTCAAGTTAGATCTCGCCGCCTCACGCTACAGCCTGTAAAGGTCTGCCCGCGATTGTTTAATGGTAAAAGAGAGAAGCCCGGAGACGTTTTCAGTTCGTCTTCGGGCTTCTCATAGGTGGTTATATGTGCCGTTTAAATGCCAGTTATTCTCCGTTTAATACGTGGATGGCGTGGCAGGCGGCCAGCGCCGCCGTCTCCGTTCGGAGCCGCGTGCGGCCGAGCGACACCCCCGCGAATCCAGCCGCTTCAGCCATCTCCACCTCCTCCGCGCTGAAGTCCCCTTCCGGTCCGATCAGGATTAAAGCGTCGTTGCCATGGTGGTAGGACGTGCTGAGGGGTGGCAACTCCGATGAGCGACAATGCGCAATCAGTCGGTCGCCGGCCTCCGCGGCGTGACGGGAGATGAAGTCGGCAAAGTTCGTCATGCCCTCAATCAGCGGCAGGTGTGCCTGTCCGGACTGCTTCATGGCAGACACCGCGACGCGTTGCAGGCGTTCTCGTTTCACCTCGCGCCGCTCCGAATAGCGGCATCGCAGCAGCGTGACGCTGTCAACGCCGATCTCCGTAGCCTTCTCAAGAAACCACTCCATGCGATCGATGCTTTTCGTCGGTGCCACAGCCACGTGTAAGCCGTATGCCCACGGCCGCGGCGCCTCTCTTTGCTCCACGACCCTCACCCGACAGCGGCGCGTATCGGCCTCCTCGATCACGGCACGGTAGAACACTCCTCGACCATCCGTTACGGTCAGCTCCGCGCCACGCCCGAGGCGCAGCACCCTTGTGCAATGCATCGATTCCTCCTCCGGCAGCAGCGGGTCGGTAGCGATTAGCGGGGCGTAGAAGATTGGCGTCATGGCGCGGGCCGCGTTACTGGGGGTTGTTGGCTGGTTCGCGGCGCATGAGTTCGTCTTGGTAAATCTTGGCCAGTTCGTACTTCTCTTCGCCTACGGCTTTCTCGAGCATGGCCTCGATCTCGTAAGCCTCTTGCCGCCGGAGCCATTTGCGCAGCAGCTGTGGGTCGCGGATCTTCTCCGGATCAGCATCATCGGGCGGAAGCCCCTCTTCGGCGTCTGTTGGCGGCACGATGGCGCAGCGTTGCATCAGGCTCTCGAAGGTGTAGATCGGGCACTTTAGGCGCAGGGCCAGCGCCACGGCGTCAGATGTGCGCGAGTCGATGCGCACCTCTTTGCCCTCGTCATCCACAAAGACGAGTTCCGAAAAGAAGACTCCATCCTCGAAGCGATAGATGAAGACTTCCTTCAGCCTTAGGTGGAAGGCATGCGTCATGCCCACGATCAGGTCGTGCGTCATGGGGCGGCTTGTCAGCATCCCCTCCAGCGCCACGGCGATGGACTGCGCCTCAGGCAGCCCGATGATCACCGGTAACCGGCGCGGCCCGTCGTCTTTCAAGATCAGGGCGTAAGCATTCGATTGCACGCGCGAGTTCATCACACCTTGTACGGTTAATTCCACTTTGTTGTCCACGATTTTCTTCTCCTATGTTGTGTGTGTTGGTATTTGTATAGGGCAAAAGTAGTGATCTTTTAAAACCGTATTTCCCGCTATCCATGCGGGTTTTCAACACTTCCGGCAGGGGGCGTCAGCGGGTGGGGAGGGGGTGCGGATGTGGGCAATAGCCACGTACAAAGCTCTCCTATATTTGCGCCCGCTTTTTACAAATCATTTGAACTACAGAGATATGCAGAAGAATCTGGTGATTGTGGAGTCGCCGGCGAAAGCCAAAACGATCGAGAAATTTTTGGGGAAAGACTACCGGGTGATGTCGAGTTATGGGCACATCCGCGACTTGAGCACGAAGGAGCTGGGCATTGATGTGGCCCATCATTTTAAGCCGCAGTATGTGGTGCCGGATGACAAGAAAAAATTGGTGGCGGAGCTGAAGCGGGCGTCGCAGGAGGCACGGGAAGTGTTGCTTGCGTCTGATGAGGATCGCGAGGGAGAGGCCATCGCGTGGCACCTTAGCGAGGCGTTAGAGCTGGCGCCAGACAGGACGCAGCGCATCGTGTTTCACGAGATTACGAAGCCGGCCATCCTGCACGCGTTAGAGACGCCGCGGGGCATCGACATCAACCTTGTGAACGCGCAGCAGGCGCGGCGGGTGTTAGACCGGATTGTGGGATTTGAGCTTTCGCCCGTGTTGTGGCGCAAGGTGAAGCCGGCGCTCTCGGCTGGGCGGGTGCAGTCGGTGGCTGTGCGGCTGATCGTGGAGCGGGAACGCGAGATCGGGCGGTTCGTGTCAGAGGCTTCGTTTCGTGTCATGGCGCACTTCTTGCTCCCTGATGGAAAGACGACGCTCCGGGCTGAACTCAATCGTCGGCTGAAGGATCGTGACGAGGCAGCTGCCTTCCTTCAGGTCTGCCAAAAGCCTACGACGACCTTCACGATAGAAGACACCACGAAGCGGCCGCTCAAGAAGTCGCCCGCACCACCCTTCACCACCTCCACACTGCAGCAGGAGGCTGCACGCAAGTTGGGCTTCTCCGTAGCACAAACGATGATGGTAGCCCAAAGACTGTATGAGGCTGGCTTCATTACATACATGCGTACTGACTCGTTCAACCTGAGCGACGTGGCGCTGAAGGCTTCGCACGAGGCCATTGTGGGTGAATATGGCGAGCGTTACCACAAGCTCCGCCGTTATCACACGAAGAGCAAGGGCGCACAGGAGGCGCACGAGGCTATCCGACCGACGAATATGGGTGCACCCGAAATCAACGCCGGGGCGCAGGAGAAGCGCCTGTATGACCTTATATATAAGCGCACGCTGGCCTGCCAGATGGCTGACGCGGAGCTGGAACGCACAACGATCTCGATCGGCATCGGGGGGCGCAGCGACAAGTTCGTGGCCGTGGGTGAGGTGATCAAGTTTGATGGCTACCTGCGTGTCTACCGCGAGAGCTCCGACGAGGAGGCTGAGGCGTCAGAGCAGGAGAATGGGCTGCTGCCTACGGTCAATGTAAGCGATCGGCTGACGGCGCAGGAGATCGTGGCTACGGAACGCTTCACGCAGCGGCCACCGAGGTACACCGAGGCGGGGTTAGTACACCGCATGGAAGAGCTCGGCATTGGGCGACCCTCGACGTACGCCCCGACGATCCAAACGATTCAGAACCGGGAGTATGTGGTGCGTGGCGACAAGCCTGGTGAGGAGCGACGGTATCGCATCCTGACCCTCCGCAACGGGCAGATCACGGAGAGCGAGAAGCGCGAGATGGTGGGGGCTGATCGGAACAAACTGTTCCCCACGGACGTGGGCACGGTGGTGAATGACTTCTTGACGGAATCGTTCCCGGAGGTGGTCGATTATCACTTCACGGCCAATGTGGAGAAGGACTTTGATGCCATCGCCGAGGGTAAGCTGATCTGGACTGAGGCGATGGATCGATTCTACAAGTTCTTCCACCCAATGGTGGAGAAGACGCTGGCCACGCGCGAGAGCCACAGGGCAGGGGAGAGGCTGTTGGGGACGGATCCGAAGAGTGGCCTGCCCGTCTCGGTCAAGATTGGGCGTTACGGCCCCGTGGCGCAGATCGGGGTGGTGAACCAAGAGGACAAGTCGGCCGCCAAGCCGCGCTTCGCATCGCTGATGAAGACGCAATCGATCGAGACGATCACGCTGGAGGAGGCCTTGGAGCTCTTCAAGCTGCCGCGCGTGGTGGGCGAGTTTGAGGGCAAGGAGATGGTGGCCGCCGTGGGGCGGTTCGGCCCCTTCATTCGCCATGAAAGCACCTTCGTCTCCATCCCCAAGACGCTCGACCCGACATCCATCACCCCGGAGGCGGCCATCGCGCTGATCGAGGAGAAACGCGCCAAGGAGGCGCAGCGGCATATTAAGGCGTTTGCTGAGGAGCCGGGGTTGGAGATCCTCAATGGGCGTTATGGCGCCTACATCGCCTTCAATGGCTCGAACTATCGCATCCCGAAGGATGCCGTGGCGGCTGATCTGACGTTAGCGGATTGCCGACGGATCATTGCCGAGGCGGCCGATAAGCCGAAGCGGCGGGTGCCGAGGCGGAAGAGCTGAAAAACGAAAAACGAAAAACGAAAAATGCCGGGCACATGCATGAGGATCCCCCCTCACCCGCGTGTGCCCGGCATTCTTTTTACCCACCCACCTATAATCATTGACCATTAATTAGTGCCCCGAGCGCGGGTACGCCTCATTTTAGATTCCAACGGACTGCCCCCAGCGCGGGTACGCCTTGTTTGAGTCTCCAACGGACTGCCCCGAGTGCGGGTACGCCTTGTTTTAGATTCCAACGGATTGCCCCGAGCGCGGGTACGCCTCATTTTAGATTCCAACGGGGTGCCCCGAGCGTGGGTACGCCTCGTTTGAGTCTCCAATAATAAGTCGAAGCACTTGCTGGTTAATATCGGAGTCTCCAATAATAAGCCGCATCACTTGCTGGTTAATATCAAAACCTGCGATAATAAACTGAATCACTTGCTGGTTAATGTCGGAGCTTCAGATAATAAACCGAATCACTCACGGTTTATTATTTCATAAGGAAATGAGGCGCCCCCCCAAGTGGATATGCCCCGGCGATAGTTCCCATTGCGCCTATCGGAAGGTTTTGAGGGGGAAAGTGGGGTGGAATCGCAGGTAGATGCCGAAGGAGTAGCTGAAGCGATCGCCCTCGTAGCTGTGGCGGCCCTGGGGGTCGTCGATGGGGGCGGCGAGGCGATGGAAGGCGTCGAAGTCGATGCCAAACGCGCAGTCGGGGCTGAGGCTGCGGGTGTATTCGGCGCCGAAGAGGAGCATGCGCGGGCGGTGGTAGACGGCGTCCTCGAGGTAGGTGGAGATGACGCCGAAATAGGGGTGGCCGAAGAGCGAGACGAAGTTGTGACACTGCCAATAAGCCGTGCGGAGGCGGAAGTCCGACAGGTCGACCCGGGCGCCCACATAGCGCCCATAGCCGCGCTTGACGGGCCAGAGGTTGCCGGCGTGTTGGTAATAACCGGCCAGGTTGAGCTCCAGGGCCACCTGGCGGAGTGTGCTGCGATGGGCGTTCCACTCGAGGCCAAGGCCGACGGCACCGTTGAGCATCGTCTGCACGGCCTGGTCGCCGTTGATCGTGTCGATCTCGCCCCCGCGGTGCTGGGCGAGGCCCTGGGCGAGGGCGTAGAGATGGAGCGGCGCGTCGGGCCGGGTGATGGAGTAGCGCGAGGATAGGCCGAAGGTGAAGGCCTCCTGATGGGTATCGAGTTTATAGATGAAGCTCTCCCAATTGATCCAGACATCGAGCGCGGCGCGGCGCGGGTGGTAGAGCAGCTGGAAGCCCGCCTCGGGGTCGGCCGAGAGGTTGAGCTCGGGGTTATAAAGCGGCTCGATGAGGCGATGGTTAGCGCCCCCGTAGAGGTCGCCAAGGACGATGTCGACCTGCGGCGAGAGGGCCACGCGGGCGCGGAAGTAGGGCAGCAGGTGCACATTGTGGCGCGAGGCCTCGCCGCGCCAGACGGCAATGTCGTTGTAAGCAAAAGCTGGGTAACGGTTCGCGCCCCAGAACCAGAGGGAGTGTACGCCGGCCTCGATGGCCACACGCTCCGCGGGGCGATAGACGAGGCGGGGTTGCAGGCGGAAGCCGGGCATGGTGTAGCCCTTGGCAGCGTAAGTGGCGCTCTCGGCGTTGCGGAAGAAGTTGAGGTTATCCACCTCAAGCGAGAGGCAGCCCACCTCGCCCGCGGGAAGGGCCGTGGAGGTGGCAAAGACACGCTCGTCGAGTTGCGCATGGGCCGTGAGCGAGGCCATAAGTAGGAGGCCGAGGGAGAGGCAATGGATGTTCATTCTTTCTTTACCCGAAATAATTCATAGAGGGGGCGCAAACATAGACGGCACATGTAAAAAGAACGCTTCCCCACATTGCCCGTACTTTTACACGCCTCAGGGAAATACAGCCTGAGCAGTCATTTATAAGTATCAATTCACCTTCAAAACATCAAACAAAAAAATGGACACAGTAAAACAAGAAAAGAGCAACGTTTTAGTCATCGCCGTCATGTTCCTCCTCTTCTTCATGATCGCGTTCGTGACCAACTTCGCCGGCTCAATGGGCGTCATCGTCAAGACGCAGTTCGGCGCCAGCAACGCCCTCTCGCAGCTCGGCACGCTGGCTAACTTCATCGCCTACGCCTGCTTCGGCATCCCCACGGGGATGATCCTCAAGCGCCGCGGCTACAAGTTCACCTCCCTCTTGGCCACCATCGTCGGCTTCGTCGGCGTGGGCATCCAGTTCCTTTCGGGTTATGTCGATCCCTCGATCGCCTTCGGCATCTACGTGCTCGGCGCCTTCGTGGCCGGCATCTCCATGTGCCTGCTCAACACCACCGTCAATCCGATGCTCAACACCATCGGTGGTGGCGGAAACCACGGCAACCAGCTCGTCCAGTTCGGCGGCTCTTGCAATTCCATCGGCGGCACCATCGCGCCCATCCTTTTGGGTTACCTCATCGGCGGCTCCGTGCAGACCGCCAAGGTGAGCGACGCCGCACCAGCCATGATCATCGCCATGACCATCTTCGCCTTGGCCTTCGTCATCATCCTGCTGACTCACATCCCCGAGCCGCACATGGAAACGGCCGAGGAACGCGCCGCACGCCTCTCGGGCCATACCCAGAAAGACCCCTACGGCCCGATGTCGTTCCGCCACTTTGTGCTTGGCGCCGTGGCCATCTTCTTCTACGTCGGCATCGAGGTAGGCATTCCGAACACGGCCAACCTCTACATGTCTAACCTCGAGTGGGTAGGCCCATTAGTAGCCGGCACACTCGTCGGTTTCTACTGGTTCCTGATGATGTGCGGCCGGCTCGTAGGCGGTGCCGTCGGTGGCCGCGTCTCCAGCAAGGCCATGCTCACGGTTGTTAGCCTACTGATGATCGTCTTCCTGCTCTGCCTCATCTTCATTCCGGAGTCCGTTCGCTTCCGCATCCCCGTCATCGGCGCCGAGGTGCCATTGAGCATGGTCTTCATGTTCCTCTGCGGACTGTGCACATCAGTCATGTGGGGCGCCATCTACAACCTCGCAGCCGAAGGCTTAGGCAAATACACCCCCGTGGCGTCGGGCATCTTCATGGCCCTCGTCTGCGGTGGCGGCGTCATCTCGTTCATCCAAAACCTTGTGGCCGACCGGGTCGGCTTCATTGGCAGTTACTGGGTGATCATCCTTGCCGTCTGCTACCTTTTGTTTTACGCCCTCGTCGGCTCGAAGAATGTCAACCGCGACATCCCGACGGAATGATTCATACAGAAGTTTGGGTGTCAAAAAGGGCAATTACAAGGATTGCCCTTTTCCATACACATTCGCCCCGAGAGCACCGGGGCTCCTCTACATTTGAACCACTTATTTATTAGAAACGCAAACCATAAAAACAACAGCGTAATGGAAAACAAAGAATTGAAGCAAGGCGGAGCTTATCCGTCAGAGTGTACGACCGTGATCGTGGGCAACCGCATGACCGACGATGGGTCGATGATCCTTGCCCGGTCGGAGGATTGGAACATGTCCTTCGCCAAGAACCTTGAGATCTACGAAGATCGAGAAGAAGGCCCGAAGGAGTTCGTGGCGCAAGACAGCGGCTTCCGCTGCGAACTGCCGCGCGAGGCGTTGGGCTACACCGCACTCGCGCCGTGCCACCTGCGCGGCAGCTGGGGCAGCGCCGGGTATAACACCGTAGGCGTGGGCATGAGTGCCACGGAGAGCATCTTCAGCAGCGAAAAGGCCCTGTCCGCTGACCCGCTTGTGAAGGACGGTCTGGCCGAGAACTCAGTCTTCAACATCGTCCTGCCTTACATCCGCACAGCCCGCGAAGGCGTCAGCCGCCTCGGCAGCCTGATCGAAAAGCACGGCATCTCCGAAGGCTTCGGCATCGGCTTCGTGGACGAGAGCGAGATCTGGTACTTAGAGACAGCTTCGGGCCACCGCTGGTTAGCCTGCCGCATGCCCGACGACATGTATTTCGTGACCGGCAATCAGAGCCGCTTCCGCATCTACGACCCGAACGACCCGGCTAACTACATGGCTTCGGCCGACCTCATCGAGTTCGCCCAGCAGCACGGCCTCTACGACCCCGCCGCCGGCCCCTTCGACTTCCATACGGCCTACATCCGTGACGTGAAGCTCGACACCACCTACAACTATCCGCGCGTCTGGGGGCTCCAAGCCATGTTCACCCCCTCGATCAAGAACGACGTGACGAAGAACACCTTCCCCGTCTTCCTCAAGGCCGACCACCCGCTCTCGCTCGACGATATGCGCCGCGCCTTCCGCTTCCACTACCAAGGCACGGAGCACGACCCCTACCTCCACAACAATCCGAAGGAGAAGTATCGCCCCGTCTCCATCTTCCGCACCACGCAGACGCACATCCTGCATGTGCGGCCGGAGCTGCCGCAGGCCATCGGTCGGGTGGACTACATGGCGATGGGCATGGCCGTCTTAGGCGTCTTCCTGCCGCTCTATCAGGGCATCACTTCTTATCCCGAGGCATACACGAAGGGCGGCCTCCGCTCCGATGCCGACTCGGCCTACTGGAAGTTCCGTAAGGTGCAGACCCTCGGCATGGTGAACTACAACCGCTACGCCCCGCTGATCCAAGAGACCTACGCCCGTTGGGAGTCGGAGACGACCCAGCGGCAGCGCGAGATGGAGGAGCAGTATCTGGCCGTCTACAAGACGCAGCCCATCCATGCCCGCGAGTTGCTGCAAGCCTTCTCAGACAAGATGCTCCAGTCAGCGCTCGACGTGACGGACAAGCTCATTGAGGAGCTCTTCACCCGCTTGGCCGAGGACATCCAAGCCGAGTATCGCTTCGCCGGAGCGTGATTCGTTAGCTGCGAGCTACAATCCACAGACGGGAGAATCACGTAGGGGCGAAAGATTTTTCGCCCCTACGATTCTTCCGTTCTTCTATTCACCAAAACACCAGATCAATCATGTGTATCATAACCTCAAAAGAATTTCGTGCTGACCCAAACAAATATTTTGACTTGGCGGAGAAGGAGCCTGTCATTGTGACTCGACACCACGGAAAGCCAATACGGATCGATACCGTCGAAGACGACGATATACCGTCGCCAGAGGAACTTGAGTCGATCCAACGGGGGCTCGATGATCTCCGCAATGGGCGCACGCACACGATGCTTCCCAATGAAAACCTGGATGAATTTCTTGATCGTATAGGATCTCATGTATCAAATAGACTTCTCAGATGAGGCGTGGAAGCAGATCATAAGGATGAGAAAATCCATGCCGCAGACTTATAAAAAGCTGAACGTAATCATCGAAGAACTTAAGGAACATCCATATTCAGGGACAGGACACCCCGAGCAGTTACACTATATGCGTGGGGTATGGTCTCGGAGGTTGGATAAGAAGAATAGAATACGATACACCGTAAACGATCGAAAAATCTCAGTCTTCGTGATTTCAACCTTGGGACATTATGATGATAAATAACGTGAGTTCGACGTAAGAATGAGGTTCCTTACGTCCACACCATGTCTTTGTTAGAGTACTCGGGCGGACAAAATGTTTTCGGAAATGCTTGCGGGAATCCCGCAACGAACAAAAACTACTTTTTGGTGCTCGCGGGATTTCCGCAACGAGGAAAAAGTGCTTTTTGGGCTTTGCGGGATTTCCGCAACGAGGAAAAAGTGCTTTTTGGGCTTTGCGGGATTCCCGCA
>MIQB01000026.1 GCA_002890585.1 Tannerella sp. oral taxon 808
TTGGCGGTAAGCCCCGCGCGTCAGTTTTTGATCTCCGCCAATTGGCGGTAAGCCCAAGTACTGGTGTTTTTGATCTCCGCCAATTGGCGGTAAGCCCAAGTACGAGTGTTTTTAATCATCGCCAATTGGCGGTAAGCCCAAGTACGAGTGTTTTTAATCATCGCCAATTGGCGGTAAGCCATTGAGAAGGGTTGCACGAAGGGAGTGCGCGGGGGTGTTGTAGGGGCGAATGATTATTCGCCCCTACGATGGTGCCAACGGTTAGTCATTAATCATTGAGAGGGCGACCACGAGGGGGGGGCGCGTTGCTATATATATAAATGTATACCCGCCCACGCGCTGCCCGAAGGGATCTGCTGCACTCGGGGGTATTGGCGGCCCTTGGGGGTGAGCATACTTTTGTGGGCGTAATCAGAAATAAAAACCAAAAGACAATGGCAAGAATTTATCAGGACTTGACCGCCTTAGTGGGCGGCACCCCGCTTCTGGAAGTGGGTAACATCGAGAGACTGGAGGGGCTGAAGGCACGCGTGATCGTTAAACTGGAGTGCTTCAACCCGGGGGGGAGCGTGAAGGATCGTGTTGCGCTGGCGATGATCGAGGCGGCGGAACGGGATGGTAGGCTGCGGCCGGGCACGGTGATCATTGAGCCGACGAGTGGCAACACGGGCATCGGGCTGGCGTGGGTGGCGTCGGTGAAGGGGTATCCGTTGATCTTGACGATGCCTGAGACGATGAGCTTGGAACGGCAGAACTTGCTTCGGGCGCTGGGGGCGACGTTGGTGTTGACCCCCGGCAGTGAGGGGATGAAGGGGGCCATCCGTCGAGCGGAGGAGCTGCGGATGGAGCATCCGGGGGCGATCATCTTGCAACAGTTTGAGAACCCGGCGAACCCTGAGGCGCACGTCCACACGACGGCGGAGGAGATCTGGCGCGACACGGATGGCGGGGTGGACATCTTCGTGGCTGGCGTGGGCACGGGGGGCACGCTGAGCGGTGTGGCCGAAGGGCTGAAGGGGCACAACCCGAAGGTGCGGGCTGTGGCGGTGGAGCCGGCAGGGTCGCCGGTGCTGTCGGGGGGAGCAGCGGGCGCGCACAACCTTCAGGGGATCGGCGCGGGCTTCGTACCAAAGAACTATCACGCAGAGGTGGTTGACGAGGTTGTGCAGGTGAAGGACAACGAGGCGATCGCGGCGTCTCGGTTGCTGGCTAAGTGCGAAGGGCTGTTAGTGGGGATCTCGTCAGGGGCGGCGCTGCATGCGGCGTTGGTGCTGGCGCGTCGGCCAGAGAACGTGGGCAAGACGATCGTGGCGCTGCTGCCTGACACGGGGGAACGCTACCTCTCGACGGTGTTGTATGCGTTTGAGGAGTACCCGATTTAGCAGGGGAGGGGGCATTGATCCCTAACCTACCATCCGACACGCCCCCAAGGTTTCGCACCTGCCTCGGGGGTTCGCCACGGGCTATCATCCGGACGGCTCTTCAGGCCGCGGCGGGTACACATCTAACCATTGACCATTAATCATTCATCAACCCATGCTTACCCTTATCATCCTACTCACCCTCGCCGCGCCCCTCCATGCTGACGGCGATGGGCTGCGCATGCCGGCCATCTACACCGACCACATGGTGCTGCAACGCGACCGCTCTTTAACGATCCGCGGCGAGGCTCGCGCCGGCGAGGCCATCACCGTGCGCATCCGCGGACAGGAACGCACCGCACACGCCGACGCCCAGGGGCACTGGACAGTCACCCTCGACGCCATGCCAGCCGACACCGGCCTGACCCTCCGAATCGCCTCACCGACGCGTACGATCAGCTACACCGACGTAGCCGTGGGCGACGTCTGGCTCTGCTCCGGGCAGTCCAACATGGCCTTCCCCGTGAGCGGCATCGACCCCGCCGAACGCTCCTGCCTACGCGCTTTCGCGCAGACGCGCCCCGCCGTCCGGTTCTACCTCATGCAGCCCTCGCGCATCCCCTTCGCCGAGGTCTGGGGCCCTGCCATGCTCGACTCCCTCAACCGCCTGCAATACTTCCTCCCCGCGCGCTGGCAGCCTTGCGACGAGCGCTCCGTCAGCTCCTTCTCGGCCATCGCTACGGCCTTCGCCCGGCGGCTGCAAGCGTCTACAGACGTGCCCATCGGACTCGTCCTGAACGCCGTCGACGGTGCTCCGCTCGAGGCTTGGATCGACCCCGAGACACTCGCCAAGGCCAGCCCCGACATGCTCAGCAAGCAACCCACCAACGCCCTCATCCACCCCTGGACGCGCACCCGCATCGCCCTCAACCTACGGCGCGCCACCTCGTCCGACCAGCGCCACCCCTACCAGCCGGCCTACCTCTTCGACGCCGGCCTACGCCCCCTCTGCGGCTACCCCATGCGCGGCGTGCTGTGGTACCAGGGCGAATCGAACGCGCACGACACCGCCGCCTACGCCCACTTCTTCCCCCTGCTCGTCAGCGGCTGGCGGCGCCACCTCGGCGACCCCCAGATGCCCTTCCTCTTCGTCCAACTCTCGGCCACCGAGAAGCCCAACTGGGGGCCATTTCGCGACATGCAGCGGCGGCTCCCCGGGCGCATCCCTGCGTGCTACATGGCCATCAGCGCCGACCGCGGCGACTCCCTCAACATCCATTACCCCCGCAAGCTCGACGTCGGGGAGCGCCTCGCCCGCCTCGCCCTGCGTTACGTCTTGGGCTACGCCGATGTCATCGCCGACGGGCCATCCATCGAGCGAGCCACGCTCTGCGGCCGCACCGTGACGCTCCATCTCCGCCCCGCCGACAGCCTACACACCTCCGATGGCCTCCCCCCACGCACCTTCGAGCTCGCCGGCACCGACGGCCGGTTCCAGCCCGCCCAGGCCGCGATCATCCGCCAAGGAGTTCGCGTCTATACCCCCCTCGTCGCCCGCCCCTGCCACGTGCGTTACGCCTGGCCCTCCTTCAACCGCGCCAACCTCATCGGCCGCGCCGACCTCCCCCTCTCCACCTTCCAGCTCCCCGTCCTGCCCGATCCCTTGGCTGGCATCATCCCTTGGGCGAAGGATTAGGGGGAGGTAATGATTAATGATTATGCGGGTGGGGCGAACGATTATTCACCCCTACTGCCCGGGGGGTCGCCTCGGGCTATCATCCAGCGCGACCAGGGGGGGGCAAGGCATGACCATTAATCATTATAGTCGAACAAAAATGGTTTACGAATAAATGGAGGTATTCGGTGCGGCCTGAAGGGCCGCTGGACGATAGCCCAGGGTGGAGCGACACCGAAGGCGGAGCGGCACCCTGGGGATGCGATGCCCGCCAGACCCCCCGCATCCTGCGACCCTCCTCCCGACCTGCTGAGGGCAGGTCGGGAGGAGGGTCGCAGGATGCGGGTTTTTTTTACACCGTCCGAACCCAGGGCGCCCGCTCTGGGCTATCATCCAGCGGCCCTTCAGGCCGCACCGGGTACACATTTGCCTGCGTCCGTTTGCCCCAGGGCGCCCGCTCCGGGCTATCATCCAGCGGCCCTTCAGGCCGTGCACCCTTCCCCCTGATCAATGATTAGGAGGGCATTCCGCATAACCATTAATCATTAACAATTAACCATTGAAAGGGCGCTACTCCGACGCCTTCACATAGAGCGTATGCGACTTCCGCCCCATCACTCCAATGTGCCCCTCGTTAGCAAACGCGCGCAGCTCTACGCCCGCTGCTGTAGGCCCGAGCCCTGTCATTTTGACGTAATCGATCACCCGCAGGAAGCCCTTCTCGGCTATATGGCTAACAGCTGCTGCCAACCGATCCTCGCGCTTCTCGATCAGCAACGCCCGAACCGGCATATGCCCCCGCTTCAGCTCGCACCGGCTGTTCGTATTCTCCACTAACGCTCTGTCCGGACGGTAGTTCACCGAACGCACGCAGATGTTTCGCGCATTGTGTTGCGGCCCACCCTCCTCGGCCCGCTCCACCCCGCCAAGCAGCCCTAACGAGGCAGTAAAAAGGCCGACGCCAGCGACACGCACCGACTCCCCCTTGGCCATACACTCGGCCATTGTGTCAGACAACAAGGAGATCAGCCCCTTCACCTCACCACTGGAGAACGTGCTGCGCCGGGCAATGATCTCCGCCAAATCGTCCATCTCTACAGTGCGCCTAATCTTCATCTTCGGATAGATCGGGCGTTTGCCGTCGCCGTTCAGGTCAGGCCTCTTCATCAAAATATACTCAGCCATAAGCAATAGGGATTAAGTAATGGTCAATGATTAATTATTAATGGTGGGGCGGTGCCATTCTGCCGTGTCCTTGAGGTAATCAATTGATAATTATAGTCGAACGAACATGGCTTGCGAATAATTAAGCGCACACCTGGGCGCCCTGAAAGGGCAACGAGTTACCCCGGAATGGGGTAACGAGATCCCAGCCCAGGGTAGAGCGGCGCCAAAGGCGGCGCGGCACCCTGAGTGAGCGATGACCGGCCGACCCTCCCGCTCCCTGCAAGCTCCCTTCCACCCCCGCCCCCAGCAGGGCGGAAGGGAGCTTGCAGGGAACGGGATTTTTTGTGTCGCCACAACCCAGGGCGTTGTCCTGGGCTGGGTTGATTTGCCCCTTCGGGGTGCACTCGGTACACCGGAAAATTTGCCTGCCATTTTTAATCGACTCTAATCATTACCCCTTAAGCAGTAAAACATGCAGTGATTAGTGGAACAAAGATACCGTCCCCCCGGGAGAACTTGTACGGGAAGCCCTTCTTTTCTATATCGAAGCCTTCATTTACATAGATGAAGGCTTGATTCTTATAAATGAAGCCTTGATTTTCAAAAATGAAGCCTTAGATATAGAAAAGAACGAGCTGCCGGGCAAGAATAACCGGCCAACCGGAGGGTTTTGTGTGCCTATCTCGAAACCTTCGTATGGGGTGCCAGCCTCTCGGAATCGGTCTATCTTCGCGCCTCGATATTTTAGGTATAAACAAGATGAAAAGGATAAGCAGATCAGTGATAACTGCCATCTTGGCGGTGTGCGTGCTGGCGACGGCGTCGGCACAGACGGGCAGATACCGCGCGGCAAGCGAGGCACAACGCAAGGAGATCGTGGCTAAGATCACGCAGACGGCTGCCAGCGTGCGCACGATGAAGTGCGACTTTACACAGGTCAAGCAGCTGTCGTTTATGAATGACAAAGTGGCATCCGAGGGGCGGATGTATTATAAGAAGGCAAACAAAATCCGCTGGGAATACACGCGGCCGTACGCCTACGTCTTCTCGACCGACGGCACGACGGTGCACATGACCTCGGGCAAGGGCGGCGCTTCGAACCGTGTGCCGGTGAAGTCGAGCAAGCTCTTCAGCGAGATCAGTCGCGTGATGGTCGGCGGTGTGAGCGGGGCGGGCTTAGTGGATTCGCCCGACTTCTCATCCACCTTCTCCGTCGGGCAGAGCGATTGGCAGATCACACTCACGCCGCGCAAGAAGGAGGTGCGCGACCTCTTCGCCTCCGTGCGGCTCTACGTGGGTAAGTCCGACGGGCGCGTGCGGCGCGTGGAGCTCGAGGAGAAGAGCGGCGACCGGACGACGATCACGCTCAAGAATGTGCAGGCTAATGTCAATGTGGACGATGCGCTGTTCAGCCGTTAAGGGGCTTCGCATAGCAGCGCATCTGCACTGCTCTGCAAAGCCTCTCGCCTTTATGCTGTGCCTGCTGCTGACGGGCTGTGCTGCGACGCGCAATGTTCAGCAGTGTGAAGCGTCGACGGCGCGCGTATGGACACCGGCCATGCGATCGGCGGAGGCGAAGAACACGTATCACGTGCGCCTCCGGGCGGCGGGCCGTGACCTGACGGGCATCTGCATCGCGAAACGCGTGGGCGACGAGTGGCGCGGCTCACTCGTGAACGAGTTCGGGAGCAAGGCCTTCGACTTCATCACCACGGCGCGGCGGGGCACATTGCTTAACGTCTTTCCGATGATGGACAGGTGGTACATCCGACGGACCGTCGCGGCCGACCTGCACTTCCTGTTCGAGGTCGACAATGCCGAGGCCACGTTCGCCCGTCGGGTGGAGCGCAGCGAGCGGGGCGACACGATCGTAGCCATCTCGGGTCGCTGGCACATGACCGCGACGCCGCACGACAGCACCGTGACGCTCGTCAATACCCGCCGCAACATCGTTTACGAACTGCGCCGAATGGCCGAGACGGACGACGGCAGCGATGAATAAAGAGGAGGGCATTCGACGACCCTCTAACTACCCTCTATATATGCTGTCCAACCAACCCCAGGGCTTTGCCCTGGGCTATCATCCGGCGACCCTTCAGGCCGCCTAACTGCCCCTTGACTACCCTATTATGTTGATTGATTCCCTATTCACGATCCGCAGCCGCGAGGAAACGCCTGCGGGATGCACCTATGTGCTGGCGCCCGACGCCGGCCACACGATCTATGGCGCGCACTTCCCCGGAAGCCCCGTGACGCCCGGCGTGTGCATCATTCAAACGGTGAAGGAACTCACGGAGCGATCCGTCGGTCGACCGCTCTTCTTGCGCACCGTCCGCAACGCCAAGTTCCTCCACGTCATCGACCCGCGGCAGGCTACCGAAGTGACCTTCCCGCTCGCCATCTCCCGACCGGACGAGGGCGGGGTTGCCGTCTCGTGTATCGTGACCGACGCCATCGGCACACTCTTCGCCAAGATCAGCCTGCTGCTCGAGGAGGTGGCCGAATGACGCAGCCCTTTGCGGTCGTTATCCCTACCTATAATAATAGTCGCACCGTCGGCGGTGTGATCGACGAGGTGCTGCGGACAGGTGCACGGGTGATTGTGGTTAACGACGGATCGACGGATGGCACGGCCGACGTACTGCGAGGCTATGCCAAGCGGGGCGTGGAGATGGTGGCCTATGCGAAGAATCGCGGCAAGGGGTACGCCCTGTCGCGCGGCTTCGATCGGGCGGAGGCGATGGGGTTCGATCGCGTCGTGACGATGGATGCCGATGGGCAACACAGCGCAGCCGACCTGCCACGCTTCATTGAAGCCACGGCCGTGCACCCGAACGCGTTGCTGATGGGCCGTCGGACGGTGGAGGGCGAGATGCCGCAGGGCAACACGTTCGCCAACCGGCTGTCGAACTTCTGGTTCGCCGTGCAGACGGGCCACCGCCTGCGTGACACGCAGAACGGGTTCCGCCTCTATCCGCTATCGGCCATGCGTGGCATGCGTCCGCTGACGTCGCGCTACGAGGCCGAGTTAGAGTTGGCCGTGCGTTGTGCGTGGCGCGGGCTGCCCATCGTGGCCATCCCCGTGACCGTCAACTATGCTCCCCCGGGCGGTCGCGTGACGCACTTCCGACCAGGGCGCGACTTCCTCCGCATCAGTCTGCTCAATACGGCACTCACCCTGCTGGCACTTGTGTATGGTTACCCGTCGATGCTCGTTCGGCGGATCATACGGCGCCCAGCCTAATTATCAATGATTAATGATTAATGATTATCCGGGTACTCGCCTGATAATTGATCCTTGACAATTAATAATTGAATCATGCCCCTTCTCTATTTATTGATCGGCCTTGCGGTGGGCTTTACCGCTGCCTGGTTTATCCTTCATGCGCGTAGCCGCAACCAGCTCTTACAAGCTGAGCAGGCGTCGCGACAGGAGATGCAGCAATTAGAACAAACCTCACAACAGGAGCGGATGCAAGCCGAACAGGCTACCGAACGCGAGTCGTTGCTCCGCCAGCGTGCCGAGTCAGACGCCGCCGAGCTGAAGCTGGAGCGCGATCGGTTATCGCAAGAGAACACCGCATTGCAAGCCGACCGTGCCGCCCTCGTCGCATCGATGGAGGCGCTGAAGCAGCAAGCAAAGACTGACGCGGCGCACCGTCAGCAGCGCTTCGACGAACAGATGGCACTGCTCAAGGAGCAGTTCCAGAACATGGCGCAACAGGTGCTCGACCACACCTCCGAGCGACTCAAGAGCGAAAACACGGAGCATATGGAGCGCTTCACCCTACCCCTCCGCGAAAACCTGACGCAGCTGCGCACGGCTATCGAGAAAACGAACGATGCCACAACGCGCAACACGGCATCGCTAGCCGAACAGCTCCGCCAGATGGTAGCCCAGACGGAACGCATGGATCGCACAGCCACTAACCTGACGAACGCCCTACGCGGCGATAACAAACAGGTCGGCGACTGGGGCGAGTTGATGCTCAGCGAGCTGCTCGACGCGCAGGGATTCACCCGCGGACTGAACTACGACGTACAAGACACCCTAACCGACGAGCGCGGCCAAGCCGTGACGCACGATGAGTCGGGCCGACGTATGCGCCCGGACGTCGTCCTGCATTACCCCGACAACGAGGACGTCGTGATCGACGCCAAGGTCTCCATCAAGGCCTACTCCGATTATGTCGCCGCCACAGACGACATCGCCCGCCGCCACCACTTGGAGCGTCACTTGCAGAGTGTCCGCTCGCACGTCACAGAGCTGGCTCGCAAGGACTACAGCCGCTACATCTCCGCCCCGCGACGCGCTGTGGAGTTCGTCATCATGTTCGTCCCCAACGATGCCGCCCTGCAATTGGCTCTGGCGAACGATCCCAAGCTGTGGCAGTCGGCCTTCGAGCAGAAGGTGTTCATCACCGGCACGCAAAACCTCTACGCCATCCTCCGCATGATCGGCATCGCCTGGCGCCAGCACACGCAGACGGAGAACCAGCAACGCATCTTCCGGCTGGCCGACGAGCTACTCCGCCGCGTGGGCGACTTCATCAAACGTTTCGACAGGGTGGGCGACAGCATCCGCTCCCTTTCTAAGGACTACGACGAGGCGCACAACAAGGTCTACAGCGGCCGGCAGAGCATCGTGCAGAAGGCCAATGAGCTGAAGGCGCTCGGCGTGAAGGAATCTGAGAAATATCCGCTGCCCACGGCAGAGTTCGCCTTCGACGACGAGGCCGCAACCGAAGAAAAGAAGGAGTAACGGCTCATGGATTCTCTACCCCTCTCCCTCCGCGAGGCGATCGAGTACATTGGCACGATCGTCTTTGCCATTAGCGGCATTCGGCTGGCTGCCGCCAAAGGTTTCGATTGGTTTGGCGCATTCGTCGTTGGATTCGTGACGGCCATCGGCGGCGGAACGGTGCGCGATCTGCTCCTCGACGTGACGCCTTTCTGGATGCTCAGTCCGGCTTACCTCTGGTGCACGCTCTTAGGCATGATCGTCGTCTTCATCTTCAATCGCCAATTGGTGCGCCTCGACCTGCCCTTCTTCATCTTCGATGCCATCGGGCTGGCGCTCTTCGTCGTGATCGGCATCGAGAAAACGCTCGATCTCAAGTATCCCTTTTGGGTGGCGATCACGATGGGCACGATCACAGGCATTGTGGGCGGCGTGATGCGCGACAACTTCATCAACGAAACGCCGCTCGTCTTCCGAAAAGAGATCTACGCCTTAGCCTGCGTGATGGGCGGTACCGTCTTCGCTGCCTGCTATTACTTCCACCTCGGGCATGAGGTGAGCGAGCTATCGGCCGCGGGCACCATCCTCGTCATCCGCATCTTAGCCATCAAATACCACTGGCATCTGCCCAAGATGAAGCTACGGTAAGGGGGGATTATTAATGATCAATTATCTGCCGGGATATACGTCTCCAACAGCTTCGCGCCGCCAGGTGAGGGCGTGAGCGTGACGGAATGCGTCGTGGCGGGCAGGAGTATCGTCTGGCCACGGCGGAGCGTGCACTCCCGGCCGTCATCGTCGCGGATGGTCGCGGCGCCCTCCGTGCAGATGTAAATGACGAAGGAGTCCAGCCGGGCGAAGTCGCGCGTCATGGGCTGCGAGGTGAGGTCGATGAGGTGGGTCGTGAAGTAGGGGCAGTGAGCCAGCTCGACGGCGCTGTCGGGGCGGGGCGTGTAGTGCGTGCGATGGTCGGGCAGGTAGGTGTAGTCGATGGCGTCGAGGGCCTGGGCGATGTGGAGCTCGCGCGGGCGGCCGTCGGCGTCGCGGCGGTCGTAGTCATAGATGCGGTACGTCACGTCGCTCGTCTGCTGGATCTCGGCCACGAAGCAGCCGGAGCCGATGGCGTGTATGCGTCCGGCAGGAAGGAAGAAGACGTCGCCGGGGCGAACCTCGTAGCGGCGGAGCACCTCCATGATGGTGCCCTCCTTCACGCGGCGGCGGAACTCGTCGGCGTCGATGGGGCGAGAGAAGCCGCTGTAGAGCACGGCGCCAGGAAGGGCATGAATGACATACCACATTTCCGTCTTGCCGAGGGCGCTGTGACGCTCGCGCGCCAGCTCGTCGCCGGGGTGAACTTGCACGGAGAGGTCGTCGTGGGCATCGATGAACTTGATGAGGAGCGGGAAGCGCTCGCCGAAGCGATCCATCACGCTGCGGCCAACAAGGCTGGCGCCATGCGTGCGGATCAGTTCGTCGAGGGGTGTGCCCGATTCGGAGCCGCTCGCCACGACGGAGCGCCGGCCTTCGACATCGGAGAGCTCCCAGCTCTCGCCGATCTTACGCGGATCAGCGGGCAGGCCTTTGAAGGGGCAAATGGCTGCGCCGCCCCAGAGCACTTCTTTCAGAATAGGGTGGAACAGATACATAGTTACGAGTGACGGGTGACGGGTTACGAGTGACGAACGACAAATAATAAGTGACAGGCAGGGGCGGAACGCCGTGGATCCGCCCCTATGCCCAGATTCATCTCTTCGCTTTCCGCTTTGTGCCCCCCTTCGCTCGTGACTTAGCGCTTGTGGCCCTCCGCAACACCATCGCCGTGCGGGCGGGGATGTAGAGCTTGAGCCAGCCCTTGCCGTCGGGGGCGTAGAGGGGATCGTGCTGGGTGAGGTGCTCCACGGTGTCGTCGGTGAGGCCGTTTCCGCCGAAGCGCGGATCGTCGGTGTTGAGCACGACGCGATAGCTGCCCTCGGGCGTGAGGAGGCCGTAGTCGGTGAAGGATTGCGTGGGGCTGAAATTGAAGACGAAGACGAGATCGCCGCGCATGTAGGCCAAGACTTGATCGCCGTCGTTGTCCCACACCTTTTGCAGGGGGAGCGCCTGGAAGCTGCGGACGCTGTGGATGAGCTCAAGCATGGCCCGGTCGAAGTCGCCGAGGAAGTGATACTTCAGATCTTGATTGTCGACGAGGCTCCATTGCCGACGCGCATATTTATACGACCAGCCGTTGCCCTCGCGGGGGAAGTCGATCCACTCCGGGTGGCCGAACTCGTTGCCCATGAAGTTCAGGTAGCCGCCGTTGATGGTGGTGGCCGTCACGAGGCGGATCATCTTGTGCAGGGCCAGACCGCGCTCCACCATGAGGTTTCGGTCAGACGTCTGCATGTGCCAATACATGTCGGCATCGATGAGCCAAAAGATGATCGTCTTATCGCCCACCAAGGCTTGGTCGTGGCTCTCGGCGTAACTGATCGTCTTCTCGTCGGCGCGGCGGTTCGTCGTCTCCCACCAGATGGCCGAGGGGTGCCAGTCTTCGTCCTTCTTCTCCTTGAGGGTCTTGATCCAGAAGTCGGGGATGTTCATGGCCATGCGGTAGTCGAAGCCGTAGCCACCGTCCTCGAAGCGTGCGGCGAGGCCGGGCATGCCGCTGACCTCTTCGGCGATGGTGACGGCGTGTGGATTGACCTCATGGATGAGCTTGTTGGCGAGCGTGAGGTAGACGATGGCGTCGCCGTCCTGATGGCCGTTGTAATAATCGCCGTAGTTGCTGAAGGCTTCGCCGAGGCCGTGGCTGTAGTAGAGCATGGAGGTGACGCCGTCGAAGCGGAAGCCGTCGAAGCGGTATTCGTCGAGCCAGAACTTGCAGTTGGAGAGCAGGAAGTGGAGCACTTCGTTGCGGCCGTAGTCGAAGCAGAGCGAGTCCCAGGCGCTGTGTTCGCGCCGCTCGCCGGTGTGGAAGTATTGGTGATACGAGCCATCGAAACGGCCGAGGCCTTCGACTTCGTTCTTGACGGCGTGGCTGTGGACGATGTCCATGATGACAGCCAGCCCGAGTGCGTGGGCGTCGTCGATGAGGCGCTTCAGTTCTTCGGGTGTGCCGAAGCGCGACGAGGCGGCGAAGAAGCTGCTGACGTGGTAGCCGAAGGATCCGTAGTAGGGGTGCTCCTGAATGGCCATGATTTGGATGGCGTTGTATCCGTCGCGGGCCACGCGCGGCAGGACATTCTGGCGGAACTCCTCGTAGGTGCCTGTGCGCTCCGCCTCGGTGGCCATGCCGATGTGGCACTCGTAGATGAGCAGCGGATTGGTGTCAGGCCGGAAGTCGGCAACGCGGAAGCGGTACGCCTCCTCGGGCGCCCAGACCTGGGCGGAGAAGATCTTCGTCTCCTCGTCTTGCACCACGCGCTGGCACCAGGCCGGGATGCGTTCGCCGGCGCCCCCCTCCCACTCCATGCGCAGCTTGTAGAGGTCGCCGTGGTGGAGCGCGTCGGCCGGCAGGGTGACCTCCCAATGGCCGGCCTCGCCATCGAGGCGTGCGAGGCGGTAGCTTTCGTTTTTCTCCCATCCGTTAAAGTCGCCGACGAGGTAGATGGCCGTGGCGTTCGGTGCCCATTCACGGAACACCCAGCCGTCGGCCGTGCGGTGCAGGCCGAAGTAGAGGTAGCCGGAGGCGAAGTCCGAGAGGCTTTGCCGTCCGTTTTGTGTCAGGTCGTTTTCCTTCTTGATCACGTCGTTGTGTCGCCCTTCGATGGCCTCGGCGTACGGCTCGAGCCACGGGTCTTTCTGAATCAGCACGGGTTTGTTCATCATTTCTATGTACTTTAAGTGTATAGTAATCGGTGTGGGGGCGGATCTATGTGCCCGCCCGAGGTCGCGCCCATTCTCGGGGGGGCATGGTTTGCGATTCATTCCTGATCGTAAACAACGGCGGCAAAGGTAAACGGGGCATCTGTTTTCGGTTAAGCGGCTGCCGCGGTGGCAAATCCAGCTCGTTTCCCGGATCCCTCAGCCGTCGCGGTGCCAAATCCAGCTCGTTTCCCAATCACCCAACCGTCGCGGTGCCAAATCCTGCTCGTTTTCCCGATCCCCCGGTCGTCGGGGGCCAAATAGGCGCGTTTATGAAAATCTTTTATAATGAGTGTGTCTGATTTACGATGTAAATTGAATGCTTTCATAGGTGTTGTATATTACTTACTGCGTAAATTGACGTATTTCATATTCATTGTATACAACAAACGGCGTAAATTGAATGCTTTTAATATACGCGTGCTCTATATACATCGTTAATCATAGGCTTTTACTATAAAAGCATCGTACTTACACCGTAAATTATAGGCTTTTACTGTAAAAGCATCCGATTTACACCGTAAATTATAGGCTTTCACTATAAAAGCATACGATTTACACCGTAAATTAAGCACATCTATATTAAAAGCATTCGATTTACGACGTAAATTATACACTATCAATATAAAAGCATTGAATTAACGGAGTAAATCATATACCATCAAGATGAAAGCATTCGATTTGCATCGTAAATCAGACACGCTCATCATAAAAGATCCCCATAAACAATGAAGTTCAGCCCCCGACGGCCGGGAGATCGGAGAAACGAGCTGGATTTGCCACCGCGACGGCCGGGAGAATCGGCATCGCGGCTGTTTTCGGGTCCCGGCTCACTCGTAAATCAAAAAAGAGAGCCGCTCGGGGGCAAACACGTCGCGGGCAACGGAAAACACCTCGTCGGCCGTGACCTCCTCGATGCGGCGGGCCGTTTCGGCGGGGGTGTCGCAGCGGCCGAAGCGGAGGAAGGACTTGCCGAGGGTGAGGAAGAGGCCCTCGCGGTTGTCGCTGGCCACGTGTAGCTGCCCGACGGCCTGCTTCTTGGCGGCGGCGAGCTGCGAGGGCGTGAGGGGGCGGGCGCGGAGGCGATCCAGCTCGGCGCGGACGAGGCTGAGAGCCTGCTGGCGGTGGCGGGGATCGGTGCCGAAATAGATGGTGCAGAGGCCGGCGTCGGTGTAGCAGGTAAGGTTCGACTCGACGCCGTAGACGAGGCCGCGGCGCTCGCGCAGGGCAACGTTGAGGCGGCTGTTCATGCCGGGGCCGCCGAGGATGTTGTTGAGCAAGTAGAGCGGGGCGTGGCGCGGGTCGAAGAGGTGGCATGCGCGGGCGCCAAGGACGACGTGCGACTGGTGGGTGCGTTTGCGGCAGATGGCCTCGCGCGGCGTCAGCTCGTCTGGGGGCGTGCGGTGGTGCGGAGCCGTGGCGGTGGGCAGGTCGGCAAAGTGGCGTTCTGCGAGGCGCACGACGCGCCGGAAGTCGGCCGGGCCCATGGAGAAGAAGACCATGTTCGGAGCCGTGTAATAACGCGCCATGAAGGATCGTCCGCGGGCGGCGTCGAAGCGTCGCAGGGTGCGTTTGTTGCCGAGGATGGGTCGGCCGAGGGGGTGCGTGCCGAAAAGCTGCGATTCGTATTCGTCGAAGATGAGTTCTGCGGGTGCGTCTTCGTAAGATCTGATCTCGTCGAGGATCACCTCGCGCTCCTTCTCGATCTCGGCGTCGGGGAAGCGTGCGTGTGTGGCGAGGTCGGCCAGCAGCTCGGTGGCGCGGGCCAGGTGTGGCGCGGGGAAGACGGCGTAGAGGAAGGTCTCCTCCTTCGTGGTGTAGGCATCCAGATCGCCGCCGACGGCCTCCATACGGTTGAGGATGTGCCATGCTCGGCGTCGCAGGGTACCTTTGAATAGCATATGTTCCACGAAGTGAGCCAATCCGCTCTCGTCCGGCGCCTCGTCGCGCGTTCCGGCATCCACGGCCAGCCCGCAGTATGCCACGGGCGAATCAGTGGGCAGATGCACCAGGCGCAGTCCGTTAGGCAAGGTGTGTGTGAGTGGGGTAGTCTCCGTCATTGATTATTGTTCTTGCGGGGGGGACAAAAGTAGGCGGGGCAGGGAAGCATTCCGTCGGTTAGGTTTGTCTGGGGGACTGATCTATCTCGCCTCAGAAGATTTAACAACCACCCCATGCAACGCGCCAGCCCCTTCTCCCATCAAGGCATGCAGTTCAATCAATAACAACCAAACGAGATGAAATCGATGAAATTCCTTTTGATGAGTCTATGCGCGGCAATGATCATGGCGGCGGCCGTGTCGTGCAACAAAGATGACAACGGCTATTCCTTAGGGCGCGTCTGGCGGTCGGTAGCCACCGTCGACCCGGTCGGCCGGGGCGGCACCTACTCCCTCACCCTCGATGACGGCTCGCGCCTCTGGCCCGCCGGCACGGAGATCCCCTTCTATCGCCCCAACGAGCGCCACCGTGCGCTGGCCTACTACACAATCCTCTCCGACACCTTCCAAGGCTTCGACCACGCCATCCTCGTACGCAGCATCCGCGACATCCTCACCAAGCCCTTCGTGGAATCTGATTTATTGGGAAAAGAAAAGTCGAACGACTTCGGGTCAGACCCTGTCAACATCATCGACATGTGGTACGGCGACGGCTACATCAACGTCCATTTCGGGACGAACCACGGCGGCACGAAGCGCCACTTGGTGAACCTCGTGCAGGTCTCGCAGTCGGGCATCCAGCCCTACGTCTTCGAGTTCTGCCACAATGCCTTCGGCGATCCCCCGCGCTACGGCCGGCGCAGCTTCGTAGCCTTCGACATGGCTAAATTGAAGTTCGCCCCCGGGTCAGACTCCACCGTGACGGTGCGGGTGAAGACGTTTAAGGATGGGGTGAAGACGTACAAGATCTCTTGCCGCCGCTTTGTCGACAAGGTCATCCCTTACGGCGACGATGCCCTCATGGGCAATACG
Source organism: Tannerella sp. oral taxon 808 (assembly GCA_002890585.1). Classification (GTDB taxonomy): domain Bacteria; phylum Bacteroidota; class Bacteroidia; order Bacteroidales; family Tannerellaceae; genus Tannerella. The sequence continues at coordinate 15,763 of MIQB01000026.1, forward strand.
CTCGCGGATGTGGATTAAATCATCGCGCGAAGGCCGAGGGGGGAGTAGACTTCACATCAACTAAAACAAACAGCTAATCAAGACAATCGTGTGTTTTACCTTGACTATAAGGTAGTGTTCCTTGTGAGGGAGTGTCCGTGAGGACGCCCCCTCACTTTCTTTTATGGGGATGCTTCCCCGCTCCCTCCGACTTCTACAAACGGGGATCGGCATAAAAAGAAAGCAGAGCCTGCGATGTAACTCGCAGACCCTGCCTCTTCCTATTTGCAAAAACGATGGGCGCCGCAAGTGCGATGCCCGCTTCGTTTATACGATCTCAATCATCGGCGCGCCTACCTGCACGGAGTCGCCAGCCTTCACGAGGACGCGGCTAACAGTGCCAGCAAAATCGGCCGTGATGTCGTTCTCCATCTTCATGGATTCGAGCACCAACAGCTTGTCGCCCTTGTTCACCTTAGCGCCCACCTTCACCGTCACCTCAATGACGCTGCCAGGCATCGGGCATTCTACCATGCGACCCTTCGCGGCGTTTGTCGCCTTGGGAGCGGCTGCAGCTGCAGCCTCATCTACGATCTCAACCATCGGTGCGCCTACCTGCACGGAGTCGCCTGCCTTCACGAGGATGCGGCGCACTGTGCCAGCAAAGTCAGCCGTGATGTCGTTCTCCATCTTCATGGATTCGAGCACCAACAGCTTGTCGCCCTTGTTCACCTTAGCGCCCACCTTCACCGTCACCTCAATGACGCTGCCAGGCATCGGGCATTCTACCATGCGACCCTTCACTGAATCGTCCATTGCGGCAGCAGCCTCTTCCTGCGCCGTCTCCTTGCCACCGCAAGCGCAAGCGCCGGAAGCCTTCTGCTTCTCGTTGTACTCGGCTTCGCGTTTCTTGCGCAGGAAGCCGGTTGCTACGTTCGGGAAGAGCTCTAAGAGCAGCATGTCCTTCTCGTCCTTCGCCAAATGCACACCGCCGAACTCCTCAAGCACGGGGTTGTCCGGTGTCTTATGCTTGGACGTATCGTAGGGCGTCTCTACGGGCGATCCCGTGATCTGCTCGCGGAATTTGGGATCAATGGGCACCGGCGTCTTACCGTATTCGCCCTTCACCAAGTTCACGAACTGGCTCGAGGTGTTACCATATTTTTCCTGTCCCTTCTTCAAGCTCAATGCGCAAGACACGGCCTGTGCGCCTACGATCTGGCTGGTCGGCGTCACGAGTGGCGGCAGACCGGCGTCGAGGCGTACGCTCGGGATGAGCTTCATCGCGTCTTCGAGCAGATCCATCGAGTTGAATTGCTTCAACTGAGCCACCATGTTGCTATACATACCGCCGGGGATCTCGGCATTCTTCACCAGCTCGTTCGGTTTCGGGAAGTTGAAGTACTTCTCGATGGCGTGGCAAGCATCCAGCAGCGCAGCTTCGTCGCTATTGCGAACAGCCTCGATAGCCTTGTCGAACAGTGCGTCGATGTCAGCCGGCAGCGTGTCGGTCAGCGGATTGAACGGGTTCGGGAACATCTTCGATGCGTCGTAAGCCTCCAGCTCCTTGCGGATCTCTTTCAGCTCCTTGCTAATCTTGGCCACGGCCTCCATGTTCACGTCGAGCTCTACGCCGAGCTTCTTGCAGAAGACGTAGATCAGCTCGATGGCCGGAGCACCTGTGCCGCCACCGAAGTACCAGATGTTTGTGTCGACGATGTCGGCACCACACATGATGGCGGTCAGGACGGAAGCGAGGCCGAAGCCCGGCGTACAGTGCGTGTGGAAATCTACAGGCACATTGAGGTGCTTCTTGAAGAGCGGGATCAGCTTGGCCACGCGCGAGGGCGGGATCAGGCCGCTCATGTCCTTGATGGTGATCATGTCAGCACCCAGAGCCAGCATCTCTTGCGCCTTGTTCAGGAAGTAAGCGTCGGTGAAGACCGGTTCGCGGTTGTCGTCATACTTCGGATCCACCGTGTAGCAAACGGCGCAGTCGGCCATGCCGCCGTACTTCTTAATGCTCTTCACGCTTGACTTTACGTTGTTTACGTCGTTCAGCGCGTCGAAGATGCGCATGATGTCCAAGCCGGATTTTACGGCGTTGCGGAAGAAACCGTCGATGATCTCGTCGGGATACGGAGCATAGCCGTAGAGGTTACGGCCACGTGAGAGGGCGGTCAGCTTGGAAACGTCGCCCACGGCGGCCTTGATCTTTTCCAGTCTGTCCCACGGGTTTTCGCCCAGATAGCGCATGACGGAGTCGGGCACGGCGCCGCCCCAGACTTCCATCGCGTAGAAGTTCGCGTCTTTGTAATAAGGTAATACGCGATCAACCTGCGATTGATTCATACGTGTTGCAAACGAAGACTGCTGTCCGTCTCTCAAAGTCAGATCCCTGATCAAAAGTTTCTGTGTCATGATTATTCTGTTTTTTGAATGTGTGATGAATGCTTATTGTGTAAATCGTTCTATTTCTTTTCTGCGCCTTGCAGTGATGCGGTGTTTGGCCACTTCTTCACTGACGCGGTCGCAAAGAAAGGGCTTTTTCAAGGAGACCCCGTCGGGATTACGGAAATATTTCCACAATCCCGGCGGGGCGCTCGTTTTCATTGAATAATTGGTTTAGAATGTGGTCCTAATGCAAGTTCGGCGCAAGCCTTATACGCTGTCGATTTTGTCGACGGGGCCATTTCGATCTGAAAACCGCCGTCGACTGGATCGACGGGGCCATTTCGATCTGAAAACCGCCGTCGACTGAATCGACGGGGCCATTTCGATCTGAAAATCGCCGTCGATTGAATCGACGGGGTATTTCATCCTGAAAGTGGTCGTCGACTCAATCGACGGACAGAAAGACAAAATGGCTTACGCCCCCCGCGAACTCACGTCGGTTTAGATGCCTGACAGTCCACCGAAGTAGACCATCAACCCGGCGATGATGATGTAGCCGATGGCGTAAGGCAAGGCGCTACGGAGGATCTCGCCGTCGCGCCCTGGCATGTCGCACGAGGCGGTGGCGATGGCGATGCTTTGCGGTGAGATGATCTTACCACCCGTGGCTCCGGCTGTGTTGGCAGCCACTAACCAGTTGGGATCGGCATAGTTCAGCTTCGTCGCCACACTACCTTGAAGTTTCCCGAAGAGGATGTTGGACGACGTATCGCTACCTGTAACGAATGTGCCGATAGCACCAATCAGCGGAGCAAACAGCGGATAGAAAGCACCCGTGGCTGCAGCCAGTGCATTAGCGATGACGAGGATCATACCGGCGTAGTTCATCACCGACGCAATCGAAACGAGGCTGATAATCGTGACTACCGTCTTGCCCAGATTCTTTACCGTACGCGCCAGCACGACGATGAGCTTCTTGGCCGAAACGCCCTGCACTAATCCGCCGAAGAACGTACCCAAGAAGAGCATCAAGCCGGCGTTGGAGATCCAACCGAACGAGAAAGTCTTCCCTTCGGGATAAATGGGCAGGGGCACATGGCTAACTAAGTTGGCACGGAGGAAGGTGCTAACGGGCTTCACTAATGGCCCACTGATGATGATAAAGAAGAGGATAAATCCATATACACTCCATGCACGGAGGGTCTGCGACATGGTGAACGTCTCTTTCTCCGTCATTGATTCGGCATCTTTTTCGCCGAAGAGGCGGGCGTAGAGGATGATGGCTAAGATGGCGGCTACACTGCCAAGGATGGCCGGCGTCTCTGCCCCGAGGTAATGCGCGCAGAGGTATTGCACAACGAGCGATACGCCACCCACCCACAGGGAGAGGATGAGGTGCTTGACGATCTTCTTCGGTGAGCGATCGGTGAGCACGAGGATGACGAAAGGAAGCAACAGCATGAGTGGTGAGAGCTGCATGACAACCTTTGAGGAGATGTCGCAGATGGCTTCCTGCGTGGCAGCACCCGTAGGCGCGACTTCGTTGGCCAACGTGATGACAGGTACACCCACAGCACCGAAGCCCGTCGGTACACTGTTAGCAATAAGCGATACCAAAGCACTGAAACCGGGCTTGAAGCCGAGACCGATCAGGATAGCGGCGGGGATGGCCACCGCCGTACCGAAGCCTGCCATGCCTTCAAGCAATCCGCCAAAACCCCAGACGAGGAGCAGCACGATGATGCCGCGGTCGTTCGTGAGGGAGGTGAACTGCTTCTTGATCACTTCGATCTCACCACTCTCCAGCAACGTGTTGTAGCTGTAGATGGCCATCAGAATGATGATCAGGATGGGGAAGGTGGCCTTGAGCACGCCTTCAATGAAGGCCCAAAAGACTCCGGCTTCGCCAAACTGCAGATAGGGTTCGGGGGCAAAGCCTAACGCCCGGGGGGCAAACACGGCAATGAGCAGCGTGGCAAGTAGGGTGATAAACGCGCTCTTGTGCCCGGCCATCTTGAGGCCGAGCATAAGCACAAACAGGAGGAGAATCGGGAGAATAGATAGGATTACGTTCATGATATAAATGTTGTTAGGAGTTATATGCTATACGATCACTCACACAGTGCTTACACAAGCAAGACAACCACTTGCTTCGGACCGTGCGCCCCTTTGACGAGCGACTGTTCGATGTCGGCCGTCTTTGACGGACCGGACATGAAGCCGCGGAACTCGCCCGGATGTGCCTCAGGCACGCGGGCATAGGCGTCGTGCATGGTATCGACTAACTGATCCTTGGGCAGGATGAAGACGAGCGCCTCAGAGATGAAGTAGATGGCGCGTTGCAGATACTCCTGCTCGAAATAGACGGCGGCATTCTCGCAAACACCGAAGATGCCGTGGCAGACAACGAGATCCGTGCCGTTCAGTTCAGACGGCGTCTCAATCGTATCGGGGTTGTAGGTGGCGCACTTAACCTCGGGGAAGTTGCAGGCGATGCGCTTGGCTTCGGGGAAGAGGCGACGAATGGCGTCGTCCACCGTTTCGCCTTTACCCAAGAGCTCAGCGCTGCCTCCTACACCGGCTGAGATCTCAATAAACTGCTTGATCTTATCCGGGTAGACCATGTGAGGGATCTTGATTTCGGGGCGGGGGAATTGCTCCTTGATGTTCTCCCGCAGGCTGTTCAGTATAAATTCCTTGCTGCTCATCTTGATTCTTATTTAGCGTTATTCTCCTTGTGATTCTTCTTCCACCAAGCTTCAAACGACTGCTTGGCGAACTTGGGTAGCTCGCGCTCTTTGCCCCAATCGTTGATCCCATTGTAGACCATGAAGCGCGGCATGGAATTGACCATCGGAGCCATCTTGAGTGCGGAGTGAAAGAGCCCCGGGCGATCCATGAGGAACTTGATGCCGTTGCTCATCGTTTTCTTCTTCGGGTCAGCCGTACCGAAGCCATCGAGCTTCTGGCGCCAGATGTAGATCTGTTCACCGAGGTCTACCATCACCGGGCAGACGAACGAGCAGGAGAGGCAGAGCGAGCAAGCGGAGACGTTGCCGCTGTGCTTCTGCGGATCGTTGAGCATGCCGAGGTTGATGCCGATCGGGCCGGGGATGAAGTAAGAATAGGAATAGCCGCCACTGCGACGGTAGACGGGGCAGGTGTTCATGCAGGCGCCGCAGCGGATGCAGTTCATCACTTTGCGATGCTCGGGCATACCGAGGATTTTGCTGCGCCCGTTGTCGACGATGATGAAGTGTTGCTCGCCGCCTTTATGTGGGCGGCCGAAGTGTGACGTGTAAGTCGTGATGGGCTGACCTGTGGCCGATCGTGCCAACAGGCGTGTGAAGACGCCGAGCGAACGCAGGTCGGGGATGATCTTATCGATGCCGAAGGCGGTGATGTTGATCTTCTGGCACGACATGCCCATGTCTGCGTTGCCCTCGTTGGTGCAGACGGCTACTTCGCCGGTGGAGGCGATGGCGAAATTGCCACCCGTCATGCCGGCTCCGGCGTTGAGGAAGTCTTGACGCAGGGCGCGACGGGCCTGATGCGTGAGGTAGGTCGGGTCGAAGTTGCCCTTTTCGCTGCCGAGTTTCTCTTCGAAGAGTTCTCCCACGGCTTGGCGCTTGATGTGGATGGCGGGCATGACGATGTGGCTCGGGTGGAGGTGCATCAATTGCAGGATGCGCTCGCCGAGGTCGCTCTCGATCACTTCATAACCCTTCTCTATGAGGTAGGGGTTGAGTTCGCACTCTTCGGAGAGCATGGATTTACTCTTAACGAGCTTCTTGATGCCGTGCTCGCTGAGGATGCCCTCGATGATGTGGCGATACTCCTCGGCGTCTTTGGCGAAGTGCACGTGGCAGCCATTGGCGGTGGCGTTCTTCTCAAACTGTTCGATGAGCTCGGGCAAGTGGGAGGTACTGTAGAGTTTGATGTCGCGTGCGGTGTGACGCAGGTCTTCCCATTCGGGGATGGCGTGCGAGAGGAGGTCGCGTTTGTAGCGAACCATGTACAGTGTCTGGTCGTGCCATACGGCGTTCTCTTTATTGGCTAAGAAGGCTTTTGCAGCCTTGGCATGTGCGCTCATAACTGTGCTGTTAAGATTTCGAGGTAATGGATGGTTTTGATGGGATAATGTTCGCGTTCGATGACGCCGCTCATGTGCATCAGGCAGGAGCTGTCGGCTCCGGTGATGTATTCGGCTCCGGTGGACATGTGATCCTTGACCTTGTCGCGCCCCATGCAGGCGGATACTTCGGCTTCTTCGACGGCGAACATGCCGCCAAATCCGCAGCACTCATCGACGCGTTTGGGCTCCAAGACGGTGATGCCGGGGACGCGCTCGAGCAGCGAACGGATCTTGTTGAAGTAGGGTACGGTAAGCTCTGAGGGGGCGGAGAGGCCGAGCTCGCGCACGCCGTGGCAGCTGTTGTGGATGCTGACTTTGTGCGGGAATTTGGAGGGGAACTTCTCGGGTTTCACCACGTCGTGCAGGAACTCGGTGATGTCGTAGATGTGCTTCGCTGCGGTGCATTCTTTCTTCTTGGCGTCGGCCAAGAGGCGGGGGTGGTTCTCTTTGACGAAGGCTACGCAGCTGGCTGAGGGGCCAACGACATAATCATACTTCTTGAAGAGGTCGTCGAAGCGTTCGGCCAGGTGGACGGAGCCACCCTCAAAGCCGGCGTTGGCCATTGGTTGGCCGCAGCAGGTCTGCCCCACGGGATAGTCGACATCGAGCCCAAGGTTGGTGAGCAGCTTGTAACAGGCTATACCTACATGCGGGTAGACCGCATTGATATAGCAGGGAATAAATAATCCGATTTTCATAACCACATAGTTTTAGTGTCAAATAACTGGTTTGTCTCTCTCTTATAACTTATACATCAACTCGAAGCGCACCCAATTGAAGTTGTCGGCGCCTCGGAAATAATAATTGCCGGGGTTGAAGTGCTCGTAATGTAGGTGTCCGGACCAGTGGGGGTTGATCTGGTAGGAGATGCGGGCGGTGTAGAGGTCGCCGCGTGTCTTTCCGCCACCGGAGGTGAAGGCTGTGCCGGGGTTGTGCATGGCAAAGAGGTGCATGTAGTTGGCATTGAGGCTGACGTTCGGGGCGAGCGAGGCCTTGAAGCCTGCATTGATGGAGGCCAGGTTTGACCAGTAACTGATCTTGCCCGTCTCTGCGGCTAAGGTGTAGATGTAGCCTTCGCTCCAGCGTGTCCAGCGGTTCCACATTGGGTCGAAGCCTTCGATGGTGGGTGTCGTGGGGTCGTCGCCGCTCATGTAGACGGAGCCGACGGAGAGTTGGTCGAGGACGTAGAGGTAGCGTCCGATGTTGTACTCCAGTCGGGAATATCCGCCCCAGGCGCGGCGATTGCGGTCGGCCACTTTACCAAACTCGTAGGCGAACTCGCTGATGAAGTGGAAGTCGTTGCCTGGCAGGGCTACATTGACACGGGCGCCGAGGGCGTGGGTCTCAGCATCGGGCAGGGTGGCGGTTTTGAAGTAATTCTTGTAGAAGTAGTAAGCGGAGAGGTCGACGGGGCTGAGCTGTGCTTGGTAGTAGAGTGCGGCGCCGTTGTTGGTTTGCTCTTCGAGGGATTTGTAGTGGTCGCCCTCGTTAATGACGGGCAGGAGCTTGTCGCGGTGGGGGTTGTAGACGAAGAGGGCGGTGAGGCGGTTGCGCTCGTCGAAGCGGAAGGTGGCTTTGGCGGCGTTGAAGTAGTCTGAACGGGAGCCGACCATGGGGTTGCCGTCGACCATCATGAAGCCTTCGTCGAACTTGATGTTTTGCCGGCCTACGCACAGGTCGATGGGCAGGTCGGCGATGTCGCGCCAGTCCACATATAGTTGGTTGAAGAAAATTTCGTTGACGGCTGTTTTGGCCGTGGGCGGGGTGAGGTAGAGGCGGGCCTCGTTGCCCAGCTCGGCTCTGAATTCAAAGTGTCGGCTGGGGTTGTAGTAAGCGCCGAAGTAGGTGCGCCACCGGGTGAAGGTGGTTATGGGCGCATAATGATCGAGGGTGGTGGCTTCGCCGAGGGTCGTCATGCGTGCGCGTTCGGAGAAGGTGAGGCGGAAGGGTTTCTGTTCCGCGGTGTCGTCAGTTTGAGCCTTGGCTGTGCCGTGGAGGCACACGAGGAGGCCAAGGGCAAGGAGATAATTTGTCTTCATCTTCTTTTCAGTTTTAGGGTGTAAGTGTGGATATATGTGCTGTTTCTCTTTTACCGAGGGGGAGGTATATTATAATAGGTAAGCCGAATAACATTCCCTTCGATTCTGCCCCCAAAAATATTTGTTTTTATACCTATTGCAAGTTGAAAGTGAAAAAATGGATCCTTCGGGGGGTTGTTTGGGTGCGGATTGTAAGTGGAGCCCCGGCGGAGGCGGTGGGCTTACCCGAGGGAGGGGCTCAAAACTCGGTTCTCTAAAATGAATCGTATGGGTAGTCGAACAGGTAGGAAGGCCAAGCGGGAGGAATGGAACGTACGAAAGTGCATTTGGATCATCTCTGTATGCATGCATTTAGGCGAAGCGACCCTATGAATAGGCTCGGTGAGGAATGGATTACGTCCGGAGTCGAATCATTTACGTCCGATGACG
>MIQB01000027.1 GCA_002890585.1 Tannerella sp. oral taxon 808
CGCGCCCATCACGAAGACGCCCGCTATCCCCCAGCGACCTGAAGGGCCGTGCCGGATACACGCCTATTCGCGTAAGCTGTTTCTGATGAACTAAAAAGGGGCACCCACAAGGGGTGCCCCTACGAGGTCTGCCAGCTTGGCTCGCAAACCATTACTGTTCAAAAACGATACGATCAATACCCGAAGATGTCTTCCGGAGTAAGGCGCTTCAGATCGCCGAGCGAACGGAGCTTGTTGAGGTCGATGTCTTTGGAATTACCGAGGACGGCGTAGTGATACGTCCGCCCCTTGACCCACTTCTCTTGGAAGGCCTTGACGTCGGCCAGGGTCATCTTCTGCACCTGCTCGAAGATGGCCTTGTCGCGGTCGTAATCCACGCCCATGTCCTTGGCGTGGAGGTACTTCCAGAGCACTTCGCTCTTCACGGCGCGATCGGTGCTGAGGCGAGCCAGGATGGCGTCTTTGGCGATCTTGAATGCGGCCTCGCTCTCGGGCATGTTGTTGATGATCTCCATGAAGGCGTCGATGGCCTGCGGCATCTTGTCGTTCTGCGTGGCCACGAAAGCCTGGAAGGCGTAGGGGCGGGCCTTGTCGGAGGGGTTGATCAGGACGGCGTTGGCGGAGTAGGCCAGGCCGCGCGATTCGCGCATCTCTTGAAAGACGATGGCGTTCATGCTGCCGCCGAAATACTCGTTATAGAGCGCCACGCCGGGGTCGTTGGCCACGTCGAAGGGCTCGCCACGGTTGGAGTATTGCAGGTAGTAGACCTGCTTGGCGTCATACTCGGCCAGGAAGACTTGGTTGTCCGGCGTGCGCAGGGGGATAGCGGGCGTCTTCGTGATGGGCGCGGGCTTGTCGGCCATGCGGTGGAGGTCGTTGAGGTGCTTGGTGACGTCGCCGATGGCGTCGGGGCCATAGTAGAGCACGGAGTGCTGCTTCGCGCTCAGGTCGCGCACCTTAGCCAGGAGCGTGTCGGAGGTGAGGGCCTTCAGCGCGTCGTTTGTCAGCGTCGTAGCCTTGATGTGCTCGGGGCCATACATGACGTAGTTGCGCAGGGCGCCGAAGTTGCGGCCTTGGTTGAGCTTCGCGTCGGCGCGCTCCTTGATCAGGTCGGTCTTAAGGTTGCTGAGCACGTTCTCGTCTGGTTTAGCGTCGGCCAGGAGCGCCTCCATGAGCTCCATTGCCTTGGGCATATTCTCGCGGAGGCCGCTGACGGAGACGTAGCAGCGCTCGTCGGTGACGGTGGTGCTGAAGTAGCAGGCGATGTTGTAGAAGGCGCGCTTGACTTCCGCGGGCGACATCTTGCTTGTGCCGAGGTAATTGAGGTAGGAGAAGGCCGTGTTGAGGGTAGCGTCGTTGCTGCGCCCCATGTCGAAGACGTACATGAGTTGGAACACGTCCGTCGTCTCATTCTTCTTGTAGAGCAGCGGCAGGCCGTTCTTCAGCTGCGCGGTGCTCATGTCCTTCTTGAAGTCCGTAAAGACCGGCTCGATGGGCTTCACCTCGGCCAGTTGGATCTCACGGAGGAAGGCGCTGGAGGTGTCGCGGTTCGTGGCGATAGGCGTGATCTCGGGCTTATCGATCTTCTTGAATTTCGGCGCCCCCTCACGCTTATAAACGACGGCGTAAGCCTCGGGGGCGAGCTTCTCGTTGGCAAACTTGACAATGTCGGCCTTCGTGATCTTCTCCAAGCGTTCGATCTGATGCACCCTATCGGCCCACTCGATGCCGTTGACGAAGGCGTCGACATACGCACTGGCGCGACCGCTGTTGGAGTCATACTCCTGCATCGTCTCCAACTTGATGTTGGCCACCACGGCGCGCAGCAGCGATTCGTCGAAGTCGCCCTTGCGGAGCTTGTCCACCTCGGCCAGCAGCAGGTCGCGCGCCTCTTCGAGCGTCTGCCCCGCCTTGGGTCGGGCGTTGAGGAGGAACATGCCATAATCGGCGAACATGTAGGGGTAACAGTAAGCGGAGAGCAGCTTCTGCGCCTGATTCAGGTCGAGGTCGATAAGGCCTGCCTGGTCGTTGTAAAGGATGGTGGCGGCGAGCAGAGCCATGTCATACTCGGGCGAGCTGGGGCCGTTGAGGCGCCAAGCCAGGCTCACATTGGCAGCCTCTACGCCGGTCACCTCTTTCGTTACGGGAGCCGTGATCGGAGCCTCGTCCTTGAAGGTGGGCTTCGGCAGACTGTCGTTCGGCTTCATGTTGCCGAAGTACTTCTTGATAATGGCGATCATCTCGTCCGGGTCGAAGTCGCCAGAGAGGCAGATGGCCATGTTGTTAGGCACATACCACGTCTCGTAGTATCGCTTGATGTTCGTGATCGAGGGGTTCTTGAGGTGCTGCTGCGTGCCGATGACGGACTGCGTGCCGTAGGGGTGGTTGTGGAAGAGCATGGAGCGGAGCGTATCGATCACGGTGCGCGCGTCGTGCGCCAGCCCCATGTTATACTCTTCGTAGACGGCCTCTAACTCGGTGTGGAAGCCGCGGATGACGTTGTTCTGGAAGCGGTCAGCCTGGATCTTGGCCCAATTCTCGATTTGGTTCGAGGGGATGTCCTCGGTGTAACACGTCACATCGAAGTTGGTGTAGGCGTTTGTCCCTATCGCGCCGATGGCGGCCATGAGCTTATCGTACTCGTTGGGGATGGCATACTTCGATGCCTCATTGCTGACACTGTCGATCTGGCGATAGAGGGCCTTGCGTTCGGCCTCGTCGGTCGTCTGCCGGTAGACCTCGAAGAGGCGCTCGATCTCGTCGAGCAAGGGCTTCTCTGCCTCATAGTTCGACGTCCCAAAGTGGGTCGTGCCCTTGAACATGAGATGTTCGAAGTAGTGTGCCAGCCCGGTCGTCTCGGCCGGGTCATTCTTGCCGCCGACGCGCACAGCGATGTACGTCTGGATGCGCGGGGCTTCTTTGTTGATGCTCATGTAGACCTTCAGGCCGTTCTCGAGTGTGTAGATGCGCGTCTTGAGCGGATCGCCCTCGACGGATTCGTAGGTCTGCTTGGAGACCAGTTTGCTACAAGATCCGGCGGTAAAGAGCCCCGCAAGGAGCACCGCCAGAATGGTGATAAAAAACTGCTTTGCTTTCATACTCATTCGACTTTAATTAACGAAACAAAAGTAAACCATCCTCGGCAGCTATTCCCACCATCAACAACAATCCCCCAAGCGAAGGCCTTGTCAGCCATCGTCTGGGGGATTGCTTATTCCTATCCTTTACCCCTTTCCGCGCACCACGCACTATGTGGAGCAAACATGTGGCGCAGTGAGGATGCGCTCGGCATTCTTGATGCGCTCCTCGGTGGGGGCACTGACGCCTTTCAGCGTGTAGGGGATACCTAACTGCTCCCATTTGTAGGTGCCCATCGTGTGGTAAGGCAGGACTTCCACCCGCTTCACGTTGTGCAGCGTATCGATGAAGGCGCGCAGGGCATGCAGGTCGTCGTCGTTGTCGGTCAAGCCGGGCACGAGCACATGGCGCACCCAAACGGGCTTGCCGATGTCGGAGAGGTAACGCGCACAATCGAGGATATTTTTGTTCGAGTGGCCGGTCAGGTTGCGGTGCTTCGCGTCGTCGATCTGCTTGAGGTCGAGCAGGACGAGGTCGGTGTACTTCATCAGCTCAGCAAACTTCGAGAAGAAGGGTTCGCGGTGCGTGAAGGGTTGTCCCGCGGTGTCCAAGCAGGTGTTGATGCCCATCGCCTTGGCCTTGCGGAAGAGCTCCGTCAGGAAGTCGATCTGCAACAACGCCTCGCCACCGCTGACGGTGATGCCGCCCTCGCAGCCCCAATAGCTGCGGTAACGCACAGCCTGCGCCAGCAACTCGTCCGTCGTGCGCAGGTCGTCCGTCGCAGGATCCCACGTGTCCGGATTATGACAATAGCGGCAGCGCATGCTGCAACCTTTCAGGAAGATAAGGAAGCGGATGCCCGGTCCATCGACCGAACCGAATGTCTCAACCGAATGCACCCGGCCTAAGAGGGGAGAAGTCTCCATGAAGCGAAAAACCAAAATGGAGGAGCGGGATCTCATCGCCCACCTCCTCCATTTTTCATCTTTAGTTATCAGTTCTCGAAAGGGGAATTACATCTTCTCATGCGCCTGCCGAGCGATGACGTCGAGCTGCTGCTCGCGGGTCAAGTCGATGAACTTGACAGCGTAGCCGCTGACGCGGATCGTGAAGTTGGCATACTCCTCCTTCTCGGGGTGCTCCATCGCATCAACGAGCTTATCCACGCCAAAGACATTCACGTTCAGGTGGTGCGCTCCACGATCGAAGTAGCCATCCATCACACGCACAAGGGTCTCCACCCGCTCATCTTCGGTGCGGCCGAGCGTCGAGGGGGCGATCGTCTGCGTGTTTGAGATGCCATCCAGCGCATAATCATACGGCAGCTTGGCCACCGAGTTCAGCGACGCCAAGAGGCCATTCTTCTCTGCGCCATACGAAGGATTCGCTCCCGGCGACAGCGGTGCGCCAGCCGCACGCCCGTCAGGCATGTTGCTCGTGTACTTGCCATAGACCACATTCGAGGTGATGGTCAGGATACTCGTCGTCGCTTCCGAATTGCGGTAGGTATGGTGACGGCGGATCATGTTCATAAAGGTCTTCAGCAGCCATACGGCAATGTCGTCAGCGCGATCGTCATCGTTGCCATAGCGCGGGAAGTCGCCCTCGGTCTTGAAGTTGAGCGGGAAGCCCGTCTCGTCGCGGATGATGTTCACCTTGGCGTACTTGATGGCGCTGATGGAGTCCACCACGTGGCTGAATCCCGCAATGCCCGTAGCGAACGTGCGCCGCACGTCGGTGTCGATCAACGCCATCTCGGCCGACTCGTAGAAGTATTTGTCGTGCATGTAGTGGATCACGTTCAGCGTGTTCACATAGACGCCAGCCAGCCACTCCATCATGTCCATGAAGCGCGGCATGAACTCTTCGTACTTCACCACGTCGCCCTCGATCGGACGGAGCTCCGGGCCGCATTGCTCACGCGTCTTGGAGTCTACCCCGCCGCTGATGGCATACGTGAGGCACTTGGCCAGGTTAGCTCGCGCGCCGAAGAACTGCATCTCCTTGCCCGTTTGCGTGGCCGACACACAGCAGCAGATCGAGTAATCGTCGCCCCAAATAGGCCGCATCACATCGTCGTTCTCGTACTGGATGGAGCTCGTCTTCACCGAGATCCTCGCTGCGTAATGCTTGAAGGCCTCTGGCAGGCGCGAGGAGTAGAGCACCGTCAGGTTCGGCTCAGGCGAGGGCCCCATGTTCTCCAACGTGTGGAGGAAGCGGAAGTCGTTCTTCGTCACCATCGAGCGGCCATCCATACCGAGGCCCGCCATTTCGAGCGTAGCCCAGATCGGGTCGCCAGAGAAGAGCTGGTTGTACGACGGGATGCGCGCGAACTTCACCATGCGGAACTTCAGCACCAGGTGGTCGATCAACTCCTGCGCCTCCGACTCGGTCAGCGTGCCCGCCTCCATGTCGCGCTGGATATAAATGTCGAGGAAGGTGGAGATGCGGCCTACGGACATGGCGGCGCCGTTCTGCGTCTTGATAGCGCCGAGGTAGCCGAAGTAGAGCCACTGCACGGCCTCGCGGGCGTTCCGGGCCGGCGCTGAGATGTCGAAGCCATAGATGGCCGCCATCTTTTTGAGCCCTTGCAGCGCCTTGATCTGCATTGCGATCTCTTCGCGCAGGCGGATCACATCGTCCGTCATCACGCCGCCGCCGTCATGCAGATCCAAGTCTTGCTTCTTCTTCTCGATCAGGAAATCCACACCGTAGAGCGCCACGCGGCGATAATCGCCCACGATGCGTCCACGGCCATACGTGTCTGGCAGGCCGGTGAGGATGTGGTTGTGTCGCACCGACCGCATTTCCTTCGTGTAGGCATCGAACACCGCGTCGTTGTGCGTCTTGTGATACTTCGTGAAGATCTCGTGCAGCTTCTCTGACGGCTTGTAGCCATACGTGGTGCACGCCTCTTCGGCCATCTTAATGCCGCCGTAAGGCATGAACGCCCGCTTGAGCGGCTTGTCCGTTTGCAGCCCCACGACGCGCTCCAGCTCCTTCGTTCCCTCGCCGATGTAAGCTGCTCCGTAGGCCGTCAGGCTGGAGACCACCTCCGTCTCCATGTCTAATACACCGCCCTTAGCGCGCTCCTTCTTTTGCAGCTCCTGCAAGATGCCCCACAGCTTTTGCGTGGCCTCCGTCGGGTCCGCCAGAAAGCATTCGCAGCCGTCGTAAGCCGTGTAATTGTCTTGAATAAAAGCGCGGACGTCCACTTCGTCCGTCCAGCGGGTTCCCTTGAACCCCGTCCATTCCGGTCTCATATGGTTGAATTTTTACTGTTTATGATGTGAGTTTTTGGATGCTTCAGGCCGGTCGGATCGCCTTCCCTTCCTATCCGCGGACAAATGTAGATTCATATGCCTGCTCCAGCACGCTTTTTATTGATCTTTTGCAAAGTATACTTTGCAACTCTGCATAACATACAGAAGCCCAACCTCTCGCTGATTCCTCCTGTTGCACATTTCGTCATTCAGTGTGCCTATTTTGCCCCTCGGCCAACGCTTTTTTCGCTTGTCCATCTCCATTTCCCCCTCACCCAGCCTCTCGTCAGCCTTGCCCGCCTCTGCGCCCTCACGGCCGGAGGGTGCGCGCCTTTTCCATCGCCTTTGGAGCTCCCCTCCGTCGCCTTGTGGGCTTTTACTATCCCCGGGCCCCGCTAAATTCTTTGCTGCGTTGTATCGGCCTTTTTGCGCTCCTGTTTATGATTCAAACAGTAGATCCAAAAAGTCTATTCCAATTGTCTATGATCTATACAGTGCTGTATCTCTTTAAGACTATCGCGTGAACCATAAAAGGCAATAAGGAGTTTCGCGGGAGCTTCAGGGCTTATGGAAAGAAGAGATAATGATCAATGACCATTACTTATCCTGATTCATTCCACCGCGTTCCGAGCTTTCGCAGCGCGATACTCACGGATCATCTTGCGGCGTACACGAATGATTTGCCGGCGATAAACGAGCCCAGCAAGCAGACTGTAGACGCCCGTCTGGATCCACAGCAGGCGATACTCGCTGGCGACATCGAAGAGGTTTGCCCCGCAGCTCTTGATCAACACGAAACCGCGGATGGCGGGAGTGGAGGGGAAGAGCTGACCGATGACGCGCCAATAGGTGGGGAAGGCGTCGGTGGGCCAGGAGATACCGGAGATGAAGAGCAGGATGACGGACATGAAGACGAAGAGCATCATGCCAGACTCGCGGGTGCGCATGAAGCCGGAGAGGATCATGGCGAAGAAGACAGAGGCCAAGAGGTAGGGCAAGAGGAAGAGCAGCGCGTCCCAAGGGTTGCCGACGGAGGGGTAGGCGAAGAGGTGGGGGACGACGACGAGCGTCCAGAGGCAGACGGGGATGTAGATGATGACGTATGCCAAGGCCTTGCCGAGCAGGACGCGGAGGGTGCCGCGGAAGTGTCGGTCGAGGGGGACGAGATGGTGGAAGCGGCTTTGCTCACGAGCCGTACCGCCCAACATACAGATGCCGAGGACGAGCGTCTGCTGGATGATGAGGATCAGCACAGCGGGCAGCAGGAAGCTGGCGAAGCCGTTGGCGGGGTTGAAGAGGGCCACGGACTCGTAAGGGATGGGGGCGACGTAGATCTGCTGGAGCTCGTCGGTGGATTGGGGGGCGCGGGCGGCGCGGATCTCGCTGCCCATGTCGAGGGAGACTTCGGTGGTGGCCAGCAGCATGGCTTTGTAATGCAGCAGGAGGCTCATGTCGCAATAGAGGGAGACGGTGGCTTGGCGTCCGGCAGCGAGGTCACGGTTGAACTCGGGCTGGAAGAGCAGGATGCCGTAAGCGCGCTTGCTGTCTACGAGGCGGCGGGCCTCGTCCATCGAGCCGCAAGTGGCCACGACGCGCACGTCGGGCGTGGCGTCGACACGGCGGATGAACTCGCGGCTGCGCTGCGAAGCGCTTTGGTCGACAACGGCGAGGGGGACGTCGCGGACGGTCTCGGGGTTATAGATGAGGGCGTAAATGACGGGATAGGCTAAGGGGACGAGGAAGAAGAAGATCATCACGCCGCTGTCGCGAAAGACGGCGCGGAGCTCTTCCCGCCAGATGTAGAACAGGTCGCGGAAGCCTTCGGCGATGTGGGTAGAGAGACGTTTTTCTTTATCCATATGATAGAGGGTAGAGGATAGAGGGTGGAGGGTCGTAGGGGCGTATCGCATACGCCCGGTAGTTAGAGAGTAGTAGGGGCGCCTCTTGTGGGCGCCCGGTAGTCAGCGGGTAGAGGATGGAGGGTCGTAGGGTAGCTTCATGTACCCGGTCCTACCCTCTACCCTCTAATGTCTACCCTCTAAAATCAGGGGATATAATGGAAATAGAGCAGGGCTCGCTTGAGGTTGCGGAAGATGGTGAGGGGAAGCAGCAGGAAGGCGGCAAGCCAGACGTATTCGCCCCAGGTGTAAGCCAGCGCGCGGCCGTTGAGGGCTTGATCGATATAGATCAACAGATAATGGCGCAGGGGATAGAGGTACGAGATGGCGTGGAAGGGGGGGATACATGGCCGTCACGGGGTATGACAGTCCGCAGATGGAGAAGCCAAGCATCCCGAAGAGACTGGCGAAGCTGAGCCCAAGCCGAACGGTGGGCAGCACGCCGATCATAAACACGCCGACGGCTTGCGAAGCGATGACAAGTAGCGTCATGGCGGCCAGGATGGGCAACCAACCGCTGCGAAGGGGGAAGGCGTTGTAACCGTAAAGCACCGCACAGACGAAGAGGCCGACAATGGTGAAGATGATCGTCTGCGGCAGCAGTTTGCCTGCCAGACTGACGGCCAGCGAGTCGTGCCCCATGCGGAGCCACTCGCGGGAGGTGCGCCGCTTGATCTCCGTGCCAATGCTGAAGACGGTGACGATGAAGACGAGCAGTTGCAGCAGGCCGGGCACGATGGCGTTGCTGAGGTAGACGGAGTAGTTCAGCCACGGGTTGCCGATGGCGTGCGTGTCGACGACGATGGGCTGGATCTGCCCCATGATCTGCGCATCGGTCAGGCCGCGAGCCTGCCCCTGCTGCAGCCCGACGGAGGCGCCGGCCAGGACGGAGAGCGTCTTCATGTCGCGAAACATGAGGGAGCCGGCGATGAGGAACGATCCGTTGGTGTAGAACGACAGGCGGGGGCGCTTGCCCGAGGTGGCGTCTTGCTGAAAGTTCTTGGGGATGAGGAAGACGCCGTAGATACGGCCCTGCTGCATCTCGCGGCGCGCCTCGTCGAAGGAGGCGCACTGCATGCGCACGGCCGTCTGCTCGAAGGCGTCGAGCTGGCGGACAAGGCGGCGCGAGGTGGGCGTGTTGTCGAGGTCGACGACGGCCACGGGCAGGTCGGTGGGCAGGCCGCTGCGCATGAGCGTGGTGAAGAAGAAGAGGCTGCCCACGGGCGCCACGATCATGCAGAAGAAGTAGATCGGGTTCGTGGCCAGGCGGTGCATCTCGCGCCAGGCAATACGCAGGATGGCGTGAAGGCCTTCGCTGAGGGTCATCGCTTATTTGCGTTTGATGATGACGGACATGCCGGGCCGCAGGTCGGGCACGGGCGAGGTGGGACGGGCGCGCACCTCAAACGTCTTGGCGTCATACTGGCCGGTGGCTTTCGTGGCCTTCCACGCGGCGTAGGTGCCCATGTCTTTCATGAAGTAGACCTTCATCACCACCTCTTTATCGCCGAGGGCGGGGATGAAGCCGCGGATCTCGGCTCCGACTTTAATGTCGCGCAGCAGGTCTTCGCGCACGCTGAAGGTGACCCACATGTCGCTCAGGTCGGCGATGTTCATGATGGGTGCACCGGTACCGACGAGCTCGCCAACTTCGGGGAAGCGCTCCACGACTTCGCCGTCGATGGGGGAGACGAGCACACGCTCGCCAAGGTAGGCCTCCACCTCGTCAACGACGCCGCCAGCCTGACGGACGAGGGCCGAGGCTGCGGCTTTGTCTTCGCGCCGGGCGCCTTCGCGGGCCATGTCGTACTGCGAATGGGCGGCCTTCTCGGTGGCTACCATGGCTTGGTAGTTGGCCTCGGCTTCGTCGCGCTTCTGGGCCGACATGACGCCTTGGTCGAAGAGGCTTTGCACGCGGTCGTACGACTTCTTGGCGATGTCGAGTCCGGCCCGAGCCTTTTGCCAGAGCTCGTAAGCGCCGGTCACCTCCTGCGATCGGGCGCCGGCCATGGCCTTAGCGTTCTGTGCCTGGGCGGCAGATTGTACGGCTTCGGCTTGTTTCAGTTTGGCGTCTACCTCGGGGGTGTAGAGGTAGACGAGGGTGTCGCCGGCGTGCACATGGTCGCCCTCGCCGAAGCGGTAGGCCTCGATGCGCCCGGGCACCTTGCCGGAGATGCGCACCTGGGTGGCTTCGGCTTGACCCATGATGATGTCGTCAGCTGGGGAGAGGAGGAAGAAGCCTGCCAGTGCTACTAAACCTATGACGATGACTACGGCGATGAAGGCCAGTAGCATGTTGTTGATCGAATATTTCTTTTCGCTCATGTTGTTGAATAGTTAGAGGGTAGAGGGTGGAATGATTAATTATTAATGATCAATGATTAGCCCGGTTGGGGACCTTCGTAGGGGCGAATAATTATTCGTCCCTACAGGGCACCGGTGGGTGTATATATAAAGGTATAGGAGGAGGGGGGGCTACTCCTTGCCCAGGCGCCCGAGGGCTTTGCTGAGGTAGACTTCGGTGAGCTTGACTTCGATCTGGGCGTCGATGAGTTGGGAGCGGGCGGAGACCCACGCGGTCTGTGCCTCCATGAGGTTGAGGGCGGGGATGACGCCTTCTTCGAAGCCGACGTTGGCGTAGCGCAGGTTCTCCTCGGCGCGCTCCATGTTGCGGGTGGAGGCGGTGAGCTGCTTGCCGGCTTCGTTGACTTTGTAGACGGATTGGTTGACTTGCAGCTCCACCTTCTCGCGCGCCTCTTGCGTCTCGAGCTTCTTGATCACCGTCTCGGCGCGGGCGGCGTTGCGCTTGTAGGTGCCCTCCCACCAGGCGGAGAGGGGGACGCGCACCAGCACGCCGACGTTGTACATCCCCGCGAAGTCTTTCTTGAACCCGTTGTAGGCGTTCGGGTTTGAGATGAGGTAGTTGGCTGTCAGGGCGACGGTGGGCAGCATCTCGGCCAGGGCGATCTGCTCCTTCTTGTGGTAGATCTTCGTGGCCAGCTCGAGGCTTTTCAGCTCGGGGCGGTGGGCGAAGGCTTCGGTGGCGTCGGCCTGCGCGGTGGTGGGTTGCACGGCGAAGTTCTCGATGCGCTCGTCGGCCAGCATGGGGGGCTGCTCCATGTCGAGGCCGCAGAGTTGCGCCAGGAGCATGCGCGAGAGGGCCAGGCCGTTGTTTACCTTCGTCTGGGCCATCTCGGCTTCGTTGAGCTTCACTTTTACGGACAGCCCGTCGGCCTTCGTGGCCACGCCGGCGGTGATCATGGCGGCGATGTCAGTGTCCATCTTGCGCAGCAGGTCTACGTAGGCGTCGGCCAGCTTCTTCTTGTTGGCCAGGGAGACGACCTGCCAGTAGGTCTCGTCCGTGCGGCAGATCACGTCTTGCAGCTTCGCATCGTGCATGGACTCGGCCAGCTCGCGGGCGTAGGCGGTGATCTGGTTGTAGGAGATGATCTTACCCCCCATGAAGACGGGCTGCACGAGCGACACGTCGCCGATCCAGATGTTGCGGATGTCGACATGGGTAAGGTCCTTCAGCTCGCCCATCAACTGGGGGATGGCTTGGGCCACCTTGGGGTACTTCATGAGCAGGGGCAGCAGCTTGGGCATCAGGGCGGCGGTCATGGCGTCGAGGCGGCTGTAGTCGACGAGCTCGAGCGACTTGCTGTTGTGCATGTAGGTGCCCGTGGCGGAGAGCTGTGGGAAGTACTTCGTGCGGGCTGCTCGCCGCTCCTGCGTGGCGCGATCCACCTGCGCTTCGGCCACCTTCAGCTCCTTGTTGTTAGCGATGGCCAGCTGGCGGCACTGCTCCAGTGTGAGCGCCTCCTGCCCCGCGGCGAGGGTGGGCAGGGCGAGGGCCATCCATACGATAAATGTGTGCTTCATTTCTTCTGTTTTTTCTGAGGGCGCAAAGATATATGCGGATAGATCCGTTGTACCAGAATCGGCCTAAATGGACATAGGATGTGCATATTGTATGCTCTCCGGGGCAGGAATGGGGCGAGAATGGGGGGATGATTAATGATTTGGGGGCATGCATGGGGATGAACGGCAGGCCGCAGGGGGGCGGGGCCAAGGAATCATTGATCATTGAGCGCCTCCTTCCCCGGATGTTTTTACATTCGCCGGCGTTTTGGCAGAGGCTGAAGCCGCAGAGAATTAGAGAATCGTTGCTCAATCTGAGCAAACGCCAAAAAGTTCGTTTTACTCGTTGCTCAACCTGAGCAAGCATCAAAAAGTTCGTTTTACTCGTTGCTCAACCTGAGCAAGCCTCAAAAAGTTCGTTTTACTCGTTGCTCAACTTGAGCAAGCCTCAAAAAGTTCGTTTTACTCGTTGCTCAACCTGAGCAAGCATCAAAAAGTTCGATTTCCCATTTGCTCAACCTGAGCAAGCCCCAAAAAGTTCGTTTTATCATTTGCTCAACTTGAGCAAGCCTCAAAAAGTTCGATTTTCCATTTGCTCAACCTGAGCAAGCATTTTTCAAACCATAAAAACAAAATATCATGCCTGAAATTCCTTCAGTAACTCCGACAGACGCCGTTTCCGTAAACGAAATCGGCTCGATTCATTGCCCCGAAATGTCCAACGCCGCTCATTTCCTCTTTATTAAAAACGTGAACGACCGTATGGCTACAGAGACGGCTCTCCTGGCCAATCCGCTCATCAAGAAGGCCGCCGAAGGCCTCACCGCCGCCTTCAAAGAGGAAGACGCATGCTACGCCCGCGCGCAGAAAAGCGCCATCACAGACGACATCAAAGACGCTGACGCCAAACGCGACCGCGTCTTCTCCAGCTACCGCAAGACGCTGAAAGGCTTCTTCGAAGGCCCCATCGAAGAGCAAGTCACCGCCGCCGAGACACTCCTCATCGCCCTCTCGTCGTACCACATCGACCCTAGCATGCAGCTGGAGCGCGAGACGGGAGCCATCATCAACCTCGTGGACGACTGCGAAAAGAAGTACGCCGCCGAGGTGCAAAAGCTCGGTCTCAAGGGACACATCGAAGTCTTGAAAGAGGCCAACAACAAGGTTGAGAAATGGCTCACAGAGCGCTCTGACAACATGCCCGAAAAACTCGGTGCCCTGCGCACTGCCCGCCGCGCCTCCGACGCCGCCTACCTCTATCTCGTCCGCGTCATCAACGCCTACGCCGTCGTCGACCCAGCGCTCAACACCGCCCCCTTCATCGCCCACATGAACAAGGTGATCCGGCGTTACAAGACGCAGGTCATCGGCTCCAAAAAGAAGAAGGACGATGGCGACGACAAGCCCAAGGATCCCAAAGACCCCAAGCAGCCCAAAGACCCGAAGCAGCCGAAGGATCCCAAAGACCCGAAGCAGCCGGAAGATCCCAAGCCCACGCCTGATCCGAAGCCAGGCGGCGGCGACGACATCCACCTGCCCGAGGAGCCGCCCAAGAAGCCGGACGACACCAAGCAGCCGGAGGGCCATTGATTAATCGTTATGCCGGGCACACGCCTCCTCAGCCTGTGCCCGGCATTTTTGTTGCCCCCCACGGGATTTTTCCCCCCGGGCGCCCCCACGGGGTTCCCCCCGGGCGCCCACAAGGGGCGCCCCTACTACCCAGGCGCCCAACAATTCAACACATCAACACATAAACAATTCACCCCCCCCAACAATTCAACACATAAACACATAAACAATTCACCCCCCCAACAATTCAACACATCAACACATAAACACATAAACAATTCACCCCCCCAACAATTCAACACATAAACACATAAACAATTCCCCCCCCTTATAATTATGAAGAACAACAAACTCATCCGCATCATGCTCGCGGCAGCGCTCACAGCGCCCGTCGCAGCGCAAAGCTGGCTGCCCCTCAAGCACCACGCCGACAGCACGGCCGACCTGAAGAAGGAAAGCGCCATCGTCCTCCTCGACAGCACCGGCGTCGTCGTATCCGAAAACGGCTCCGGCAGCTTCACCATCCGCCAGGTAGCCCAAGTGCACGACATCAAAGGCGCCCTCCGTTACCGCATCGTCAAATACGACTACGACCCCCTCACCGCCTTCGCCCGCTTCTCGCGCGCCACCGTCTACAAAGCCGACGGATCGAAGCGCGAAGTAGACGTCACGAAAGCCGTCGACTACGCCGCCCCCGCCCGCATGATCTACTGGGGCGCGCGGCAGATCATGCTCGAGATCGGCGCCTTAGACTCGGGCGACATCATCGACTACGAGATCGACAAGCGAGGCTTCACCTACGCCCTGCTCACAGCCGCCGCCACGGACGACGAGGAACGCTTCGTGCCCCCCATGCGCGGACAGTTCTACGACATCGTCCCCTTCTGGGTCACGCAGCCCACCGTGCGCAAAGTCTACACCGTCGACATGCCCGCCGACAAGAAAGTGCAGTACAAGTTTTACCAAGGCCAATGCCAATCTTCCGACCACACACAGGGCAACCGGCACCTGCTCAGCTTCTCCATCGCCGACGCCAAGCCCTTCCCGAAAGAGCCAAACATGGTGGACCTCTACGACGTGGCGCCCAAGCTGATGCTCTCCACCACACCCGAGTGGAAGGATAAATCGCGCTGGTTCCACAAGGTGAACGAGGATTACAACAGCTTCGCAGCCGACCCCGAGGCGAAGAAAAAGGTCGACGAGCTGCTCCGCGGCAAGAAGACGGAGATGGAGAAGATCGCCGCGCTCACACACTGGGTGGCCGACAACATGCGCTACTCCGGCATCTCCATGGGCAAAGGCGAGGGCTACACCCTCCACGCCACCAAGATGAACTTCACCGACCGCTGCGGCGTCTGCAAAGACAAAGCCGCACTGCTCATCTCCATGCTGCGCATGGCAGGCTTCAAAGCTTACCCAGCCATGACGATGGCCGGATCGCGCATCGAGTCCATCCCCGCCGACCACTTCAACCACTGCGTCACCGTCGTCAAGCTTTCCAACGGACAATACATGCCGCTCGACCCCACCTGGGTGCCCTTCCAACGCGAACTCTGGTCCAGCGCCGAGCAACAGCAGAACTACCTGCCCGGCCTCCCCGAAGGCTCCGACCTGCAGCAGACGCCCCCCTCGCCGCCCGAGAACCACTACTTCCGTCTCTCGGCTAACACCACCCTCGACGCCAAGGGTACCCTCCGCGGCGAGTTCACCGTCACCGCCGAAGGGCAGTCCGACTCCCGTCTGCGCTCCCCCTTCACCCGCGGCTTCATGGCCAACTGGAGGCACGCAATGGAGAGCGAACTGCTGAGCGTCTCCCCCGAAGCCCACCTGCTGAGCGTCGATTACGGACGCGACCCGAAGGATTACCAGTCCGGCCCCATCCGCATCACCATGAAGTTTGAGATCCCCGACTATGCCCTCACCGGCGATAGCCTCCTACTCGTCCGCCCCATCTGCGCCCGGCTCTATCCCAACGTACGCACCTACCTGCGCATCGATACCGACCCAGAGACACGCCGCTACGCCTTCAAAGACGCCTGCTCACGCCTCGTTGAGCTGAAGGAAACGATGACCATCCCCTCGGGCTACACCCTCCGCCAAGCGCCCGTCGACGAACGCCTCAAGAGCGACGCCGCCGACTTCACCGGCTCCCTCAGCCAGCATGGCAACAAAGTGAACGTCCGCCACGAGCTCACCCTCCGCAAACGCGTCTATGACGCCGCCGACTGGCCCGGCTTCCGCAAAGCCGTCAAGGCACATAAAGACCTGGCTGACGAATGGCTCGTCTTTGAGAAGAAGTAAGAATCAATGAAGCAAATAATACACACCGACATGAAGAAATACACCGCAATCCTGCTCGGCCTCCTGGCCACCTTCGCCCTCCAGGCGCAGCCCGAAGCCGTCTTCAACAAGCTCATCAAGCACTACACCTGGAACATGGATGGCAGCATGACGTATCACTACCGCAAAGAGGTGAAGCTCAATACGCACATGGCCTTTAATCAACTCTACGGCGAGACATTCATCATCTACAACAAGGAGTTTCAAACGCTTAAGATCAACGAATGCTACACCCGCCAAGCCGACGGCACCATCGTCAAGGCGCCCGACAACGCCTTCAACGAAGTCCTGCCCGCCTTCGCCGCCGACGCCCCAGCCTACAACCACCTGACCGAGATGGTCGTCACGCACACCGGCCTCGAGATCGGCGCCACGATCTATCTGGATTACACCCTCACCACCGAGGTCGGTTTCTACCCCTTCCTCGATGTCGCCGAGACGCTCGAAGAGCACGCCCCCGTGACGGAGTGCGAAGTATCGATCACCCTCCCCGCCGACGACAAGCTGACCTGCGGCATCTCCGGCATCGACTCCCAAGAGCCGACAACACGCACCGACAACGGCATGACGACCTACACGTGGCAGTTCCACAACCTCCCAGCCCTACCGCTCGAATCGCACATCGCCTCCGAGGCCGTGCCGATGCTCTTCGCCTCCAACGCCGGCGGCGAGAACGGCATCGCGTGGCTGTCGGCCATGAAGGTGCGCCCCACTGACTGCACCTCCCTCGTGGATAAGCTGCTGCAAGGCATCACCTTGCCCGAGGAACGCGCCAACGCCATTCAGCGCTTCGTAGTGAACAACATCTCCACCGTTAACCTCCCCGTGCTCCTTGCTGCCGACATCCGCGAGCCATCCGTCGTCCTCACCTCGGCCTACGGCACACCCGCCGAGAAGGCCGCACTGATGGCCTCCATGCTGCTCGCCGCCGGCCTCGACGCACAGATCCTCGCCGCCTTCCCCATCCACGCCATGCCCATCGCCGTTGGTGCCCTGACCGACATCCGCGTGCGCACCGGCGGCCGCTTCCTCTCACCCATCCGCATGGACGCCCCAGACCCCGCCCTGCGTGCCACCCGTGACCAATTCTGGCTCACAGGCGACGACGGCGTCAGCATGGTGCAGATCAACAAGCGCGCCTCCCGCCTCGCGTGCAACATGCAGATCACCCTCGGCCCCAACGAAGCCACCGTAGACGGCACCATCACCGACAGCGAAGACGCCACCGCCAAGCCCGACTTCACCGGCAAGACACCCCTGCAATCCTCAGCCGGCTACACCGTCTACACCCTCCCCGCGCCGCATCGTCGCGGCCTCGACTCTTGGCACCTGACGCTCGGCAGCACCCGCACGCAGCCCTTCGAAGTGCCCTCCGCCCTCACCGAGACGTGTGATTACACGATCGACCTCGGCGCCCGCGAGCTGAAGACACTCCCCTACCGCAAGGAATGGAGCGGCACCGCCGGCAAGATCAGCCTCAGCCTACAGCGCGACGGCAACAAGGTCACGGTGCACCGCGAGATCGAGCTAACGCACCCCGTCATCGCCCCCGAGGAGTACGCCGACTTCCGCACGCTGATCCTCCTCTGGCAGAACGATGCCTACCGCCAGCTGATCCTGAAGGATAAGTAAGCCGCGTAAAATGCAGCGTGAGCCCGACGCAGAGGAAGAGGGACAGTTCTATGTCGGGCTCACGTTTGCTTATAAAATGTGCTATTCTACATTTGCCGCCGCAATGGCGGAACAGTAAGCCATCTCAGCGGGGTGTAGCGCAGTCCGGTTAGCGCATCTGCTTTGGGAGCAGAGGGTCGCTGGTTCGAATCCAGTCACCCCGACTGGTGGGAAAAGCCCCTCAAAGTCAGCAACGAAGCGGCTTTGAGGGGCTTTCTTTATATACAGACACATACATAGCCCTCCTCCATAAACCAAGGCGCGCGATCCATCTTTTGACAAGAAATAAGCCTAAAGCAAGCTGCTGCCCTACGATTCTTGGCTGAGAAGCTCCCCACACAGCCTCGTGGATCTTCCTTCAAACCTTTACTTTTGTTGTCACATAATTCACATGTAGCCATCCATGATTATCGGCCCTTGTTACAGTCGATTTATTCAATGGCGCTACCCCAAACATCCATCTATGCACATGACTAAAGACAAAACAGATGACGACGAACGGATCAGCCTAATCGCACTCTCAATGATCGACGGCATGAATGCGACAATGGTGACCTGGCTGCTGGAGCATTTCGGACGATTCACCGACATCCTTGCCGCGCTCCGTAAACCGTGTGAAGCCATCCCCCTACTCGGCCACCACACCTATCGATCCATCATTCACTCAATTGACAAAGTCCAGCAGCGCGCCGAAAAAGAGTTGCTGTTCATCCAAACAAAACACATCCGCCTTTATGCCTTCACCGATCCCGACTTCCCGTATCGCCTGCATGAATGTAACGAGCCGCCTATCGCCATATATTATAAAGGTACTGCTGACCTCAATGCGCAACGAGTGGTTAGCATCGTTGGCACACGCAATTCCACAAATTATGGCCGCCGAATGACGGAAGAACTCGTGCAAGGGCTGGCTGAATTCGATCCGGAACTGCTTGTTATCAGCGGGCTGGCTCACGGCATCGACGTCTGCGCCCATCGCAAAGCCATGCAAGTCGGCCTACCCACCGTCGGCATCTTAGGGCACGGCCTCAACCGCATTTATCCCGCCGATCACCGAGACACAGCTATCCGCATGCTCTCCCAAGGCGGTGGCCTGCTGACTGATTACCCCTCCGACGCGACCGTCGCACCCGAAAACTTCTTGAAGCGCAACCGTCTGATTGCTGCCATTGCCGACGCTATCGTAGTAGTCGAATCATCTAAGCGGGGCGGCGCCATGTCGACAGCCACAGCTGCTAACGACGACTATTGCTATCGTGAGGTCTACACCTACCCCGGGCGAGTGGGCGACGACCATTCGTCTGGCTGCCTCCAATTAATCCGGCAACTCAAAGCAAGACTCATCACCTCCTCTCACGACTTGATCTATGACATGATATGGGACATATCAAAGGCTTCTCGTAACCCGCAAACGCAATCGGATTCCAACGAATAACCCTCCATTTCAGCCATTACCTGCTAGCCGGCCCAAAAAAGATGCGATTTTTTTTGCCAATCTTTTGGTGCTTATGAAAGCGCCTCTATATTTGCACCCGTCTTCGAGAGAGAAAGACAGCTCAGTCGTTAAAAAGATTTGGAAGGGCGCTTAGCTCAGTTGGTTCAGAGCGTCTGCCTTACAAGCAGAGGGTCGGGGGTTCGACTCCCTCAGCGCCCACCATCGAAACAGGAGGAAACGAAGTTCGTTTCACTCCTGTTTTTTTTATGCCTACACCCCAAAAAGAGGAGAAGGGGCGGAGGGTCATCTCAAAACTCAGGTGCGTTTGGAACTTGCTGGAAAAACCTCTTTCTGAAAAAGATCTACATTTGCCGCCAATCTTATTTACCTACTTATCACGCGATTAAGACATGGGATTTTTCGACTTTTTCAGCAAGGAAAAAAAGGACACATTAGATAAAGGTCTGTCGAAGACAAAAGAGAACGTCTTCTCCAAGATCACCAAAGCCATTGTGGGAAAAAGCAAGGTGGACGACGCCGTGCTGGACGAGCTGGAAGAGGTCTTGATCTCGTCTGACGTGGGTGTGGACACAACCCTGAAGATCATCGAACGGATAGAGAAACGCGCAGCAACAGATAAATACGTATCGACGGCAGAATTGACCGCCATCCTACGTGAGGAGATCGCGGCATTGCTGACCGAGAACAAAACCGAAGATGCGGACGACTTTAGTATACCGGAAGGGAAAAAGCCATACGTCATCATGGTGGTTGGCGTCAACGGAGTGGGTAAGACAACGACAATCGGGAAGCTGGCATATCAGTTCAAGAAGCGGGGGCACTCCGTTTATTTAGGTGCTGCGGACACATTTCGTGCAGCGGCTGTAGAGCAGATCGTTATCTGGGGCGAACGCGTCGGAGTGCCGGTCGTCAAGCAGAAGATGGGCTCTGATCCGGCTTCGGTGGCATTCGATACACTCAATTCGGCACAAGCTGGTGGAGCGGATGTCGTGATCATCGATACAGCAGGGCGTCTGCATAACAAGATCAACCTGATGAACGAGCTGACGAAGATCAAAAACGTGATGAAAAAGGTTGTTCCTGATGCACCGCATGAAGTGCTGCTCGTGCTCGACGGATCGACGGGGCAGAACGCTTTTGAGCAGGCGAAACAGTTTACCGCCGCAACAGAGGTCAATGCCTTGGCCATTACGAAACTCGACGGGACAGCAAAAGGCGGCGTCGTCATTAGTATATCTGATCATTTCCGAATACCGGTGAAATACATCGGCTTGGGCGAGGGCATGGAGGACTTGCAGATATTCAATAGAAAAGCATTCGTGGATTCGCTGTTCGGGGACGATGAGAAAAAATAAGGTGGACATCATCACACTGGGTTGCTCGAAGAACTTGGTCGATTCGGAGCGGTTGATGCGCCAATTCCAATTGAATGGTTATACCGTCGCCCACGACGCAAAAAAGATCAACGGCGAGATTGTCGTTGTCAATACGTGTGCATTCATTGGTGATGCACAGGAGGAATCCATCAACCTGATCCTTGCTTTGGGAGAGGAAAAGAAACGTGGACACATTGGGCAGTTATGCGTCATGGGCTGCCTCTCTGAACGTTTCCTGAAAGAGCTCCAGCAGGAGCTCCCCTTCGTTGATCGCTTCTACGGGAAATTCAATTGGAAAGACCTGCTGAACGATCTCGGTAAGGCTTACCTGAACGATTTCGCAGAAGATCGCGTCGTGACAACGCCCGGACATTACGCTTACCTGAAAATTGCTGAGGGGTGTGACCGCAAATGTTCTTACTGCTCCATCCCTCTCATCACGGGGCGCTACCACTCGCGACCGATGGAGGAAATCGTGAAAGAAACGCGACTCTTGACCCAAAAAGGCATCCGTGAGTTTCAACTCATCGCTCAGGATCTGACTTACTACGGCCAAGACCTGTACCACAAGGCCATGCTGCCTGAATTGGTCGAGCGACTGGCGGATGTTCCGGGTGTGGAGTGGTTGAGACTGCATTATGGCTACCCATCGCAGTTTCCGTATGAATTATTGCGCGTGATGCGTGAGCGTAACAACGTTTGCAAATACCTCGACATCGCCCTGCAACACATCAGTGACCCCGTGCTGAAGCGGATGCGTAGGCATATCACGAAAGAAGAGACCTACGAGCTAATCCATCGGATACGCAGCGAGGTGCCCGGCATTCACTTACGGACAACGTTCATGGTGGGTTATCCGGGGGAGACGGACGACGATTTTGCGCAACTCATGCAGTTTGTACGCGACATCCGCTTCGAGCGGATGGGCGCTTTTGCATACAGCCACGAGGTGGGAACGTACTCCTATAAACATGAAGAAGACAACGTGCCGAACGAGGTGAAACAGCAACGTTTAGACACGTTGATGGCGCTTCAAGAATCCATTTCGGCCGACGTGCAAGAGCAGAAAGTCGGGAAAACACTGCGGGTCATGCTTGATCGGGAGGAGGATTACTACATCGGGCGAACGGAGTTTGATTCGCCAGAGGTAGACCCCGAAGTGCTTGTGCGTAAAGAGGACGACTTGGAGTTGGGGCGAATCTATTCGGTGCAGATTGAGGCGGCAGAGCCGTTTGAACTCTATGGCCGAAAGGTCGTTTGACCCAACGGACGAGCAACAGAGAGTTATCATCAAAATCATAAACGAAAAAGACACATCATCAAAATGAAAGATACAGAACTGATCGCCGAACTGGCCGCACGCCTCGACCGGGAAATTCCCGAGGTGGAGAGCTTGCTGGACGCATTCGGACAAGTGGTGGCCGACAGGCTAACGGACAACGACATCGTCGTTATGGAAGGATGGGGGCAATTTGAACTCAAGAAGAAGCTCGAACGCTATACGGCCGATGCCGAGAGCGGAAAGCGATACCTCATGCCCCCGAAACTGATCCCCGTATTCAGACCCGCCACCCGATTAAAAACGTACATCAAAAACTTAGATCAGGCATGAACGAGAAGATCACCACAGACCGCATCATTGAGTTGATGATGGAGAAAACCGGCCGCGACCAGGCCACTGTGCAAACGTTTGTCGGAGAGCTGACCGCACTCGTGAATGACAGCCTCATCAGAGACGGATCGACACGAATCAAAGGCATTGGCAAGTTCCGAATCGTGCCCGTCAAAGCGCGCGAAAGCATCGGGCCAGAGGGCGAACACATCGTTATTCCGGCCCACCACTGGCTGTCGTACCTCCCAGATAAATGCCTGAAAGAACGCATCAATAAACCCTTTGCCGCCTTCGAGGCCATCGAGGCTGGCGAAGGAGAAGGCGATGGCAACGTGCCGACCGAACAACCGGAAGATGCCGAACGTGAATACGTAGACAATGAAGACGCACCGACGGACGAGGAATCCCGCCCCGCCCCCACTGACACGGTATCAAGCAACGACTACGCAACACCGGCCACAGACATCCTGCCCCTCATCACGGCTGATGAGACGACCGAGGATGACGAGGACAATAAATACGAGGACAAGGTGGAGCCCATCACCTTGATCCATAGCGAATGGGACAACGTAAACCAACACACGATGAACAGAGAGATAAAAAAGGAAATCGCCGAGGGATGGTCTGAAGGACGCTCCGTGGGCAGCAATCCAGACACAGCAACGGACGCATCGGCGTCGCGCCTACAGGCACCGGAGATCATCACGCCCGAAGTGGTGGAAAAACCCCACGAGCCAGCGCCCAACGACATGGACGAACCCCGTAAACCACAACAAAGAATCGCTGACGTGATCACGCCACCTCCCCCCACACCACAGCAGCCACCGAAAAAGAACGAGAAGCAATCGAGCTCCAACATCCCGCTCTACGTAGTGCTCGCCCTGCTGTTGCTGCTGCTACTCGGCGGACTCTTCTACCATTACTTCTACTACCTGCCCTCCTCCGACCGGGAGGCGGCCAACCGCACCGAAGGGAGCAAGGTGGTAACGAGCGACTCCTTCGTCTTGCCCGACGAGGAGGCTGCGGAGAAGGAAGGCGCCGATGCTGACGACAAGAGTGGCACCGCCACCGCGAAGAAGGAGGGCGAGGAGAAGGCCGACTTAGCCACCGCCGCCAGCCAAGCACGCCGCGCAGCCGAAGAGGCCGAGGCCAAAGAGAAAGCTAAGGATGTGGCAGAAACCAAGTCTGAAGAGAAGGCGAAAGCCAAGGAAACGCCCAAGCGCAAAGTGCTGGCCACCGTTAAGTTAGAGCCCGGACAATACCTGACAAAACTGGCAGAGAAGTATTACGGCAACAAGGTGTTCTGGGTTTACATCTACGACTTCAACAAGTCGCGCATCCCCGACCCGAACCACATCCCCACCAACATGGAGATTAAAATCCCCGCCAAGGAGCTCTACGGCATCAACGCCAACAGCAGCGCCTCCGTGGAGAAGGCCAAGGCCATACAGGCGCGCCTGAACGCGAAGAAATAGGCGTGCACGCGGCACACAAAGAGTAAAGCAGGAGGCGCCCCCCATCAGGGTGCCTCCTCTTTTCGTTTAGCCCCACCCCCTTGAAAGCACACTTTCACACCGTGCAAAAAAATGAAGCCGCATTTCCGAATGTCGAACCTAACTTTATCTTTGCCCCGTCTTAAAGGAGCGGCGAGATAGCTCAGCTGGTTAGAGCGCATGATTCATAATCATGAGGTCCCCGGTTCAATCCCGGGTCTCGCTACACAGAAACACACCACAATGGCCAGTCGGCCATTTTTTTTGTCCCTACCCCACCCCATCGCTTCTCTTTTCCAAACGTTTGGGTCGTTGCTTAGGGGTTGGGCAAGCGTTTTTTTAGAGGCGAAACCATCACTCAGGAACCAAGAAGTCCTGCTGTACGAAAGAGGCAACACACCCCCTCCGTCGGCAGGACTTTTTTGTGTTTAGTGTCGAACGAAAACGGACGCTGCGATTTTTTTGGAGGGTGTATCGGGCAACGCCTTGAAGGGATGCTGGGCACACCGAAGAATTTGCGAACCCGCCCTGTTCGGCTATAAATGGCGAAAGGGCTGGGTGCCCCTAAGGCATTTGAGCTACACGAATCATACCCATTGCCAGCCGGCCATGCGCCCCCCCTCCAGCCGTAGTGAGGGCGATGCACAACGAGTGGCGCTTGACGTCCAACTAACCTTAGTGGGCACCAGCCACATGGCTTAGGTGGGGCGACCCACGTAGCTTAGGTGGGGCGACCCACATAGCTTAGGTGGGGCGACCCATGTAGCTTAGGTGGGGCGACCCATGTAGCTTAGATGGGGCGACCCACGTAGCTTAGGTGGGGCGACCCATATAGCTTAGGTGGGGCGACCCACGTAGCTTAGGTGGGGCGACCCACATAGCTTAGGTG
>MIQB01000028.1 GCA_002890585.1 Tannerella sp. oral taxon 808
CGGCGCCGCCGTTTGGGCCAGCGGGTGAGAATGCATGTAAACGGCGCCGCCGTTTGGGCCAGCGGGTGAGAATGCATGTAAACGGCGCCGCCGTTTCCTATATCATAAAGGATAGATGACGAATAATCGGCGGGGAATCAGCTGTATTTGCGCGGCAGGCGCAAAGCGATGCTGAGGATGGCGCACCCGCCCATGATGAAGGGATAGTAAAGGGAGCCGATGATGGCCATCGGCGAGACTTCGGCAAAGCGGGCGGCCAGAAGCAGCTGCGCGCCGTAAGGGATCATGCCTTGGACGAGGCACGAGAAGGTGTCGAGGATGCTGGCTGCTTTGCGCGGATCGATGCCGTAGCGGGCGGTGATCTCGCGCGCCATCGAGCCGGTAGTGAGGATGGCGATGGTGTTGTTGGCTGTGCAAATGTTGGCCACGGAGACTAACGCTGCGATGGCGGCTTCGGCGCCGCGTTTGCCACGAATGCCGCGCGTGAGGCCCTTCATTAGAAAATCAATTCCCCCATTAAAACGGATCAGCTCGAGCATGCCGCCGGCCAGCATGGTGACGATGATGAGTTCGCCCATGCCGACGATGCCTTGCCCGAGGGCGCCGATCCAGGGCCAAAACGTAACCGTGCCGAAGACAGCGCCAACAAGGCCACAGACGACGATGCCGAGGGTCAGGACGGCGGCCACGTTCATGCCTCGGGCGGCGGCGATGAGGACGACGAGGTAGGGAAGGGCGAGGTAGGGCGAGCGGGGGTCGGTGTGGACGGGCACCTCGGTGAGGTGTGCGCCTTGGAAGGCGTAAATGATGAAGGTGGCGATGGCCGCGGGCAGGACGATACGGAGGTTGACGCGAAACTTGTCGCGCATGCTGCAGCCTTGGGTACGCGTGGCGGCGATGGTGGTGTCGGAGATGAATGAGAGGTTGTCGCCAAAGAAGGCGCCGCCGGTGACGACGGCTGCGATGTACTCCACAGGCAGGCCGAGCGGCTCGGAGAGTCCGAGGGCGATGGGCACGAGGGCGACGACAGTGCCTACGCTGGTGCCGATGGAGAGGGAGATGACGCAGGAGGCGAGGAAGAGACCCGGTAGGAGCAGTCCGGCGGGCAGTAGGCAGAGGATGAGGTGAACCGTAGCGTCGATAGCGCCAATGTTGCGCGCGGCCTCGGAGAAGGCGCCGGCGAGGATGAAGATCCAAATCATCATCAGCAGGTTGTAGTCGGCCACGCCGCGTGAGAAGCGCAGGACGCGTTTCTCGGTCGAGAGCCCGCGGGTGATGCAGACGGCATAGACCGAGGCGATGAGGAAGGCCACGGTGATGGGCATGGCGTAGAAGTCGCGGAGGATAAGCGAGGTGAGCAGGTAGACGGCCAGGAAGACGACGAGCGGCGTGGCGCCTATCCATCGCGCGGCGGGCGAGATGTGGGGGTTGATCTCGGTGGCGGGGGTGTGATCCATTTATGGTGTATTAAAGGAGGGGGGCAGTCTCCGCCTCCAATCGCCGTATCACACGGCAAGGATTGCCGACGGCGAGCCTGTCGGAGGGGATGTCGCGGGTGACGACGCTACCGGCGCCGATCACGGTGCGGTCGCCGATGGTCACACCGGGGCAGATGATCGTGCCGCCGCCGATCCAGCAGTCGGCACCGATGGTGACAGGGCGCGCATACTCGCGACCTGTGCTGCGCTCGCGGTAGTCTAAGGGGTGATGGGGGGTGTAGATCTGTACGGCGGGGCCGATGAGCGTGCGATCGCCGATCGTGATCCATCCGCCGTCGAGAAAGGTGCAGCCGGCGTTGATGTAGATGTCGCGGCCGAGGCGGATGCCGTGGCCGTGGTCGCAATGGAAGGGCGGACAGATGACGGATGTCGGGGGGATGCCGGGGATGAGCTGCTCGAGCAGCTCGCGGTAGCCATCGCTGTAAGTCGACATCATGCGCATGCGGGCCAGCAGCTCTTTGGCGTGGCGAAAGCTGGCTTGCAGCTCGGGGGATCGGAAGTCGGGCGACTCGCCGTCGCGCATTTTCTGGATTTCACTCCGGATCATGGGTTATTCGACTTCTAAGACGAGGCCTTTGAGGTACTCGCCTTCGGGGTGGTAGATGCTGACGGGGTGATCGGCGGGTTGGGTGAGCTGGTGCAGGATGCGGACGTGGCGGCGCGTCTGTGCGGCGGCGCTGAAGACGGCCAGTCGGAAGTCATTGCGACTAACTACCTGCGAGCAGGAGAAGGTGAAGAGGATGCCGCCAGGGCGGATCTTTTCAAAGGCTGCGGCGTTGAGTTTGCGATACCCCTGAAGGGCATTGCGGAGCACGTCGCGATGCTTGGCGAAAGCGGGCGGATCGAGGATGATGAGGTCGTAGTCGCGGCCGGCGCGGCGGAGGTAATCGAAGGCATCATCGGCAAAGGCGCGGTGGCGATCGTCGGCGGGGAAGTTGAGGGCGACGTTGCGCTCGGTGAGCGTAACGGCCTTCGAGGAGCTATCGACGGAGTGTACCAGCCGCGCACCGCCGCGCAGGGCGTAAACGGAGAAGCCTCCGGTGTAGCAAAACATGTTCAGCACCATGCGACCGCTGGCATACTGCTCCAAGAGCCTACGGTTCTCGCGTTGATCGACAAAGAAGCCCGTCTTCTGCCCCTTGAGCCAGTCGATGCCGAAGCGCAAGCCGCGCTCTGTGGCGAGGTGTTCGCCGGCGGTGTAGTGTCCCAGCAGGTATTCGTCGGTGTGGTCGAGGGCGGCTTTGAAGGGCAGTGTGCCGT
Source organism: Tannerella sp. oral taxon 808 (assembly GCA_002890585.1). Taxonomy (GTDB): domain Bacteria; phylum Bacteroidota; class Bacteroidia; order Bacteroidales; family Tannerellaceae; genus Tannerella. The sequence goes on from MIQB01000028.1 coordinate 2,760, forward strand.
CGGATTTATAATAGATGGCTTGCAGGCGGTCGCCAAGGAGTTCGCGGAGGGCCGCGGCGATCTCGTGGCGGGCGTGGTGCATACCGACGGAGTGCGCCTGCATGACAGCCGTGTCAGCATACATATCAATAACAAGCCCCGGCAGGCGGTCGCCCTCGCCGTAGACCAGACGATAGGTGTCGTTGTCCGGCGCGTGGTCTAAGCCCAACATTTGGCGCAGGCGGTAAGCCGAACGGAGGCGTTCAATCCAGAAGGTATGATCGATCTCGGCGGCTTCGAAGGCGAGCAGCCGGACGGCGATGCTGCCTATCTGGTAATGCCCCACGCCGAGCAGTCGGCCATCGGCGGCGTAGACCTCTACCACGGCGCCCTCCTCCGGCCGCCCGTCGATGCGCGCCACAGCGCCTGAGAAGACCCACGGGTGAAGGCGCAGTACGGATTCTTCCTTCTTAGGCTTGAGGTAAATCTTACCAGCGATCATGATTGCAAGTATTGATAGATACGCAGGCAGGCCCAGGCGTCGAGGGCGGCATATCGCTGCTGCGCGGTGGTGAGCACGTCGGCCTCCCAGTTGGTGAGGCGCACCCGCTTGGAGATTTTCTTTCGGAAGAGGATGGCGTAGATCTTTTGCAGCCCCGCCTCCTCAATGCCATACGATGGCATCAGCTTTTGCAACTCGACGAAGCCAGCAGGCCGGAGGTTTTCCACACGTTCGCGGAGCATGTGGAAATCGTCGGTCAGCGAGAGCCCAATCTTCGTCACGTCTGCGTTGGAAAGGAAGCCCACGAGAGGCTCCGGAATACCGCCGAGACAGTTCAGCCGAAAGAGGTAACACACCCGATCAGTGGCCACCTGCATGAGGGAGACTTTGTGGTGTTGATCCTTACGGAAGTTGGGGCGCGTCTCGGTGTCGAAGCCGACGCATCGGCTGGCGGACAGCGCCTCCACGGCCGGTTTCACGTCGGCTGGATGATCCACGACGACGATCCGGCCGGTATACTCCTCAATGGGAAGGGTGGAGATTTCTTCTTTGGTGATCTTGACGGGGGAGAGGAAAGGGGTCATGCGGGGCGTTGGGTGAGGGTGATTGCGGTGATTTCTTCGGCCAGCTCCTCGTTGTATCGCAACGCGTGGAGCGCCTTGAGGGCGTTCAGGAGCGCCTGCCCCCAGTAAAGGCGAAAATTCTCCGTGCAGCGCGCAAGGGCGGCGTGCATGGTCGGCTCATGCTCCTCGCGGAAGAGGGAGACGAAGTCGCCGAGGTCTTGATAGAGGTCAGACAGATTTTCAGAGATGAAGGCAGCGATGGGGGTGTCGCTGTATTGCATGTCGGGCATGAAGGTCTCTAAGTAGCTGTCGAAACGGCCCAGCAGCGCGGCGAGCCGGGCGCGGAGTGCGTCGTAGGTCTCTTCGGTGATGTAAGGCGCGAGGTCGGCATCATCGTCGGCCTCGGCCTCAGGCAGGAGCGTCGCTTTGAGATAAAGCAAGGGGAGCAACTTGGTGGCCTTATCGACAAACTGCATCAGGCCGCCCGCCTCTTTCCCTGCATTTTCCATCCATGAACAGAACTCGAAAGCGACGGTGACAAATTCCAGCGTGTTCTTGTCGTAAATCGGGTTGCTTCCCTGCTTCATTGCGTATTATTTATTGTAACCCTTCAGTGGCCACGGAGGCGTCGATCTTCTTAACTAAGCCTTGCAACACGTTGCCCGGCCCGAGCTCCACGAAGCGGGTGGCGCCATCGGCCACCATGTTGCGGACGGTCTGTGTCCAGCGGACGGGCGAGGTGAGCTGCGCCACGAGGTTGCGGCGGATGGCGTCGGGGTCGGTCTGCGGCCGTGCGTCCACGTTCTGGTAGACGGGGCAGATGGGGCTATTGAAAGCTGTTTCCTCGATGGCTTCGGCCAGTTCAGCGCGTGCCGGCTCCATGAGCGGGGAGTGGAAGGCGCCGCCCACCTTCAGTTTAAGGGCCCGCTTGGCGCCGGCTGCTTTCATCTTTTCACACGCGGCGTCGATGCCGGCCACGGTGCCCGAGATGACGATCTGCCCGGGGCAGTTGTAGTTGGCACAGACGACTACCTCGTCCGTGATCTCGTTGCAGAGCTGCTCCACTTTTTCGTCCGGAAGCCCAAGGATGGCGGCCATCGTGGAGGGGGCTTTTTCGCAGGCCTTCTGCATGGCCTGTGCGCGCTTGGAGACGAGCCAGAGGCCGTCTTCGAACGACAGTGCGCGGGCTGCGACGAGGGCGGAGAACTCGCCGAGGGAGTGGCCGGCGGTCATGTCGGGGCGGAAGTCGTCGCCGAGGGTGCGGGCCAGGATGACGGAGTGGAGGAAGACGGCGGGCTGGGTGACTTTCGTCTGCTTCAGGTCGTCGTCGGTGCCGGCAAACATGAGGTCGGTGATGCGGAAGCCAAGGATGTCGTTGGCTTGTTCAAAGAGCGTTTTGGCGAGAGGGGTGCCTTCGTAGAGCGACTTGCCCATTCCGACAAATTGGGCGCCTTGGCCGGGGAATACGTATGCGTTCATAATGTAGAAGTATAAGTAGGTGTAGTTTTTTTTAAGCGCGGGCAAAAGTAGACGGTGTTTTGAATTGGGTAGGGGCTTTGCACCCAGCCTCCCCCACCCCGGCTCCTTTTCTTCCCTTTGATGGGAGAGAGAGGGGGGGGCAAAGCCGGCGCGCTTCGCTCGTCGCCCAAGCGCACCCATCTCGGGGCGAAATGGGATTTGTGTGAGCACGTCTATTTTTGCCGCCGTGGATAAGAAAAGAATAAGTCATACGTGAACATGAACCCTTTGCTGCTCTTAGGTCATTGGGGTGTCGGTGAAGTCATCCTAATTATCGCCATCGTGGGACTGCTCTTCGGCGATCGGAAAACGTGGAACCGGGTGAAGGGCACCACCCAAACGCTCAAGAAAATGATTCAAGCACGGCGGCGAACACGCGCCGGGCGTCACACTGATCAAATGTCTGCACAGTGAAGGCTCCTTCTTTTATCAAACCACCTTGCAGCATTCCTGCAAACGCCAACCAGTTTTCCGTGGCATTTGCAGCGTTCCTGCAAAGGCCAACCAGCTTTCCGTGGCATTTGCAGCATTCCTGCAAACGCCAACCAGCTTTCCGTGGCATTTGCAGCATTCCTGCAAACGCCAACCAGTTTTCCGTGGCATTTGCAACAGTGTTGCAAACGTCAACCAGCTTTCCATGGCATTTGCAACAGTGTTGCAAACGTCAACCAGCTTTCCGTGGCATTTGCAACAGTGTTGCAAACGTCAACCCGTTTTCCGTGGCATTTGCAACACTGTTGCAAGCCCCACAACATAGGCCATCCCCCCGCGCGCCATTCATCCCCCCCTCCCCCACTGATCCATCACGATTTCGCTATACCGATATAATATGAAAGAGATAAAAAAAAACGTCGGCGACATGGTCTCGAAAGGGACGCAACTCTACCGGAAGGCCGGCGAAACGACAAACCGCAAACTGCACATCACGCCCCAGCGCCGCCGCCGATTCATCCTCGGAATATGGATCGCCGCAGGGTCGCTGGCCGCCCTCACCTTCATCATCTTCTTTGCCATTGCCGAAGGGTGGATCGGCTACATGCCCGCCGTGGAGCAGCTCGAAAACCCCATCGACCGCTACGCCACGCAGCTCTTCTCGGCCGACGGTAAAAACATCGGCAGCTACTCCTACAGCAAAGACAACCGCTTCTACTCCAGCTATCGCGACCTCTCGCCAGACCTCGTCAAGGCGCTCATCGCCACCGAAGACGTGCGCTTCACCGAGCACAGCGGCGTCGACATGCGCGGCCTCTTCCGCGCCATCATCAAGCGAGGCCTTATGGGGCAACGGAGTGGCGGCGGCGGCAGCACCATCACCCAGCAGCTGGCCAAGCAACTCTTCTCGCCAAGCGCCGAAAGCATCACCGAGCGCCTGCTGCAAAAACCCATCGAGTGGGTCATCGCCGTCCGCTTGGAACGCTATTACACGAAGGAAGAGATCATCACCATGTACCTCAACAAATTCGACTTCCTCCACAACGCCGTCGGCATACGCACCGCCGCCCAATCCTACTTCGGCAAGACGCCCGCCACGCTCAAGATCGAAGAGTCAGCCATGCTGATCGGCATGTGTAAAAACCCCTCGTATTACAACCCCGTACGCTACCCCGAGCGCACCTTGGAGCGCCGCAACACCGTCTTCCGCCAGATGGTCAAAGCGGGCTTCATGACACAAGCAGCCTGCGACTCGCTCAGCGCCCTCCCCATCGTCTTGCATTACACACAGACGGACTACACCGACGGCGCCGCGCCCTACTTCCGCGAATACCTCCGCCTGACGCTCATGGCCAAAAAGCCCGACAGGCGCGACTACTCCAAATGGCAAGCCCAAAAGTTCCTCGACGATTCCTTGGCTTGGGAGACAAACCCACTCTATGGCTGGTGCAACAAAAACCAAAAGGCCAACGGCGAACCCTACAACCTCTACACCGATGGACTTAAGATCTACACCACCATCGACACCCGCATGCAGCAATACGCCGAGGAGGCCGTGGCCGAACACCTCGGGCGCCACCTGCAGCCCGCCTTCTTCCGAGAGAAACGCCACCGCGCCAATGGCCCCTTCTCATCCGCCATCACCCAAAAGCAGCTCAAGGAGATCCTCGATCGCGCCGTGAAGCAAAGCGACCGATACCGGGCACTGAAAAAATCCGGTATGTCAGACAAGGAGATCGAGCGGAACTTCAAGCAAAAGACAGAGATGCAGGTCTTCACCTGGAAGGGCATCGTCGACACCCTCATGTCGCCCATGGACTCCATCCTCTACTGCAAAAGCCTGCTCCGCACCGCCTTCATGGCTATGGATGCACACACGGGCCACGTCAAGGCATACGTCGGCGGCATCAACTTCAACTGCTTCAAGTACGATATGGTCAACACCGGACGCCGACAGATCGGCTCCACCATGAAGCCCTACCTCTATTCCTTAGCCATGATCGAAGGCTTTACCCCCTGCGACCAGCTGCTGCATGTCCAGCCCGTCCTCTACGACGAGGGGGGCAACGCCTGGATCCCACGCAACCCCGGCGCGCGTTGCGTAGGCGAGATGGTGACTGTGCAGTGGGGCCTCCAGGTCTCCTCCAACTGGGTCACGGCCTACCTCATGAAGCAGCTCTCGCCCTACACCCTTGTGCGCCTCCTGCACTCCTATGGCATGCATAGCCACATCGATCCCGTCGTCTCCATCTGCCTCGGCACCCCCGAGATCTCCGTCAGCGAGATGGTCAGCGGCTACAGCGTCTTCCCCAACAAAGGCATCCGCGTGGAGCCGCTCTACGTCACCCGCATCGAAGACTCCTATGGCAACACCATCGCCACCTTCACCCCGCAAGTCAATGAAGTACTGCCCGAAGAGGCTGCATACAAAATGCTCTACATGCTCCGCAGCGTTGTCGATGGTGGCACAGCCGGGCGTGTCCGTTACGGTTACGGCCTCCAGGCCCAGATGGGTGGCAAAACAGGCACCACGCAGAACAACTCCGACGGTTGGTACATGGGCTTTACCCCCTCACTCGTGGCCGGCTGCTGGGTGGGCGGCGAGGATCGCTCCATCCACTTCGACAACATGAGCGAGGGCCAAGGCGCCGCAATGGCCCTGCCCATCTACGGCCTCTTCATGAAGAAAGTCTTCGCCGACAAGACGCTCGGCTATTCGCAGAAGGAAACCTTCGAAGTCCCCGCCGAGTACTCCAATCCCTGCCGCGGCTATCAGCCCCCCGAACCCAGCGAAAACTCCTCTACCGGCATCGACGACCTCTTCAATTAACGTGCGTTCGATGGCTGCAATCCTTTTCCCCGCCTCGGGGTAGACACCCTCCCCGCCTCGGGGTAGACATCCTACCCGCCTCGGGGTAGACACCCTCCCCGCCTCGGGGTAGACACCTTCCCCGCCTCGGGGTAGACACCCTCCCCGCCTCGGGGGAAGCACCTTCCCCAACAGCTTGCAGACATCTCTTAAGCCCCTGCGTTGCGTCACTCACAAAGCCTGCGTTGCGCACGTCGTGCGAACCCTTCCCGTCTGGGCATAAAAGAGCCGGACACACGAACCAATGGGAGCCTTCTCCCAGTCCGTGTGCCCGGCTCTCGTTTTCAAAGAGGGCGCCCCCCCGGCGCTTTAGCTCTTTACAGCTTCCGCACCACCTGCATCATCTGCTCCCCGAGGCCGATCGTGTAGCCCTGCGAAATGAACACCACCCGGCCGAAGGTGTCGGCGATGATGAAGATCGGCAGGTCGTTCGTGTTGTGGAGCTTCATGGCCTCAGCGATCATGCGCGTGATGGAGCCGTCCGTGTCCGCGCCCCAGGTGATCGTGCTGGGCAGGGCGCCGAACTCGTTGCGGTCGAAGCCATCTAACGAGGCCTTGTCTTTGAAGAGGAGCACCATGCCGCGGTTCCAACCCTCGAAGTCAGCCTTCAGGCGGGCGATGTCGCGCAGAGCGTGGTTCGTTGGCTCCTGACGTGCGCCAAGGAGGCCGATGATGAAGTATCCGCGCCCCGTGGTCGAGAGGATGGAGACTGAAGCCCCCTTCTCGTCCATGAACTTCGCCTCGGCATCGATGCTGCCGATCACGCTGATGTCCGTCGTGTCTACACGCATGACGAGGTTGACGTTCGTCGTCTCGCCCTCGCGGATGGAGAAGAAGACGAGCCGCGCCAACACCTTGCCACTGGCCATGCGTGTGCCGGTGACGAGCACGTAGTTGCCGCAGTCGAGGCTGAGCGAGGCGGGCGGCTGAAGCAAGTGGTACCAGGTGTCGCCCTTGCCCTCCTGCGCCTCGAAGTCGAGCGTGCGCGTCTGCCCGTCGTCACGCAGGCGGGCGATCGTGAAGTGGCTGTAGTATTTCGGATTGTCGAGCGTCGGGGTGGGCGTGTATGAGGCTGTGAGCTTGCCCTGCGGCGCGTTCTTCTGCCCATCAGCGTCGAAGTTCACGTCCTTCCAGCCGTGGTTGTAGTACTGCACCTTGCTCGTCATCAGCTCGATGCGTGCGGGGATGCCGAGGCTGCGCGCCACGGCCACAAAGAAGATGTTGCGTGAATACGTATCCGCAATGCGCGCCCGCCAGACGCCTGTGGGCATGATGGAGATGTATTGCGGATTGAGGTCGTTTCGGATGGCGATGTTCGCCTTCACCCACTCCACCAAGGCCTGCGGATCGCGACGGGCGGCCGTGGCCAATGCCGTGTCGATGCGTTCGGCAAAGAAGCGCTTGTAGGGCGTCAGGTACTCGTTCCAGATGCGCGGATTCATCACATAATTACGCATGAGGCTGAAGTGTATCGGCGGCGCTTTCGTGGGCACCGTTTCCTTTTCGTAGAGGTTCTCGGGGATCTCTGGCGTGTTGTTCAGGTGATCCAAGAGTACATCGGCCGGCGTGTCGCGCAGGTCTTTCTCTGAGATGGCATAGAGCAGAGACAGCGCACTCTCCAGTTTGCCAGCATGCTCCGCCTCACGCAGGAAGTGCTCTATCTCCTCGTGATTGCCGCGCGTCTTGGGCATCAGCTCTCGCAGCTCGTTCAGCTCCGGCAGACCGAGCACGCGGCCGAGGATCACGCCCATCGTGTCAGTGTAGAACGTGGCCACGTAGCGGTTGCGGATGCTGTCCTCCTCGGCCATACGCTTGGCATTCTCAACCTTCTCCGCGTCCGTCACGTCACGTTCCGAGGGGATGGCGCCCTCCACCGGGGGCACGATGTCCATCTCCACCGTGGCCGTGTCGCCCGGTGTGTGGTCGAGGGCGATGGTCACGGCGTTGTCTTTGCCGAACGTCACCTTGCGGAATCCGTAGCGCCCATCCTTCGTGGCCCAGACGAGCATGTCGCCCTTGCCAGCCGTCAGCGCAGCGTGGCCCTCGGCGTCGGTCTGCTTACGCGCCACGGTGAAGAACTCGGCGTAGTTGTAGAGCTTGAATTCCACGAGCGCATCCTCCACCGGCTTGCCGTCGGCGCCTGTCACCGTGACTGTCGTCTGGCCCGTCGGGGCGTAGTTGTCGATCACATTGATCTCCGTATAGCAGGCCGTGCGCTCCATCACATCCTCCGGGCCATCGTAATAGCCGAAGACCTTCGTATGCATCAGCATACCACGATAAGCCGGGGCGTTGAACCACGCCAGATTGAGCGCAGGCTCCGGCTCGCAGGCACCGAAGAAGTACCACCGGCCGTCGACCCAGGCCTCGACCCAGGCGTGGTTGTCGTCGGTGTGTGCCCAGCGGGGGGTGTAGACCTGCCGCGCGGGAATGCCGACGGCGCGCAGGGCGGCCACGGTGAAGGTGGACTCCTCGCCACAGCGCCCGTAGGCCGTGCAGACGGAGGCGAGCGGCGAACTGGTGCGGGCGTCGGAGGGCGTATAGATCACCTTCTCGTGACACCAGTGGTTGACCTCTAAGACGGCCTCTCGCAGCGAGAGCCCCCGCACGCGGTCTTTCAGCTCGTCGAAGAAGACGGTGCGGCTCTCGTCCAAGTTTTCATTGTTGACGCGGATGGGCAGGACGAAGTGGCGGAAGATGTCTTCCGGGATCTTGCGGCCCCAGGGCATCTCCCGGCGCGCCTTGAAGGCCGCCCGGACGTTGTGCAGATAGAACGATCCGTCGTAGTCGGCCACGTCGCCGATGGGCATGTAGGCATAGAGGAACTCCATCGCCTCACGCTCGGGCACGGACATCTCCGTATCGAAAATGGCGAAGAGCGAGGAGTCGGCGAAGGCTTCTTTCTTCTTCTTGAAGTCACCCTCCACACGGGCGCGGTAGGCGGCCTCGGTGAGGAAGTGTTCGGATTTCGAGCAGCTGGACGCTGCACAGAGCAGGATCAGTAGGCCTGCGATCATGGGCATGGGATGGTATGTTTTCATAATGGTGAGGGATTATTTCAGGTACTCCTTTAGGAAGCGCTCGATGGTGTCGAAGGGGATGCGCTTCATGTTGTCGAAGAGGTCGACGTGGGTGGCATCGGGCACGAGGTAAAGCTCCTTGTTCGTGCCGTTGAGGCGGCCGAAGAGGGCCTCGCCCATGGGGCGCGTGTGTGCCTTCTCGCCGTGCACGACGAGCACCGCGCTGCGGATCTCGCCGGCCCGGGTGCAGAGCGGCGTGGCAATGAAGGAGAGGGGCGTCGTCTTCGTCCAGCCGCCGTTGGAACTGATGGAGCGCTTGTGGTAGCCACGGCCCGACTTGAAGTAGGCTTGCAGATCGCGCAGGTAGCGCGGCGCATCGGGCGAGACCCGCTCTAACTCGCCGGCCGAGACCTCGCGGCTATCAATCTGCGCGTCGCGCGTGCGCTGCGTGCTGAGCCGGCGCAGCTCCTCGTAACGCCCGTCTGCGTTTTTGGTGTAGAAATAGCCATCGGCAAAGAGGCTCCCCATGTCGTACATCGAACTGACGACCGTCGCCTTGACGCGCGTGTCGATGGAGGCCTCTGTGATGGCCATACCGCCCCAGCCGCCGATGCCCACGAGGGCGATGCGCGCCCCGTCCACGTTGCGCAGGCGCGTGAGGTAATCCACGGCCGCGCCGAAGTCTTCCGTATTGATGTCTGGCGCGGCCACACTGCGTGTCTCGCCGCCGCTCTCGCCCGTGAAGGAGGGGTCGAAGGCGAGGGCCACGAAGCCGCGCGTGGCCAGCTCCTGCGCGTAGAGCCCCGAGGCCTGCTCCTTGACGGCGCCGAAGGGCCCGCAGATGGCCACGGCCGGATAACGCTTCGCTCCGTCGTAGCCCTTGGGCAGGTAGAGGTGGCCCGCCAGCTCGGTGCCGAAGCGATTCTTGAAGCGCACGCCCTGCACATCGATCGTGGGGTCGATCTTGAAGACGCGCGTGTCGTTGGCCAGCCTATTGACTGCCTGTGCTGGCCGTTGTTTCTGTTTCGTTTTTTGCCCATAGGCCATGCCGCCGATGTGCAGCGCGCAGAGCAGCGCCAGGGCGACGATCAGGTGAGTTCTCATGCGTTTCATTTCCTTGTTTTAGTTATTCGGATTTCCCGGTTTTTCGATTGCTGTATTCATACGTAAAATTCTGAGGCGCAAAACTAAGCGGCCGATCGGAATGGCGGCGGGCGAGCGGGGCCAACCCTACTATTATATATGTATCACCCGGGGGCGGATGGTGCCTTCAGCTTGCCCATCGCCCTCCCCCACCCCATTCAACCTCCCAAAAAGCACACTGTTGCCTTTATCCGGCTCCTTCTGCCTACTGTTTATTTTATAGACACCATCTCTTACTTTTTTTGACCCACTGCTTAGATCATAAACAGTAGGCCGAAATCATTTAGACATGCTGATTAGATTCTATGCAATGCTCCAATCGCTTTAAGCCTATGTCTCGATCATAAACAGTAATCCAAAATCTCTATACCACGATGCTTAGATTATAAATGCATACCATAAATCGTTTAGTAAGCCTGCCAAAAAGTTTTTCATGGTCTTACAAGTATTTATGATCAATGATTATTTTATAGACACATGCCCCAAAAGCATGATAGCCTATGATAAAAAGATTTTCAGTTACTCGAAATCATTTAGCCTTACTGTTTATATCATAAGCATAGACCAAAAACAATTAGGCATAGGTGCTGAAGAAATAATCAGTATGCCTAAATATATAGCCATAGGCGCTAAAGAAATAATCAGTATGCATAAATGTATAGGCATAGGTGCTGAAGAAATAATCAGTATGCCTAAATATATAGACATAGGCGCTGAAGAAATATTCAGCAGCTCAAAAGACTTAGACAAAGCCATCAAAGAATTTTTCAGGGGACTGAAGGGATCGGGCAAAACGAAAAAGGGAGCGTTTGGCGGGGCGCGGAAACAATTTACTTTCGCCCCCGATTAAATTTTGTATCCGATACAAAAAGACAAGATGAAAACGGAAAACAAACGCCCCCGCAACGCCCTGACACACGTCGCGCACTTCTACATCGACGGCTTCCGGCAGATGACCTGGGGGCGCACGCTGTGGATTCTGATCCTCGTGAAGCTGTTCATCCTATTCGTTGTGCTGCGCATGATCTTCTTCCCCCGCTTCCTCAGCCGCTTCGACACGGAGGGCGAGCGCCGGCAGTATGTCTCCGAAGAACTCATCCGCCGCGCCGCGCCATGAGCCCCCCCTACTCCGCTGACTACTTCAAACTACCTCTGACTACTACTAACTACCTCTCACTACTTCAAACTACTTCTTGAAATATGGATACCTCATTAATTGACTGGTCGCGGGCGCAGTTCGCCCTGACGGCCATCTATCACTGGCTGTTCGTGCCGCTCACACTGGGTCTGGGCGTCGTCATGGCCGTGATGGAGACGATCTACGTCCGCACCGGGCGGGCGTTTTGGAAACAGACGACCAAGTTCTGGATGAAGCTCTTCGGCATCAACTTCGCCATCGGCGTGGCCACTGGGCTGATTCTGGAGTTTGAGTTCGGCACCAACTGGTCGAACTACAGCTGGTTCGTGGGCGACATCTTCGGTGCGCCGCTGGCCATCGAAGGCATTGTGGCCTTCTTCATGGAGGCCACGTTTGTGGCCGTGATGTACTTCGGGTGGGGCAAGGTGAGCCGCGGCATGCACCTGGCCTCTACGTGGCTGACGGTCGCGGGGGCCACGCTCTCGGCGCTGTGGATCCTCGTGGCCAACGCGTGGATGCAGTACCCCGTGGGCATGCAGTTCAACCCCGACACGGTGCGCAACGAGATGTTCGACTTCTGGGCCGTGGCACTCTCGCCGATGGCCGTGAACAAGTTCCTGCACACGGTGATCTCGTCGTGGGTCTTGGGCGCTGTGTTCGTGGTGGGCGTCAGCAGTTGGTTCCTGCTGCGCAGTCGGCATCGCGAATTTGCGGTGCAGAGCATACGTGTCGCTGCCATCTTCGGGCTGGTGGCTTCGGGATTGGCCGTCTTGACGGGCGACGGTTCGGCGTATAACGTGGCGCAGTTTCAGCCCATGAAGCTGGCCGCCATGGAGGGCCTGTATAAGGGCACAAACGGTGCGGGGCTGATCGGCGTGGGCATCCTGAATCCGGCCAAGCAGTCGCACAACGACGGCGTGGATCCGTTCGTGATGAAGGTGGAGATCCCCTACGCGCTGTCGTTCCTCGCAGAGCGAGAGAAGGACGCCTTCGTGCCGGGCATCACCGACCTGATCGAGGGCGGATACACGCTGAAGTCGGGCCATCAGGCGCTCTCGGCCGAGGAGCGCATCGCCAGCGGACGCCTCGCCATCGCGGCGCTGGCTGATTATCGCAAGGCGCTCGCGGCGAAAGATGAGGAGGCGATGCGCACGAGCCGGGCTGTGCTGGAGGAGAACTTCCCCAACTTCGGCTATGGCTACATCAAGGATCCGGCGGAGCTGATCCCGCCCGTGGGGCTGACCTTCTACGCGTTTCACGTGATGGTGGCGCTGGGGGGCTATTTCATACTCATGTTCCTCTTGGTGCTGTGGCTCGGGCGAAAGAACCGGATCGCGTCGCACCGTTGGCTGCAGATCGTCTGCCTCTGGACCATCCCGTTGGCTTTTGTGGCCAGCCAGTCCGGCTGGATCGTGGCTGAAGCGGGGCGTCAGCCGTGGGTCATCCAAGACCTGATGCCGACGACAGCCGCGGTCTCGAAGCTGCAGACCGGCTCGGTGCAGCTCACCTTCTTCCTTTTCCTCATTCTCTTCACCGTGCTGTTAGTGGCCGAGCTGCGCATCATGACGCGGGCCATCAAGCAGGGACCGGACATGGAATCTTAACCCTTAGCACATCGTCTCATGGATATAACGTATAGCTTTCTTCAACACTACTGGTGGTTGCTCGTGTCGCTGCTTGGCGCGCTGTTGGTGTTCCTCATGTTCGTACAGGGCGGGCAGTCGCTGCTCTTCACCGTCGGCCGCACGGAGCGGCAACAAAAGCTGCTGATCAACTCCATCGGCCGCAAGTGGGAGTTCACGTTCACGACGCTCGTGACCTTCGGCGGCGCCTTCTTCGCCTCCTTCCCGCTGTTTTACTCCACCAGCTTCGGCGGAGCCTATTGGGTGTGGACGATCATCCTGCTGTGCTTCGTGCTGCAGGCCGTATCGTATGAGTTTCAGGCTAAGCGGGGCAACCTACTCGGCAAACGCACGTATCAAGTCTTCCTCTTCATCAATGGTGTCGTGGGCCCGCTCTTGTTGGGCACGGCCGTAGGCACATTCTTCAGCGGCGCCTCGTTCGTCGTCGATCGCGTACAACTAACGGATATCGGTATGCCGGTCATCTCGCGTTGGGCCACGCCGTGGCACGGGCTCGAGGCTGCGCTCGTGGTGTGGAACCTGCTCCTTGGCGCATCCGTCTTCTTCCTCTCCCGCGTGCTGGCGCTGCTCTACTTCATCAACAACATCCGCGATGAGGAGGTGAACGCCGCTTGTCGCCGCCGCCTACCCATCGAGGCTGTGGCCTTCCTGGTGGTCTTCCTGCCCTTCGTGGGTCACCTGCTCATGGCCGACGGTTTCGCTGTTGATCCGTCGACGGGCAACATCTTCATGGAACCGCACAAATACCTCAACAATCTCGTGCAGATGCCACTCGTGGCGGTGCTCTTCTTGGTCGGAGTTGTGGGAGTACTCTTCGGCATCGGCCGGACGATCTTCTCCGCCACATGCACGAAAGGCATTTGGTCAGCCGGGGCAGGCACCGTCCTGACCGTTCTCGCGCTGCTGCTCACGGCCGGCTGGAACAACACGGCTTACTACCCCTCGACGGTCGATTTGCAGAGCTCGCTGACCATCGTCAACAGTTCGTCGAGCGAGTTCACGCTGCGGACGATGATGTACGTATCGTTCCTCATCCCCTTCGTCTTGGCTTACATCTTCTACATCTGGCGCGCGCTGGATCTGCACAAGATCAACGACCAAGAGATGAAGGAAGGAGAGCACACGTATTGAATGGAGAATGAAGCTGATGCTGTAGGGACGAAAGATTTTTCGTCCCTACAGTCCCCAACATGGCGAGCAATTCACTGCAGTATGATTTAGGCGTAAAACCGTGTAGTGGCGCGCCGCCGAGGCATAAAAACCTTCACTTGGATGGGAAAAATATCTATCTACTTTTGCCCCTCGTTGAAAAAAAAGAACTGTGTAAATGAGAAATAACGGTTTACGATCGGCGATTGTCGGGAGCTTAGCGGTGCTTGTTTTGTCGTCATGCCTGAAGGAAGAAAACCAACGGACAGCGCCGGAGTGGCGGAAGAAGAACTGCCAGATCGCCTCCTTCTCGCTGAAGGATGCAGCCAAGGCTAAGGACACCATCGCCGGTCTTAGCCAAGTGACTTTCACTATCGACCAATTGCAGGGGGAAATCTATAACACGGATTCACTGCCTTACGGCACACGGATCACCCACAAGCTGGCCTGCCAGATCACTTACGACGATGTCATAAGCCCCTCGCGCGTGGAATTCATGCCGGAGGCGACTGGCAAACGCATCTCCGGGCGGGATGCTGATTCGATCGATTTCTCGCGCCCGGTCCGCATCTACATCACCTCTTACGATCGCACCGAGGCCAAGACGTACACGGTGCGCCTGAATGTGCATCAGCAAGACCCCGACTCGATGGTATGGCTGCATACCTATCCACTGCTCGGCCACGGCAGCATCGTGGAGGAACGCGCTCTGGCCGACGCCGGCACCTATCTACTCTTTGCCCGTACGGCCGAAGGGCTGCGCATCTATCGCGCTACAGCCGCGCTGAACTGGACGACGCTTACCCTCTCCGGGCTACCCACAGGCAAGACGCTGCGCGCGGCACAGGCTACCGTCTTTCGCCATACCTATTATATACATAGCACAGACGGCACGCTCTATCGTTCCTCCAATGGTGCTGCGTGGGTCACCGTCACGGGGGCGCCTACCATCGAATGCCTGTTAGGTGCTGTCGACACGGTAGCATACACCACGCGCCCCGTAGCACTGGCTGCCATCGTCCGAAGTGGCGATTCGCTTCGCTTTGCATCGATGGATGCAGCAGGCGTGTGGACAATGGGCGAGGTTGTTCCTGCAACCTTTCCCACCTCTGGCTTCGGCTGCACGAGCTATGAAGCGGCACACCGTAGGCACCTGCTGCTCGTAGGCGGACAGCAACGCAACGGCAGCCTGACGAATCGCGCGTGGGAAACAACCGACGGTCGTACGTGGGTGTGCCTAAACGAAAACACGACACCCGGCCTTCCTGCCTTGGAGGGCGCTGCGGTGGCCATGTATGATGGCAAGATCTACTTAGTGGGCGGCATCAATGCTGCAAAGTCTGCATCGCGGACGCTCTATCTCTCGTCTGACCGAGGCGCAACGTGGAGCGTAGCCGCACGAAAGCTCATGCTGCCCGACGACTTCCGTGCGCGCGGCTATGCGGCGCCCATGGTGACCACGGACGGCTACCTAATCCTCATTGGTGGACGCACCACCCGCGAAGGCACCATGATGGATGAAATGTGGCGCGGACGCATCAATCGGCTGGGCTACGGGCAATAAAAGGTGAACGTAATTTTGAATCACATTTTGCGTTAGGGAGAAAGTGTAATGACCGTAACAATCCAGAATAATGATGTCAGCAGCTTTCTTTCGGCACCTCGCGGCGGGGATGCTCTTCGTCGCGTCGTGCGCGTCGGCCTTTTCGCAGGAATACAAATACGAGATCGGAGGCATGGGCGGCGGTGCGTTTTATATGGGGGATGTGAATAAGAATACGCCGCTGAAGGGTCTGAATCCATCTTTGGGGTTAGTGTTTCGTTATAACGCCAACTTCCGCATCGCTTTCAAGGGCGGCCTAACATGGGCACAGCTCTCAGGCAGCACGGACGGCGTAAAGAATGCGTTCCCCGGTGGCATGCAAACGTCCTTCACGCGCAACGTGGTGGACGTAGGCGGACAATTTGAATTCAACTTCTTCCCCTACAGCGACAAGTTCGCATACCTCAATACGGTACGTTTCTCGCCTTACCTCCTGATCGGTCTCGGTGGCACAGTAGCCTCCGGCTCCGGTCGTACGTTTGGCGCGCTGAACCTGCCCTTCGGTGCGGGCATCAAATACAAACTTCGCAACCGCATCAACGTCGGCGCGGAGCTATCGATTCACAAGGTATTAGGCGACGGATTGGACAATGCGGAGCTGAATGATCCATATCACATCGGAAGCAGCGTAATGAAAAACCAAGACTGGTACGTGCTGACAACGCTCTCCCTGACATGGGACTTCGGGCCGCGCAACCGTAAATGCAACAGCGCAAAGGGAATTGAGGCGTTGATGGGATTGTCGAAACACTGACACGAAACATTGAAAAACAAAGCATGTCGTTGATAGAACAGATTGACCGCAACCGATTGCCACAGCATGTGGCCATCATCATGGATGGGAACGGCCGATGGGCGCAAGCGCGCGGCGAAGATCGCAGCATGGGGCACCGCGAGGGTGTCGTCTCCGTACGCAAGGTGGTGGAGGCGGCCGTGGCTATTGGCCTGCGTTACCTGACGATCTACACCTTCTCCACCGAGAACTGGAACCGCCCCGAAGCGGAGGTGCATGCCTTGATGGCGCTCATGGTCGCAGCCATCCAACGCGAGACGCCTGACTTGATGAAGAATAACGTCCGGCTGCAAGCCATCGGTGACTTAAACAGGTTGCCTGCCGAGGTGCACACCTCACTCGATGCATGTCTGCGGGCGACGTCCGGCAATACAGGTACGACGCTCGTATTGGCACTAAGCTATTCGGCACGTTGGGAGATTCTGAACGCCACGAAAGAGCTGGCAGCTGAGGTCTGTGACGGCCACCTACAGCCAGAGGACGTGACGGAGGAGATGTTCTCTCTACACCTTACCACTCGCCTCTTGCCCGATCCCGACCTGATGATCCGCACGGGCGGCGAACAACGCATTAGCAACTTCCTGCTCTGGCAGCTCTCCTACGCCGAGCTTTATTTCACCGACACGTATTGGCCCGATTTCAGAGAAGAGGAATTATACAAGGCGATCTTGGACTACCAGCACCGCGAACGGCGCTTCGGCAAGACCGGTGAGCAACTAAACAAATAAGAACCGATACAGTATATATATGTGTATGCAGAAGAGAATACGCTTGATGGCAGCGGCCCTGTTGGTGGGCCTCATGACGATGAGTCAGGCAGTGCAGGCACAGGTGGATAGCACCGCGGCCATGCACACCGGGACGGTGCTTTCGGACTTCATGCCGACGGACACGACAAACGCTGCGCCGACAGATACGACAGGCAAAGTGCCCACCATCTCCTACTCACTGACGCCAAAACGCTATACCATCGCCGGCATCCAAGTGACCGGCACCAAGAACTACGACGATTTCATCCTGATTGGCTTCTCCGGCCTCTCCGTCGGTGACGAGGTGTCTATTCCAGGCGATGAGATCTCGGATGCGGTGCGGCGCTTCTGGAAGCACGGGCTGTTTTCTGACGTGAAGATCTTAGCCACCCGCATCCAGGGCGATAAGGTGTGGTTAGAGATCCGCCTAAAGCAGCGTCCGCGTATCTCGGAGATCCACTATAACGGCGTGAAGAAGAGCGAACGAGAAGACCTCGAGGCAAAGCTCGGTCTGCGCAAGGGGCACCAGATCACGCCGAACGTGATGGATCGTGCAAAAACGCTCATCAAGAAATACTTCGACGGTAAGGGGTTCAAGAACGTAGAGGTGGAGATCGAACAACGTGAGGACGCTGGGAAAGAGGGCGAGGTGATTGTGGACGTGAACATCGACAAGAACCAGAAGACGAAGATTCGCGAGATCCACCTCAACGGAAATCACGCCCTCTCCGACATCACACTGAAAAAAGCGATGAAGAAGACGAATGAGAAGTTCAACCTCAAGAAACGCTTCCGCACCAGTTGGCTGGAACTCTTCAGCACGAAGAAATTCACCAGCGAAGAGTATGACAATGACAAAAAAAACCTCATCGACAAATACAACGAGTACGGCTATCGCGATGCCACCATTACAACAGACAGCGTCGTGCCTGTGGACAATAAGTACGTCGACATCTACCTGAATATTGACGAGGGCGACCGCTATTATCTGAAGGACATCCGCTTCGTGGGCAACACAAAGTATCCCACCGAACAACTCGCCACGCTGCTGAACATGAAGGCTGGAGACGTTTACAACCAAAAGAAATTGCAGGAGCGCCTACAGTCTGACGACGATGCCGTCTCGAACATCTACTACAACAACGGCTACCTCTTCTTCTACGCCGACCCCGTTGAGGTGGAAGTGGAGAACGACTCCATCTCGCTCGAAATCCGCATACAGGAAGGGCCGCAGGCTACGATCAACAAGGTCATCATCAACGGCAACGATCGCCTTTATGAGAACAATATCCGCCGTGAGTTGCGCACCAAGCCAGGACAGCTCTTCAGCCGAGACGACCTGATCCGTTCGGCGCGTGAGATCGCGCAGACGGGCCATTTCGATCCGGAAAAGATGAACCCCGAACCCATCCCTAATCCAGACAACGGAACGGTGGACATCCGCTATAACCTCGTCTCCAAAGCCAGCGACCAGATCGAGTTATCGGCCGGCTGGGGACCGGGCGGATTGCTTGGGCGCGTAGGATTGAAGTTCAATAACTTCTCCATACGTAACCTGCTGCACCCCGGCACCTACCGCGGCATCATCCCCCAAGGCGACGGCCAAACCTTCACCCTTAACGGGCAGACGAGTGGAAAATATTACCAGTCGTATAGCATCTCCTTCCTCGACCCCTGGTTCGGCGGCAAGCGCCCGAACACCCTTTCCGTCAGCGCCTCCTATGCAAAGTTCACGGGGCAGAGCCGGCAGTATTTCAATCGCGAATACAGCCAATACTTAGCCAACTCGTACTACTACAATGGCATCTACGGGCGTAACAATTACAACAACAATGGCATCTTCGAGCGGGCGTACGATCCGAGCAAATACTTCGAGATGGTAGGCGTCAGCGTGGGTTTTGGCAAGCGCCTCAATTGGCCCGACGACTATTTCTACACCATGCTCACGCTTTCCTATCAGCTGTATCATATGCACGACTATCCATACTTCGATGTAGCTAACGGCGTCTGCCATAAGATCAACTTCGACCTGAGCCTACAGCGTAACTCGATCGACAACCCGATCTATACGCGTTACGGGTCGCAGTTCTCGGCTTCCGTTTCTTTCACGCCGCCTTACTCGCTGTTCGACGGAAAGGACTACTCCAAGATCAACGACCCGGCCCAGCGGCATAAGCTGATCGAATACCACAAGTGGAAGTTCCAATCCAAGATGTTCTTCCCGCTGACGCCTCTGCCGCAAAACAACGGCCCGAAGCGTACACCGGTATTGATGTCGCGCGTGGAATACGGCTTCTTAGGCTATTACAACAAGCATAAAGTATCTCCCTTCGACGCCTTCCAAATGGGTGGCGATGGCATGTCGGGCTACACCAACTACGGCTACCCCACGGAGTTGATTGCCTTGCGCGGCTACGAGAACAACTCGATAGCTGGCAACAACACTGTGCCCTACGGCTACGCCTACACCCGCCTGTCGATGGAGCTGCGCTACCCGCTCATCCTCGAGCCCTCATCCACCATCTACGCGCTGGCCTTCGTCGAGGGTGGCAACGCATGGGGATCGGTACGCGACTTCAACCCGTTCGACCTGAAGCGTTCGGCCGGCGTCGGAGCACGCATCTTCCTGCCCATGATCGGCATGATCGGCATCGACTGGGCCTATGGCTTCGACCGGCCTTTCGGAACTACGCGGCGGGGCGGCAGCCAAATCCATTTCTATTTGGGACAAGAATTTTGAGGCAAATAATCGGGGGCGGATCTCTCAGCGTCCACCCCCGTCAACATGTATCTATATCACGACAACCCTAATTTTTAATGTGCATAAAGCGATGAAAAGGAAAAGTATTTTGATGATCGGTATGGTGCTGCTGTTCTCGGTAGCATCGATGGCGCAGAAGTTCGCCTTGGTAGACATGGAGTATATCCTGAAGAATATCCCGGCGTATGAGATGACGAACGAACAGCTGACGCAGCTCTCGAAGAAATGGCAGAACGAAGTGGAGGCCATCCAGCAGGAGGCGCAGAACATGTACAAGAAGTACCAAAGCGACCTCGTCTTCCTCTCAGCCGAGATGAAGACGAAGCGCGAGGAAGAGATCGTGAAGAAGGAACAAGCTGCGCAAGACTTGAAGCGCAAATACTTCGGTGCCGAGGGTGAGCTGTATAAGAAGCGCGAAAGCCTGATGAAGCCCATCCAGGATGAGATCTACAAGGCCGTGAAGGACATCGCTAACGACAAAGGCTACCAGATGGTCATCGACCGCGCCTCGGCTGGCAGCATGATCTTCGCCTCGCCACGGATCGACATCAGCAACGAAGTGCTAACCAAACTCGGATACGCGAAGTAGAGGAAACGGAAAAGGAGAAATGAAAAACGATAGCCATAAGGGCATAAATCGTGTGGACGGTTGTAGAGGCGAAAAATTTTCGGTTCTGTAACGGATTGTATGGGTTAGGAAGCCTTCCCCCCCCCAAAGCGGTGCTCATGTTGTTAGCATAAGTCCCGGAATCACTGATTCCGGGGGTCATGTTGTCAACATAAGTCGAAAAATCACTGATTCCAGAGGTTATGTTGTCAACATAAGCCCAAAATCACTGATTCCGGGGGTCATGTTGTCAACATAAGCCGAAAATCACTGATTCCAGAGGTCATGTTGTCAACATAAGCCGTGGAATCTTGATTCTATGCCTCGGAAGGCTTCCTAAGCTCCGGAATCATTGATTCTGCGCCTCGGAAGGCTTCCTAACCTCCGGAATCAGTGATTCTACGCTTCGGAAGGCTTCCTAACCTCCGGAATCAGTGATTCTAAGGCCTCGGAAGGCTTCCTAACCTCCGGAATCAGTGATTCTAAGGCCTCGGAAGGCTT
>MIQB01000029.1 GCA_002890585.1 Tannerella sp. oral taxon 808
ACCCCCACCGAGACACCCGCCCCGGAGGCACCGGCCGAAACGCCAACGCAGACCGAGGCCACGGAGAAGAAAGAAGACGAAGTGTTCCGCTTGGAGCAGCCACGGTTAGAGTCGAACATTAAAGTGACAGGCAAAATCGACCTCGCCGCCATCAACCACTCCATGCGCCCCAAGCGCAAAGGCTCCGGACGCGATCGGCGCAGGCAACAGCCGCAGGCCTCGGCCACGCCGGCTAAAACCACCGCTAACACAACGGGCTCGTCAGGCTCCACAGCGGCATCGTCCGCGTCAGACAATGCCAAGAAGAAGCGCAGACGCATCAAGAAAGACCGCATCGACATCAACGCCGCCGTCAACGCCAATACACGCAGAGACGACCGTAGCCACAACACCACATCCGACCGTAGGCGCCCCAAACGACCCATACACACGGAGGTGAACGAGGGCGATGTGCAACGCCAAGTGAAGGAGACACTGGCCCGCCTGACCGGCAAAGGCGCCAAGAGCAAAGGCGCCAAGTATCGCCGCGAGAAACGCGACGCCGTGGCCTTCCGCGAACAGGAAATGCAACGCGCCGAAGAACGCGAAAGCCGCATCCTGAAGCTGACAGAGTTTGTCACCGCCAACGATCTGGCCAACATGATGGACATCCCCGTCTCCGAGGTCATCTCCACCTGCATGAGCATCGGCATCATGGTCTCCATCAACCAGCGGCTCGACGCAGAGACGATCAACATCGTGGCCGAAGAGTTCGGCTTCAAGACGGAGTATGTCAGCGCCGAAGTGGCCGAAGCCATCAAGGAAGAGGATGACAACCCCGAGGATTGGGTGCCGCGCCCGCCGATCGTGACCGTCATGGGCCACGTAGACCACGGCAAAACATCGCTGCTTGACAACATCCGTAACGCCAACGTGATCGCAGGCGAGGCCGGTGGCATCACGCAACATATCGGTGCCTACAGCGTGACCCTGCCCGACGGCCGACACATCACCTTCCTCGACACCCCGGGGCATGAGGCCTTCACCGCCATGCGTGCACGCGGAGCCAAGGTGACAGACATCGCCATCATCATCATAGCAGCCGACGACAACGTCATGCCGCAGACCGTCGAGGCCATCAACCACGCCTCAGCAGCCGGTGTGCCCATCGTCTTTGCCATCAACAAGATCGACAAGCCCGGCGCCAACCCGGATAAGATCAAGGAGAAGCTCTCGCAGATGAATTACTTAGTCGAGGAGTGGGGCGGCAAGTATCAGAGCCAAGACATCTCGGCCAAGAAGGGCATCGGCGTGCAAGACCTGCTCGAGAAAGTGCTGCTCGAGGCCGACCTGTTGGAGCTCAAGGCCAACCCGAAACGCCGCGCCACAGCCTCCATCATCGAATCGTCGCTCGACAAAGGGCGCGGCTATGTGGCCACCGTACTGGTGAGCAACGGGACGCTGCACCAGGGCGACATCGTGCTGGCGGGCACGCATTACGGGCGCGTCAAGGCCATGTTCAACGAGCGTAACCAACGCGTGGAGAGCGCCGGGCCATCGGAGCCCGTGCTGATCCTCGGGCTCGACGGTGCACCGCAGGCGGGCGACACGCTGAACGTCTTAGAGACCGAACAGGAGGCGCGCGAGATAGCCGCACGCCGCGAGCAGCTACAGCGCGAGCAGGGGCTCCGCACCCAGAAGCGCTTCGGATTGGAAGAGCTCGGGCGACGCCGCGCATTGGGCGACTTCCACGAGCTGAACCTCATCGTCAAGGGCGACGTGGACGGCTCCGTCGAGGCGCTCTCCGATACCCTCATCAAACTCTCCACCGAGGAGATTCAGGTCAACGTCATCCACAAAGCCGTCGGGCAGATCTCCGAGTCCGACGTCGAGCTGGCCGCCTCGTCCAGCGCCATCATCATCGGCTTCCAGGTGCGCCCCGCCGCAGCCGCACGCAAGTTGGCCGAGAAAGAAGGCGTCGAAATCCGCCTCTACTCCATCATCTACGACGCCATCGAGGAAGTCCGCTCCGCCATGGAGGGCATGCTCTCGCCCGAGATCCGGGAGGAGATCAGCGGCAACCTTGAGGTGCTGCAAGTCTTCAAGATCTCGAAGGTGGGCACCGTGGCCGGCTGCATCGTGAAGGAAGGCAAGATCAAACGCTCCAACAAGGTGCGCGTCATCCGCGACGGCATCGTGATCCACACCGGCGAGTTGGCCTCGCTCAAGCGCTTCAAAGACGAAGTGAAGGAGGTCACTTTGGGGCAAGAGTGCGGCCTCTGCATCGACAACTACAACGATGTGCGTGAGGGTGACATGATCGAGCCGTTCGACGAAATCGAAGTGAAGAAAACGCTATAACCCAAGGCTACCCCGCGCATGACTTGGCTGGACATGATGGTGCTGTGCCTCGTCGGAGGAAGCTTCGTCAAGGGCTGGCGCGACGGATTCATCCGTCAGGTAGCCGCCTTGGGTGCCCTCTTGGCTGCCATCTACGGCTGCACGAAGGTGGCCCTGCTGCTGCGCGGCCTCATCCTCAGCGCCGGATGGGCCTCGGAGCGCAGTGTGACATTCGTCAGCTACATCGGCGCCTTCATCCTCATCCTCGCCGCTGTCCGCTTGGCCGGGCGTTGGGTGGAGCACGGGGTGGCGGTGGGCCCATTGAGCCTCATCAACCACCTGACCGGCGCCCTCTGCGCCGCCAGCTTCGCCCTGTTCATCATCAGCTTCACGCTGAACCTCGTCGAGGGGCTCGACCGCCACGGCTTCCTCTTGTCGGAGGAGACAAAAGCCCGCTCCCGCACCTACCCCTTCATCCGCGAAACCGTCCCGGCCGTCTTTTCGCCCAAGCTTTTCGTGTGGCGGAAGGAATGAACCGCAGCAGCCCCTACAACCTGCCGGCAGGAAACAAAATGACCCTCATTTCTGGGCTTGCACCCCATGCAAAGGGTAAAATGCACTGCATTTCATAAATAACTCGCATGTAAGTTATGATCTTCACTGCATTTTGGGGCTTGCACGGCGTGCAAAGGGTAAAATGCACTGCATTTCATAAATAACTTGCATGTAAGTTATGGTCTTCAGTGAATTTCATAAACAACCTGCATGCGAGTTATGATCTTCACTGCATTTTGGAGTTTGCACGCCATGCAAAGGGCAAAATGCACTGCATTTCATAAATAACTTGCATGTAAGTTATGATCTTCACTGCATTTTGGAGCTTGCACGGCATGCAAAGGGCAAAATGCACTGCATTTCATAAATAACTCGCATGTAAGTTATGATCTTCAGCGCATTTCATAAATAACTCGCATGTAAGTTATGATCTTCACTGCATTTCAGAGCTTGCACGGCGTGCAAAGGGCAAAATGCACTGCATTTCATAAATAACTTGCATGTAAGTTATGATCTTCACTGCATTTTGGAGCTTGCACGGCATGCAAAGGGCAAAATGCACTGCATTTCATAAATAACTCGCATGTAAGTTATGATCTTCAGCGCATTTCATAAATAACTCGCATGTAAGTTATGATCTTCACTGCATTTCAGAGCTTGCACGGCGTGCAAAGGGCAAAATGCACTGCATTTCATAAATAACTTGCATGTAAGTTATGATCTTCACTGCATTTCGGAGCTTGCACGGCGTGTAAATCATAAGCAACCCCACAAACAAGACATCAACGGCCCGCCGCAGAGCTCGGCCGACCACATATCACCCTCACACAATAGATAGAATGGAAAAAACGAAGAAGAATACCGATCCGCTGTTAGATGAGATCACCGGCAGCGAATACAAATACGGCTTCACCACCGACATCGACACGGAGCTGCTGCACCGCGGACTCGATGAGGACGTGATCCGGCTGATCTCGCGCAAAAAGGAGGAGCCGGAGTGGCTCTTAGATTTCCGCCTCCGTGCCTTTCGCCACTGGCAGACGCTGAAGATGCCCACCTGGGCGCACCTCCACATCCCGCCCATCGATTACCAAGACATCATCTACTACGCCGCGCCTCGCAAGAAGGCCGGACCCAAGAGCCTCGACGAGGTAGACCCGGAGCTGCTCCGGACGTTCGACAAGCTCGGCATCCCGCTCCACGAGCAGAAGATCCTCAGCGGCATGGCCGTCGACGCCGTCATGGACAGCGTCTCGGTGAAGACCACCTTCAAAGAAGTACTGGCCGAGAAAGGCATCATCTTCTCCTCCTTCAGCGAGGCCGTGAAGCATCACCCCGACCTCGTCCGCAAATACCTCGGCACGGTGGTCGGTTATCGCGACAACTTCTTCGCCGCGCTCAACTCCGCCGTCTTCTCCGACGGCTCCTTCGTCTACATCCCCAAAGGCGTGCGTTGCCCCATGGAGCTGAGCACCTACTTCCGCATCAACGCCGCCAACACGGGTCAGTTTGAGCGCACCCTCATCGTGGCCGACGACGACGCCTACGTAAGCTACCTCGAAGGTTGCACCGCCCCCATGCGCGACGAGAATCAGCTGCACGCCGCCATCGTGGAGATCCTGGCGATGGATCGCGCGGAGGTGAAATACTCCACCGTGCAGAACTGGTATCCGGGCGACAAGGACGGCAACGGCGGTATCTACAACTTCGTCACCAAGCGCGGCATGTGCCGGGGCGAAAGCAGCAAGATCTCCTGGACGCAGGTGGAGACCGGATCGGCCATCACGTGGAAATACCCCTCGTGCGTCCTGGCCGGCGACAACTCCGTGGGCGAGTTCTACTCCGTGGCCGTGACCAACAACTACCAGCAGGCCGACACGGGCACGAAGATGATCCACCTCGGCCGCAACACGCGTAGCACGATCGTGTCGAAGGGCATCTCGGCCGGGCACAGCCAGAACAGCTACCGCGGCCTTGTGAAGGTCACCCCGCGCGCCGAGGGCGCCCGCAACCACAGCCAGTGCGACAGCCTGCTGCTCAGCTCCACCTGCGGTGCACACACCTTCCCCTACGTCGACATACAGAACGAGACGGCCGTCGTGGAGCACGAGGCCACAACAAGCAAGGTGAACGAGGATCAACTCTTCTACTGCAACCAGCGCGGCATCGACACCGAGAAGGCCGTCAGCCTGATCGTCGGCGGGTACGCCCGCGAGGTGATGAACAAGCTGCCGATGGAGTTCGCCGTCGAGGCCGGGAAGCTGCTGCAGATCTCACTGGAGGGCAGCGTGGGATGATACGGCGTCGGCTCCTCCTGTTGCTGTCAATCGTGGCGGTGGGCTATGTGGCAGCCTTCGGCCAAGACGATTGTCGGCGTCGGTGGGCCATCAACGCTGGCGGATCACCCTTTGCACAACCTGTGCAGACGGGCAGCTCCCCCCGCGCCATCATCGTGACGCATGGCACGGAGTGGTTCGTGACGGGCGAGATCGCGTTGCCCGACAAGTGGGCCGTCGAAGCGGGTTACTTCCACACAGAGATCGTTTACGACGATCGCGCGCGGCGCATGCAGGGCCTGCGGTTAGGGATGAAGCGCTACTTCCTGCCCGACCGCTTCCCCGTGCAACCCTTTCTCGCGGCCTCGGCCTGGGGCAACTTCGACGAACGTGTCCGTCGCACCACGGCGCCCTACTTGGACAGCCACGCGACGTATTACTTCCGCAACCCGCGGCTGTCCCTTTCGCCCGGCGTCGGCTTAGACTTCTATCTGCTTTCGTCCGTCGCCTTCACGCTGCGCTACGACTTCGTCGTCGGTCTCGACGCCCGCACAGCGATCGACCAGCCCGGAAGCAGCATCGACATGGGCTCTAACTACGCCGACCGCGGCATGTATCACGACCTCAGCGTCGGCCTCAAGGTCAACTTCCCCTTCTGCTTCCGCGAGGACGACGCCTGGACGCTCTTCTATATGGTACTCGACAACATCTTCTA
Source organism: Tannerella sp. oral taxon 808 (assembly GCA_002890585.1). GTDB lineage: Bacteria > Bacteroidota > Bacteroidia > Bacteroidales > Tannerellaceae > Tannerella. The sequence goes on from MIQB01000029.1 coordinate 5,866, forward strand.
CTAAGTTGGCCGGCCTCCTAAGTTGGCCGGCCTCCCTGAGGCCTTGATCTTCTTTTGCTTCTTTTCTTCCATCAAGGGAAGAAAAGAAGGATCAGAGAAGAAGACCCCTGACTACTTCTTACTACTTCCTACTACTCCCTACTACTTCTAACTACCCTATTATGTTATTAGAGATAACCAACCTGCATGCCGGCATCGACGGCAAAGAGATATTGCGAGGCATCGACCTCCGCGTGAACGCCGGCGAGATACACGCCATCATGGGCCCCAACGGCTCGGGCAAGAGCACACTCAGCAGTGTGCTCGTCGGCAACCCAGCCTTTGAGGTCACTCAAGGCACAGTGACCTTCCAAGGCAAAGACCTCCTACAGCTGGCGCCCGAAGAGCGCAGCTGCGAAGGCATCTTCCTCAGCTTCCAATACCCCGTGGAGATCCCCGGCGTGAGCATGGTGAACTTCATGCGTGCGGCAGTCAATGCCCAACGCGAATACCGTGGCGAGGCGCCCGTTTCGGCCACCGACTTCCTCAAACTGATGCGCGAGAAGCGCGAGATCGTGGAGCTTGACAATCGCCTGATGAGCCGCAGCGTGAACGAGGGCTTCTCCGGAGGCGAGAAGAAGCGCAACGAGATCTTCCAAATGGCCATGCTCGAGCCCACGCTCGCCATCCTCGACGAGACGGACAGCGGCCTCGACATCGACGCCCTCCGCATCGTGGCCAAAGGCGTCAACCACCTCCGCCGACCAGACAACGCCACCATCGTCATCACGCACTACCAGCGCCTCTTGGACTACATCAAGCCCGACGTCGTGCATGTGCTTTATCACGGACGCATCGTCAAGACCGGCGGCCCTGAGCTGGCGCTCGAGCTGGAGAAGAAGGGGTACGATTGGCTGAAGGATAATGATTGATAGTCTGCTGACATGAACTCCGAACAACAATACATCGACCTCTACCAGAGTCACCGCGACACGGTGCACCGCCATGCGCCGGCCTGCATGAATGCGCCGCGCGACCGGGCTTTGGAGGATCTGCGCCGCGGAGGCTTCCCACCGACGACGAGCGAGTACTACAAATACACCGACATGCAGGCGGCCTTCGCGCCGGACTATGGCCTGAACCTCGACCGCCGGCCGGTAGACGTGAACACGGCCGACCTGTTCCGCTGCAACGTGCCCAACCTCAGCGCCACACCCTGCTTCGTAATCAACGACACGTTCTACTCTGACGGCCGACTCGAGGCGTCGCTCCCTGCGGGTGTCTACGTGGGCAGCATCGCCGGCTTTGCCGAGCGTCACCCTGAGCAGGCCGCGCGCTACTACGGCGGGGCGGCCCGCACCGATCACGACGCCATCGCGGCGCTTAACACGCTCTTCGCGCAAGACGGCCTCGTGGTCTACGTGCCCACCGGTGTCGCCCTTGAGCAGCCCGTGCAGCTGATCAACCTCTTCCGCAGCACGGAACGCCTGATGGCCAATCGGCGCATCCTCTTCATCGCCGAAGACGGCGCCTCGGCCAAGCTGCTCGTCTGCGATCACAGCATGGGCGACACCGACTTCCTCTCTACGGAGGTGATCGAGATCTTCGCCGGACGCGACGCTGTAGTCGACTATTACGACCTCGAGGAGAGCTCCATCCGCACACGCCGTTTCTCCTCGCTCTTCGCCATGCAGGAGGCCGGGAGCAACGTCTTAGTCAACGGCATCACGCTCAACAACGGCCAGACGCGTAACAACTACCGCGCCCGCATCAATGGCGAGGGCGCCGAGCTGACCCTCTGCGGCATGGCCATCGAAGACCGTGAGCAGCGCGTGGACACCTACTCGCACATCGCGCACCGCGTGCCCCGCTGCACCAGCAACGAGCTCTTCAAGTACGTCCTCGACGACCACGCCGTGGGCGCCTTTGCTGGCCGCATCCTCGTCTGCGAGGGCGCCGACAAGACGGAGGCCTACCAGACGAACCGCAACATCTGCATGACGCGCGACGCCCGCATGTACAGCAAGCCGCAGCTTGAGATCTACGCCGACGACGTGAAGTGCTCGCACGGCATGACCACCGGGCAGCTCGACGAGCAGGCGCTCTTCTACATGCAGAGCCGCGGCATCCCCCTGGCCGAGGCGCGGATGATGCTGAGCGTAGCCTTCACCTCCGACGTCATCGACCGCGTCCGCTTAGAGCCACTCAAGGATCGTCTGCGCACGCTTGTGGAGCGTCGGTTCCGTGGCGAGGCAGCCCGCTGTGCCGGCTGCGAACATGCCAACGGCGGCGGGGCGTGATCCTTCTTCCCCCAGCCTGCGCGATGCGCTGATCACAATCAGAGGTTGCTCACGGCCGTGCCCCACGCTTTGGTTAGGCAGGGAAAAAGGCAGTTCTTTGCCCTGCAATCAAAAAGAATACCATTATGAAAGAGAACAGTTTACCAACCTTAGGAGAGTTCATTATTGAGAAGCAGATGGATTTCAAGTATTCGTCTGGTGAGTTTTCACGCCTGATCAGCTGCATTCAGATCGCCTCCAAAATGGTGAACCGCTACATCAACAAAGCGGGCATCACCAATGTGCTGGGCGAAGCGGGCAACCGCAACGTGCAGGGCGAGGAGCAGCAGAAGCTCGACGTGATCGCGAACGAGGTCTTCATCAATTCCCTCTCGCAGCGCGAGGTGGTCTGCGGTGTGGCCTCCGAGGAGAACGACGACTTCATCGAGATTCGGAGCGGCGCCAACTCCGAGCTCAGCAAGTACGTCGTGCTGATGGATCCCTTGGACGGCTCGTCTAACATCGACGTGAACGTCTCCGTGGGCACCATCTTCTCCATCTACCGCCGCATCACGCCCGAAGGAACGCCCGTGCAGCTCGAAGACTTCCTGCAAAAGGGGACGAACCAAGTGGCCGCCGGATACATCATCTACGGCTCCTCCACCATGTTAGTCTACACCACCGGCAACGGAGTGAACGGCTTCACCCTCGACCCCTCGTTAGGCAGCTATTACCTCTCCAACCCGAACATGCGCTTCCCGGAGGATGGCAAGATCTACTCCATCAACGAGGGCAACTACATCAAGTTTCCGCAGGGGGTGAAGGACTACATCAAGTACTGCCAGAAAGAGGAGGGTCGACGCCCCTACACCTCGCGCTACATCGGCTCGCTCGTGGCCGACTTCCACCGCAACATGATCAAAGGGGGCATCTATATCTACCCCTCCACCTCGCAATCGCCGCGTGGCAAGCTGCGCCTGCTCTACGAGTGCAACCCCATCGCCTTCCTCACCGAGCAAGCCGGTGGCAAAGCCTCCGACGGCTTCCGCCGCATCCTCGACATCGAACCCACCGAGCTGCACCAGCGCACACCCTTCTTCTGCGGCAGCCGCAACATGGTGGATAAGGTGGAAGAGTTTATGCGTAACGCGAAGTGAGAGCTCTCTCTCTCGTTATTCCCATGTAAGGGCGGACGTATCGCATACGCCCTGATAATCCCAAACACATGTAGGGGCGCACAGACAGAGGCGCCCCTACTTTTTAATGGCTCTGTAATGAGGCGTGCAGGTAGCCGAATGGAAGTCTACCGCAAACGAAGTATGCCATTGTCCATGTTGGCAAAGCCTCTATCTCGACGCTTGATCCATTGAATCTTTTGATCAGGGGAGGCTTCGAGGATGCCGTCGACGATCGTCAACGGCCATTTCCGCAAGGAAAAACGCTAACGACGATCGTCAACGGCCATTTCCGCAAGGAAAAACGCCAACGACGATCGTCAACGGGGCATTTCCGCAAGGAAAAACGCCAACAACGATCGTCGACGGAGCATTTCCACAAGGAAAAACGCCAACAACGATCGTCGACGGGGCATTTCCGCAAGGAAAAACGCCAACGACGATCGTCGACGGGGCATTTCCGCAAGGAAAAACGCCAACAACGATCGTCGACGGGGCATTTCTATTCCAAGTAATAGTTATTGATGAATGGCTGGGCGCGGCGCCATATGGCATATTTCGTTTGCGGGAAACACAAATTCGCGCACCCATACAATCCGTTATAGAGCCCTTTTTAATTAACCCATAACCACCCTCCCCATGCTGTTGATCTACGCCAACATGAAAATGAGTGAAGCCATCGAGAGCCACCTCGCCCTCGTGCCCGTCATCAACCGCTTTGGCATACGCCTCGGCGTGGGCGACGACACAGTCAAGACCGTCTGCGAAGCACACGACGTAGATCCCGACTTCTTCCTCACCATCGTCAACACGTTTATCAACGAAGATTACTTCCCCGAAAAGAAACTCCAGCATTTCCACCTCGGGCAGATCATCGATTACCTGAAGAAGACGAACCGATACTACCTGCAAAACCAACTGCCCAACATCGAGCGGCACCTCCAGTTCTTCATCCACGCCTCCGACACAGGCAACACCTCACTGCGCCTCTTGGGAGACATGTTCGCCACCTTCAAGGAGCGCCTCCGCCGCCGCATCGAAGCCGACGAGCGAGACTGGTTCCCCCACCTCCTTGCCACAGCTGCTGACCCGAAGGGACACCGCCGCCGGACACGCCCCCACGCCCCCACCGACGACGACGAAACCATCCAAGCCACCCTCGACGACATGCGCCACATCATGCTCAAGCACCTCGCAGGCCCATACGACGAGAACCTCTGCTACGCCGTCCTCTTCGCCATCGACACCCTCGGCCGCGACATCCGCCAGCACAACCGCATCCGGCATCGCATCCTCCTGCCCATGATCGACGACGAAAGCAACCGCCTCTCCGAACGCGAGAAGGATGTCCTCCGCCTCATCGTCGAGGGCCTGACAAACAAAGAGATCGCCGCCCGCCTCTACGTCAGCGTCAACACCATCCTCACCCACCGCAAAAACATCACAGCCAAGCTCGGCATCAAAACCACACCCGGCCTCACCTTCTACGCCATCACCCACCGCCTTGTCCCGGAGGTGAAGTGAAGGACTCGATCTTTATCCCCAATGTTTTGAGAGAAAAATGACACACCCCTATCAGCTCCCCACACTCCCCCTGCCCTTCGACTTGGAGACGAGAGCCATCCTCAGGCAACTCAGCCTCTCGCACCGTCGATTGGCTGAACTTAAAGGTGTCGCTCGCACAATTCCCAACGAGCAAATCCTGATCAATACCCTGACGCTGCAAGAAGCCAAGGACAGCTCCGAGGTGGAAAACATCGTCACCACCAACGATGAGCTCTATCGTGCCGACCTCGCTATGCGGGATGTAGTCATCAATGCCTCGACGAAAGAGGTGCTGAACTATCGTCAATCCCTGCAACGCGGTTTTGCCTCTGCCAGACAAACAGGACTGCTTACACTGAACGATATACGGCGGATACAAGCAGAGCTGGTCGAAAACAAAGCCGGCTTTCGCGCCGTGCCTGGTACCACACTGAGGAATGATGCCAATGAAGTGGTCTACATCCCACCGCAAGACAACGGCGAAATTCAGCGCTTGATGGACAATCTGGAGCAATACATCAATGATCCGTCGCAGCACGACGTCGACCCGCTGATCAAAATGGCCGTCATCCACCACCAATTTGAAAGCATCCATCCCTTCTACGACGGCAACGGTCGCACGGGCCGTGTCATCTCCGTGCTCTACCTCGTGATCAACGACCTGCTGGATCTCCCCATCCTTTACCTCAGCCGTTACATCACCCATAACAAAGGCACATACTACCGGCTGATACAGCATGTCCGTGATACGCAAGGCAGCACCGCGGAGGCTCACATTGCTGCCTGGGAGGCATGGATTCTCTTTCTACTCAAAGGCATCGAGGCAACCTCGGAACAGACCATCCAGCTGGTTGAAGGCATATCGATGCTTATGGCCAAATACAAGCAGCGCCTCCGTCCGCTCTTCGATAAGACCTATAAGCACGAGTTGCTCAACAACCTTTTCTTCCACCCCTATACCAAGATTGAGTACCTCCAGCAGGACATGGGTGTGGGACGGAAGACGGCCGCTAAATACTTGGATATGATCGTCGGGAACGGACTGCTGGAGCGGATAAAAGTCGGGCGCTCCAATTATTACATCAACACATCATTGGTCAATCTCTTTGTCCATCACGGCCAGTCTGATCGCTCCAACCTCTGATATGTACCCCAAATCCCCATTTCGGGCACACGTCACTCACCACATGTACCCAAGAAGCCCATTCCGGGTACACATCACCTATACTGAACATCCACACACCCCAATAACAATCCCCTAATGCCCCGCCGCAAGATCAGCAACACGCAAGCCGTGTGCATCCTCCTCCTTTGGTTCCTTTTGGTCTACATACTGCTCCGCTACAGCCCGACGGTGGACTTCATGACCGTCTTCACCATCATCGCCTCCGGCATCATCGTCTTCGTCCCCCTCTACAAAAACCGGCGACACAAAGACCGGTAGCCGTGCTCCGGGATCTCCTCGGACGCCAGTCGAAGTCGCGGAATCACTGATTCCAGTGCTCGGACGCCAGTCGAAGCCGCGGAATCACTGATTCCAGAGCTCAGACGCCAGTCGAAGCCGCGGAATCACTGATTCCAGAGCTCGGACGCCAGTCGAAGTCGCGGAATCACTGATTCCAGAGCTCGGACGCCAGTCGAAGCCGCGGAATCACTGATTCCAGAGCTCGGACGCCAGTCGAAATGCCGTGCGCGTACCCCGACAACGCTTCCATGGCTCCCCAGAGATACAGTGGGCCAACCATCTCCCCACGTATGGACAAAAAAAGGGCGTAAGCGTGATGCACACTTACGCCGATACCCCGGAGAGAAACGCTTTGCCCTGGTGGGCTGAAAGAACGAGATCTCCCTACGTCTCTTGGAAGGGGGAAAGGAGTATTATAAGTCAACGGCTTTCACTTTGAAGATTCGTCCGTTGCGAGCAAAGACCAGCTCGCCGTTTTCCTCTTTTCTCTTCTTCACCAAACGCTGGAAGGCTAGGCTCGCACCTTTCACTACGTTCTCTTCAAACTTGCTTAACTCTCGTTCATTCATAAGTTTCTAGTTTATTATAAACAACAGGGTTATAGATACTCTTCTTCCCGTTCTTGAAGCCCTTTGCGATCACCTCCATCGGCGAGAGGGAGTTGTCTGTGATCATCCAATAATCGCAGATGGGGATGTAGAGCTGGAACAGGTTTTGGATGCCCGCCACGTAGCGCCGCCTCACGGTGCTCTCGGTGACGTTGTGACCACCAGATGCGACACGGTTGCGGACACGCTCCACGGCCAAGTCTGGCGTGTTGAGCCAGAAGTACAGCAGCGTCACATAGTAACCTCTCTCCTGCGCGTTCTGCAGCAGCTTGGCTATCGAGCGGCTGGCGAGGGTGGTTTCTAATGCAAACGTCTTGTTGGCTGCCACTAATTCACGAATGCGCCGGTACATGATTCGGCTGGCCTCGACGGCTACGGCGATGTTATCGGCATTGAAGGGCGACAATCCTTTCGCGATCTCGTCGGAATTGACAAACTCTTTACAGCCTAACATCTCGGGTAGGATGGTGTAGGAGGCAGTCGTCTTACCTGCGCCGTTGCAGCCGGATATGATGTATAAATAGGGCACTGTCTTGGGGGATTTCTTGACGCAAAAGTAGGTTAGATTTTCATAACCCCCGGCTTTCTTGTACGAAAGACGCAATAATGTGGACGAATCTGCGTTGGCGTGGCACTTTTACTTTTGCCGGCCGTAAAAACCAAGTATGATGAATCGGAAGAAAAGACTCTTGGATTGGGTGACGGAGCGCCCGTTCTTCAATCGTTATACACCGATCGGGGTGGTGTGGGCTGTGGCTGCTGTGGCTGCGGCGCTGCTGAAATACCCGAACAACAACTTCTCGATCTTCCGACATGTGTTTTGGCACGTGTGGCAGGGGTTGCCGCTCTATGCGGAGTATCCGGAGGTGTATCACGATGTGAACCTCTACGGCCCGTTCTTCAGCTGCGTGGTGGCGCCGTTTGCGGTGTGGCCGCCGCAGGTGGGGCTTGGGCTGTGGCTGCTGGCGATGGCGGGACTGCTGTTCGTGGCTGTGCGAAGATTGCCGATGGAGCGGCGGGGGCGGTTGTTCGTGGCGTGGTTTTGCGCCAACGAGCTGTTCACGGCACTGTGTCTGGCGCAGTTCAACGTGGCCATCGCGGCGCTGCTGATCCTTGCGTTCGTGTGGATTGAGGAGGGGCGCGAGGGGTGGGCGGCGCTGATGATCGTCGTGGGGACGCTGGTCAAGATTTATGGCATCGTGGGGCTGGCGTTCTTCTTTTTTGTGCGGCGCAAGGGGAGGTTCCTGTGGGCGCTGGTGGGGTGGAGCGTGGTGTGCTTCGTGCTGCCCATGCTGCTATCGTCGCCGGGGTATATTTTGGAGCAATATGCGGTGTGGCCGGAGGCGCTTGGGGCCAAGAGTGAGGCGAATCTGTTTGCGCTTTATCAGAACATTTCGCTGCCGGGCATGGTGCGGAAGATTTCGGGGTGGACGGACTATTCCGACTTGTGGATCATCCTGCCGGGGATGGTGCTGTTTGCGTTGCCATACCTGCGGAGGGGGCAGTACGGGCAGCCCGCGTTTCGGTTGATGTTCTTAGCGTCGGTGATGCTGTTCGTGGTGTTGTTCAGCACGGGCAGCGAGTCGAGCGGGTATATCATTGCGCTGACGGGCGTGGCCATTTGGTATGTGGGCGTGCCGTGGCGACGCAGCCGGTGGGATGTGGCGCTGTTGGTCTTCGCCTTCGTATTGACGAGCCTGTCGCCGTCGGACTTGTTTCCGCGATCGGTATTCAAGCGTTACGTGTTGCCGTATGCGCTGAAGGCGTTGCCGTGCGTATTGGTATGGCTGAAGCTCGTGTGGGAGATGATGACTTGTAGTTACGAGTTAAGAGTTACAAGTGACAAGTCAGAAGAGACGCCCACCTCAAACTTGTAACCCGTAACTCGTAACTCGTAACTTGTAACTCATAACTTGATGACTGATAAAAACATGATCCTACTGAGTTTTGACATTGAGGAGTTCGACCTGCCGACGGAGTACGGCCTGCCGATTGCGTGGGAGGAGCAGGTGCGCGTCTCGCGCGAGGGGTGCGGACATATATTAAAGGTATTGGCGGGGCACGGGGCACGGGCGACGTTCTTTTGCACGGCGCGGTTTGCGGAGGCGGCGCCGGAGGTGATCCGAGCCATCAGCGAGGGCGGGCATGAGGTGGCCTCGCACGGTTATGCGCATAGTGCCTTCGAGGTGGCCGACCTTGAGCGGTCGCGCCGAGTGCTCAGGCAGATGTCGGGGCAGCCGGTCGTGGGCTTTCGCATGCCGCGCATGATGTACGTCGCCGACGAGGCGCTCCGGCGAGCGGGCTACCGTTATAATTCGTCGCTGAATCCGACATGGATCCCCGGGCGCTACAACCACCTCCGCGAGCCGCGCACGTGGTTCCGCCGCGGGGGACTCGTGCAGCTGCCGGCGGCCACGACGCCGTTGGTGCGCTTCCCGCTCTTCTGGCTCTCGTTTCACCACCTGCCGCCCGCGCTCTACCGCTGCTTGGCCCGCCGCGCACTCCGCCACGACGGCTACTTGATGCTCTACTTCCACCCCTGGGAATTCATGCCGTTGCAGGGCATCGAGGGGCTGCCGCGCTTAGTCACCCGAAACAGTGGCCGCGCTGCCGTGGAGCGCTTGGATCGGCTCGTTGAAATGCTCCAACGCCGCGGTGAACGGTTCGGGACGATCTCGGAGTTCGTCAACGGACTTCCGCGGTGATTGCTAAGGGGGTAATGGATCATGGATGATTAGGTTGACGTTTGCAGCGTTCCTGCAAAGGCCACGGCGGTTCGGTTGACGTTTGCAACATTGTTGCAAAAGCCACGGCGGTTCGGTTGACGCTTGCAACATTGTTGCAAATACCACGGCGGGTCGGTTGACGCTTGCAACATTGTTGCAAATACCACGGCGGGTCGGTTGACGCTTGCAACATTGTTGCAAAGGCCACGGCGGTTCGGTTGACGTTTGCAACATTGTTGCAAAGGCCGCGGCGGTTCGGTTGACGTTTGCAACATTGTTGCAAACACCGGAACGGACGAAAAACCTAATAACGCACCGATAGAATGAACCATTCACCCGCCCATCTGTTGAATGGTTTGAAATGAATACATCATCCACCCGGCAGCAATCATGACGCGAACCGCACCAACGCTCGTCTCAACAGAAATTAAGGAGTACATCCTGGACAATGGCCTCACGGTGTGGCTCAACGAAGACCACAGCCAGCCGAAAGTCTTCGGCGCCGTCGTCGTGCTGGCCGGATCGAAGGACTCGCCCAACACGGGCATCGCGCACTACTTCGAACACATGATGTTCAAAGGCACCGACCGGATCGGGACGATCGATTACAAGGCCGAAAAGGTCTTCCTTGACGCCATCGAGGGGAAATACGAGGAGCTGGCCGCCACGAAAAATCGTAAACGGAGGGAGGAAATCCAGATGGAGATCAACGAGCTGAGCATCCGCGCGGCAGACTATGTGATCCCGAACGAGTTCGATCGGCTGATCACGAAATACGGCGGATCGAAGCTCAACGCAGGCACATCGTATGACTACACCGTCTACCACAACCTCTTCTCCCCACAATACATCGAGCAGTGGGCCGAGCTCAACAGCGAGCGGCTCATACGCCCCGTCTTCCGCATGTTCCAGAGCGAATTAGAAACAGTCTACGAAGAGAAAAACCGGCGCGACGACATGATTCTCAACCGCTCCATTGAGCGGCTAATGGAAACCTACTTCCGCCCCCACCCCTACGCCTACCCCATCATCGGCAGCGCAGAGAACCTGAAGAACCCACGACTTTCGGAGATGAAACGCTTCTTCAAAACGTATTACGTCTCGTCGAACATGGGCCTCATCCTCAGCGGCGACTTCGACACCCGCCGGGCGCTACCCATCATCGAACGCACCTTCTCGCGCATCCCGCGCGGCGTGCCCGACGTGGCGCCGATGGTCAAGATCCGCCCCTTCCGCGGACGCGAACGGACAGCCGTCAAAATCCCCCTGCCGCTGCTCAAAGCCGTCGCCCTCGGCTTCCGTGGTGTGCCAGCCAACCACCCCGATCAACCCGCACTCGACGTCGCCGCAGGCATCCTCAACAACTCGAACGGCACAGGCTACTTAGACCGCCTCATGGTGGAACGCCGCGTAATGGGCGCCATGATCGGTGGCGAATCGTTTAACGAAGCCGGCTTCATCGGCATCGTCGTCGTGCCGCGGCTCTCGCACACCTGCCGCTCCGCCGAGCGCATGATCTGGCGCGAATTAGAGCGAGTCAAGCAAGGCGACTTCACGGACGAAATCTTCAACAGCCTCAAGCGCGAACAGCTCCGCCGACACCTTACCGAATTAGAAGACATCGATTCACGCAGCCAAATCATGGTGCGCCTCTTCTCACAAGGCAAAACCTGGGCCGACTATCGCGAAGAGCTCAGCCGCGCCGAAGCCCTCACGAAAGACGACGTCGTGCGCGTGGCCAACAAATACTTCGGCGCCAATTACCTCTTCGTGAAGAAGAAGACCGGCCGCTACCCCAAGGAGCGACTCACCAAACCAGGCTTCGCCCCCATCGTGCCCAAGCATGCCGACGCCGAATCAGCCTACAGCCAGTGGCTCGACCGCATCCCCGTCGAGGAGGTTCGCCCGCGCTTCATCGACTTCGAGCGCGACGTCCACACCCTCCACCCCGCCGAAGGCCTCACGCTCTACATCACCCCCAACCGCGTCAACAACATCTTCACCCTGAAGCTCTCCTACGCCATCGGCCTCATCGAAGAGCCGCGCCTGAAGCTGCTCACGGGTTACATTCCACTGCTTGGCACAGCCTCGCAATCCTTCGACGCACTCCACACACGCCTGCAAACACTCGGCAGCACCCTCGATTTAGATGCCGATGAACATTGTCTCAACATCAAGATCACCGGCTTCGATACAACCTTCGACGAGACCCTCGAGCTCGTCGGTCGCTTCATTGCCGGCGTGGAACCAGACGACCGCAAGCTCAAAACACTCATCGACGATGCGCGTGTGGCCGAAAAGGCCTTCTTCAAGTCAAACAACGAAGTGGCCGAGGCACTCTTTGAATACGTACAATACGGACACGCCTCGCAATTCCTCACCCGGCCTTCGCTGCGTGAAGTGAAGCACACCACAGGCCGCGAACTTGTCGACCTCTTCCGGCAGGCCGTCCGCCGCGTATGCACGGCGCATTATTGCGGCACACTGCCCGCCGAACGCGTCTCCGAGCGCACCCTCCGAGCCTTCGCCACAGACGTCCCCGCACGCCTCACCGCCCCCACCGATCCCTACCGCGACTTTGTCAACTACGACCATTCGCGCGTCTTCTTCTATCACATGCCCGACGTCTTCCAAAACATCATCTACGTCTACATGCCCTGCGATCCGCTGCCCACGCTCCACGAACGCCACACGGCCGGCCTCTTCTCACTCTATTTCGGCGAGGGCATGTCGTCGCTCATGTTCCAAGAGATCCGCGAGTATCGCTCGCTGGCATACTACACCTCCGGCGCCTACCGTCTGCCACCCTTCCGCCTCGCCGACCGCCCCACGCGCTTCGTGGCCTACCTCTCCACCCAGTGCGACAAGACGATCGACGCCCTCGAAGTCTTAGACGCCCTAATCAGCCATATGCCCGAACACCCCGAGCGCATCGACGCCCTAATCCGTACGGAGATCAACCGCGTCAACAACGCCTACCCCGCCTTCCGCGACATCTCCACCCGCATCGCCGACTTCCGCCGCGACGGCTACACTGACGATCCCCATCGCGCCCTCCTTAACGACATCCGTCGCATGACAATAGACGATATCACACGTTTCTACCGTTCATATGTTCGTGGCCGCACCCCCGTCTACGTCGTTGTCGGCAACTTTCACCGCATCGACAAACGCCGCCTCTCGGCCTTCGGCGAGATCACCCGTGTGCACCATCGGGATTTCTATCGGTAAGACATGAAGCAAATCGAAATCATCATCGAGCGGAGCAAAGACTTCTGGTGGGCTTACAGTACCAATACGGAAGGCATCAACGGGGGCGGCGAGACGGAAGAGGAAGCACGACGCGAGGCTTTGCAATGCATCGAGCTGCAAAAGGAGCTCGGCAACCTGCCCCGACATGACACCTACGAGCCCATCTTCCATTATGCCCCGGCCGAGGTCTGTAGTTATTGATACGCTCTCCGGGTGGGGGCAATCTTCTTACTTTCTTTGCGCCGTCTTTTATCGAGAATTATGTATTAGCATGTATCACCAATCAAAAAACGAGAAACAGAAATGATCAAGCACTTTAGATTATCAGCAATGGCGCTCGCCTGCGGGGCACTGTTGCTTTCGGGATGCGGGGCCAGCAATACGGCCAAAGGAACAGCCATCGGCGTGGGCGGCGGAGCAGCCGTCGGCGCGGGCATCGGTAAGATGGCCGGCAACACGGCCTTGGGCGCCGTCATCGGAGCTGCCGTAGGTGGAGCCACAGGTGCCATCATCGGTAAGAAGATGGACAAGCAGAAGAAGGAATTAGAGAAGGTGCTTCCGGATGATACGAAGGTGGAAGTCGTAGAAGAAGAAGGCCACGCGCCCGCACTGCGTGTCACGTTTGACTCGGGCATCCTCTTTGCCACCAACTCAAGCACCGTCAGCGACGCCTCCAAATCAGCCCTCCGCGACTTGGCTCGCAACCTGGAGAAGAATCCCGACACCGATCTGCGCATCGTGGGTCACACGGACAATACCGGCCGGGTGGATTACAACCAGCACCTCTCCGAACGGCGCGCCCAGAGCGTCTATAGCTACCTGATCGACCAGGGCGTGAGCAGCCGCCGCATGGTCTTCGAGGGCAAAGGCATCCACCAGCCCGTGGCCAGCAACAACACCGCCGCGGGGCGCGCGCAGAATCGCCGCGTGGAGATCCTCATCAGCGCCAACGAGAAGATGGTGAACGACGCCAAGCGTGAGGCTGGCGAACGGTAATCCCTCCGCATTCACACAGCAAACCTAAAAAGGCCCTGTCGGCAGTTTTGCCGGCAGGGCCTTTGGCTATTTACGGGGGATGCTCCGCGCGATCACTCCTTCAGCCGTTTGAAGACGTAGTTCGGGCCGTCTATGGCAGCCCTGTTGATTAGTGTCAGTATTTCTCCATTCTGATTATAGATGAAGTACGTCCAACCGATAAAGAGGGTGTGATCCCCACCCCACGGACGGTAGCCAAAACGTTGCTTCCCGCTGGGTGTGCCACCAAAGAGCTTATATCCTTCAATATCGACGTACCCATTCTCGCGAAACGTGATCGTCTGTTCGCCAGGCTTAAAGACGGTCGGAGGCAATGCGGAGATGCGAATCTCGATCAGTGTCCACTTCCCCAGCAGCTCCGCGGGTGGCGTGGAGGAGACGAGCGAGAGCCCATCGCGGAAGAGCAGATAGTCGCGACCTTGGTTATAGAAGAGCTTCAGCCGTCCGTCCTTCTGCAGTTCGAAACGTTCCGCCGCATGCAGCGCCTGGACATATGCAAGGCCCTCTTTGGTTTCGTTCACCTTGGTGCCTCCGCCTACGTCCATACGGAGCGACTGGCCATCCACGGTGTAGTCGCCATTGAACATATTGGTTGAGGAATGGGTGTAGAGCGAGCCGTTGTCCCGAAATTCGAGCATGAAAGACCGTTCGCGGAGGTTATAGCCTTCTTCCGGAATATGCAGCGAGCCACCTGCGGTATGCCCGAACCCGACGAGCTTCCACGGTCGGCAGATGCGCTCGTCGATGCGACGTTCCTCGATCCCTGCTATTTGGAAACTGAGGTACGTCTCCCCACCACCCTCATAGAGCCGCAGCTCATTGTCGTGGATCTTGTAGCTCGTCACCCGTTCCAGTTCCTGACGGAGGTAATAGGCTTCGTTCGGGCTGGTTTTCAGCGATGGCGGTGTGATACTGAAGTGCATCGACTGACCATCGGTGCGGAAGGAGCCCGTGAGCTGTCCACTTGAGAGTTGGATCACCCAAGTGGCATCGGCGCGGAAGCGGAGTCGACCCGTCTCGACATTCTGGATAAGGGTCTTCTTTCCGTCCTTGATCTGCACATAGCCGCGGAAGATCCACGTGGTGAGCAGGGCTTGCGGAACAATAGCCCGGTTGGGCGGGGGTATCGTAGGCTGATCCCTGAAGAGCAGGTAGCGCTGGCCCCGGTCGTAGAAGAGCCGCATTTGGTGTTCATTGTCGACACGGTAACCCTCGACGCCAAGCAGCGCCTTGCGATAACGCAGCGCCTGTGCTGGCATGCGATCCTCATTCTCGGTATGGAGCTTGATGTGGATGGTATCGCCCATCCAGGTATAGCTGCCATTGACGTACTGGCCGTAGAGGAAGCCCTCGCGCCAGATTTCTAAGGCATAGCTGGCCGTGTCAATGGGCGTAACGGCCGTGTCGCCGACGGTGCCGAGGCCGACGAGGTACCATTTGCCTAACAAGGCAGAGTCTACGGCCACGGTGTCGGGCTTTGGCGTTGGCCGTGGCGGCACGTCCGGATCTTGTGTACAGGCTGCCCAGACGATGGACAGCAACAGGGCGAAAAGCCCCAATCGTGCGTTCGTTTTCATCATGTGATCTGTTTATTCGTGAAATTATACGTTGCAATCGATGCCCTAACAACCGTATTTGCTGCGGGTTGGCGAAAATAAGACCGAATAATCCACTGCTCGGTCGCCCGAAGGCCTCTCGGGGCAGCTTTTCATCGGATCATCGATCGCCGCGCAGGCGTAGCACCTCTACAAATCCGCAGAATGGGCAGATTCTCCTCCCCCGTCCTTTTCTGACAAGGCCAAATCCTGGCATTTGGGCCCCTTTTTGTCATTTTTCATCCATTCGGAAGTTCCCGAATGTTCTATTTGTTATATTACAGTTGTTCGGGAATTTCCGATTGTATGATACTTACTATTACAAACGCTCGGAGTTTCCCGAAAGTATGAATACATACTTTTTCAAGTCTTCGGGATTTTCCGAAGATCTTATTTTGATTATTTGCACTGATCGGGATTCTCCGAAAGAGTAATTCTTTTTATTACTATTAATCGGAGATTTCCGAAAGAGTGTATTTTTCATTTTTATATTTCCGGGATTTTCCGAATATGTGAAAACAGTCGTATTATTCCTTTCGGAATTTCCCGAAGAGTTGTATCTGTATATTACATAGCTTCGGAAGATTCCGAATAAGCGAAATGAAGTGTAGCATACGTTCGGGAGTTTCCGAATGGGTGAAAAAGAACAAAAAGGACCCCAAATGCCAAGATTTGGCCTTGTCGGGGTATGGTTTCAGGGCTTCAATTGGGGATTTGGCCTGCACGCAGATCGTATTATCGGCCGATTGGATACAGAAAAAGGGGTTGCCCTTGTTTTTCCAAGGACAACCCCTCAATCTTACGTTGATATCGACCTCGTGGGGCGCTTACGCCTCCACGGCTTGCTCCACGGGCGGCGTCGGGGCGGCTGCTGCGACGCCCTCGACGGAGATGAAGGAGCGATTTGCACGTCCGCGCTTGAAGGTGACGACGCCGTCGATGAGCGCGTAGAGTGTGTGGTCGCTGCCCATGCCCACGTTCTTGCCGGGGTGGAACTTCGTGCCGCGTTGGCGAGCGATGATGTTGCCGGCCTTGGCATGCTGCCCGCCAAAGAGCTTAATTCCTAAGCGTTTGCTTTCTGATTCGCGGCCGTTCTTGGAACTGCCGACTCCTTTTTTGTGTGCCATTTCTCTCTAATTGTTTAATAGTTACGCGATGATTTGTTTGATGCTCACTTCGGTGAACTGCTGGCGGTGTCCGTTCAGCTTGCGGTAGCCCTTCCGCCGCTTCTTGTGGAAGACGAGCACCTTATCGCCCTTGACTAACGGCGAAAGCACTTCGCAAATCACCTTGGCGCCTTCCACCGTGGGTGTTCCCACCTGCACACTGCCGTCGGCATCGACTAACAGCACCTTGTCGAACTCCACCGTGGCGCCGCTCTCGACGTCGCGGAGGTGATGGACAAACAACTTCTTTCCTTGCTCGGCCTTGAACTGCTGGCCGTTGATTTCTACAATTACGTACATTGATTATTAGTATTAATCGTGATTCCCGGGGGCGGGTCGGGGGCGTCATAAATGGCGAATTGCTGCGTTGCCTTCGACAAGCTCAGGCTCGGTCATGTACTTATGTACACTCCCTTCGCCTTCGGTCTCGGCCGCCTTGCACTTCATCCATTTCTGAGTCCCCGGGGGCCTCTTTTTCTGCCCTCTGCGGATTGAGGCGCAAAAGTATGCCAATTGATATGTTGCGCAAATCCGAGCTCCCGTGTGGGAATCAAGTATATCTACTTAAGTAATGGTCAATTATTAATTATCAATGATTAATGGTAGGGCGGTGCCATGCTGCCATGTTTCTGGGGTAATCATTGATAATTAATCATTGTTCCTCATAGCCCAAGGAATCTGTCTATCTCCTCGATGCTGCTGATGCGCTTGACATCGCCTGCTTCGGCCTGCTTCAGGGAGCGATCGATCTTCTTCAACATCTCGGGCGTGAAATAGGCGGCGTCATCATCGACGGGGACGAGCGTATAAGCTGGCTTCCTCCTTCTTTTAATGATGACTCTTTCGCCACGATCGGCCAGTTCCAATATGCAGGCTTGCTTATCTCTGAATTCTTTTGATGTTACTTCTATCATAATCTGGGGGGCTATGGTGAAACATGATAGAAGTAACATCAAAAGAATTCAGA